>NC_019729.1:1773632-2073916 GCF_000317475.1 Oscillatoria nigro-viridis PCC 7112
TGGCATCTTCGGGTCTCTGGGTGTCAACAACTCGCACATCTTCAGCGCCAAGTCGCTCAAACACTCGGATGTAATTATCTCCTACTTCTCCCGGCAGGCTTGTTGCAGCCGTCATCACTACAATGCGGGCTTTAGTGCCTCCGGCGCACCGCAAGAATTCCCGCAGAATTTTACACTCCCCCTCTTTGTCTTCCGCGCCCCCAATAATTAGCAACTTCCCCTGATTTTCGTTGCTCGCCATACGATCTCCACTTTTAATTTATTAAATTTCACTAAAACACAAAATTCCTTTGTCCGAGAACTGCCCAAAGGTATATATAGATACCAAAAAATATCAGGCTTCTACCACTCTAGGACGCACGCAGCAAGGGTGATCTGGGAGTTTACTCATCCTCGACGATCCACAAAACAAACTTACCCCCCCTAACAGGAGATAGGAGGGGTGAAGAAATGAGCTTAAATTACAGGACTGACGCGCGCGCCGCGATCGATCCGGTTTCCGATGCGATTCTGCGCTAATCCTCCTCAGATTGCTCGTAGAAATCGGATTGATGAGCGTAAGTCCTCAATTAGTCCGATCGCCCGTTAGTGCGATCGCTCGATCAAATTGCTCAATATGGTACTCGCCCGTTCTAAAGGTAGGTGTCTGGGTTTGCCGTTCCAGACAATCTGATATTCGTTGCTGTTTTGACCGTCGCCGTAGCCAGAAATTAGTTTCCGGTGAAAGGCTTCCTCAGCTAAGTGGTGGACTTTTTCTCTGAGAGCAGTTTGTGCGATTTTCATAATTTGCTGCCTCTTAAATTTTCTTTCACTGTCATAAACAATTATAAGTACACAGTGTACCTCTCAAAAGTTATAGCTTTTTTTGGGAAGGAGGAAAGAAGTAGTCATTAGTCATAAGTGCTTAGTCATCAATGCTTAGTCAGATGTTGAAGGAACAAGGAATATGTTCCCACTCTCACCATCTCCCCCTCTCCCCATCTCCCCATCTCCCCTACTATCCCACTCCCCCTCTCTGGCAATACTGAAGACAGAATTGCTCGGAGTATTTGTCTCACTGCTGGAATATCTATGCCCGCAGGTAGTATCCCGTGCACCGACTATAAAGTTACCGTAAAAAATTATATCAAAGGAGGTTAGAAAATGCTGCAAGAAAAAAGCACCGAAACAGCCCGCGTCAATGCTCGAAAAACCGATATTTTTGATGTTTTTAACTTCAAACACTATATCGGGCCCAACCCTTATTTAGACACCGCGGCTTTTGTTTTTGATTTAGCGGTGACGGGCGCGAGCGAACCTTTGCCGATCGCACATTACCAGGAAATTATTGGCGATCGCTACCCGCAACTCTTGCAGGAAACTTTCTCGAACCACGCCCAACTGTTCGGCCGTACCGCCTCAGAAGTAGCAAAACTCGACATGGGTTTGCACTTCCAACACTGGAACATCAAGCCGTTTTCTCACTTTAACAGAATCAGCATAGAAGCACTTCACGCCCGCACCGCCAGAGCCGTAGTTTACGCAGTTTGGGATTGGTTTGAAGCCATCAATCAAAATCAAGACTTTCCCTTGGAATCACAAATGGGCGCGCTGCAAAATATGTTCCGGCAGTCAGTTTACGGAGGCCCGACAGTTTATTCGTTAATGCGAGCGGCATCCCAAAAAGGCATTCCCGCATTTTATTTGTGGGATGAAGGATTAATGCAATACGGGTACGGTAAAAAACTGATTCGCGGCTCTGCAACTACCTTTGATTGTGACAGCCACTTAGACTCAGATTTTACCACGCGCAAGGACGATTGTAAAGCTTTTCTCGCTACATTAGGATTTCCTGTTCCCAAAGGCGATATCGTCTCCACAGAAAACGGAGCTCTGGCAGTTGCTAGAGAAATTGGCTACCCAGTTGCTATCAAACCAGTAGTCGGTCATAAAGGAATTGGCGTAACAGCAGATGTCCGGGATGCCGAGGAATTGCAGGTGGCTTTTAAAAGAGCAGTTAAGGCCATTCCCGAAACAGACCCGGTACGAGTAATTGTGGAAAACAGCATCAAAGGAGCGGATTTTAGGATACTGTGCGTTGACGGCAAATTTGTTTCTGCAACTGAACGCCGGCCCGCTTCGGTAACAGGTGATGGCGACTCAACAATTCGCGAATTGATCCGCCGTGAAAACCGCAAACCAGAACGTTTGGATACGCCAACTTCGGCGATGAGCAAAATTCAGTCCGACGAAGCGATGGAAATGTATCTGGAAGAACAAGGGCTGTCATTGGATAGCGTGCTAACTCGCGATCGCACTGTGTATCTACGCAAAGTCGCTAATCTTTCGGCAGGCGGCGTCAGCATCGACGCTACCGGCACTATTCACCCGGATAACATTGTTTTGGCTCAAGATATCGCCCTACATTTTCGGTTAACTTGTTTGGGGATTGATGTGGTAACAGAAACTCTCGCCAAATCTTGGAAAACAGGCAATTTGGGGATTATCGAGATCAATGCCGCGCCGGGAATTTTTATGCACCTCAACCCCGCTGTCGGCGAAGGGGTTGATGTGCCTTCCCATATTATCGAAACTTTCTTTCAATCGGCAAACTCCGCCAGAATTCCGATTATTACTTTCAACCGAATTTCGGTACATGACCTACAAGAAACCATCGACCATATTCTGTTGCAGCATCCCGATTGGACAATCGGTGCTGTTTGTCGCGGCGGGCTTTTTATTAACCGTTCTGAAAAAGTTTTGAATAAGAATTACCATCTGAACTTGCAAAGTTTGCTGCGGCATCCCAAGCTCGATTTGTTAATTGCTGAATATCCAGAAGATATTTTGGAAGCTGAGGGAATGTTTTATCGGGGCAGCAATATGGTGGTGCTGGACAATCCGGGAGAAATTGAGATGATGTTGGTCAGAGAAAGCACTGAGGACGATACTGTGGTGGTAAGGGAAGGAAGTAGTATTTCTATTCGCCGCCAGGGATTGATCGAACAGTATACTCTGGGGGATGGGGAACCGTTTACGCGGGTTTATTTGAAGGAAATAGGGACTGTTTTGTAAGCGGTTCCAAATTTAAGTTGGCTTTGTAGGGCGGGTATTGAGTACCCGCCACACCAGATCGAGGCTTTTTCTTGTTCCCCGGTTCTTCCGGGGCAGGAAGTTGGAAGCGCCCAGATGGGAACTGGCTTCGTTACACTTAGTTACAATTGGTTTCAATTCCTCAGTCGCGGATGCACTATTCGGAAGAAACCCGGTTTCTTCCCAGCTTTTTCGTTACCACACCAATATTTTGGTACAACTAGGCTTTCTCAGGGTAAGTCCTATTCGTGCGATCGTAAGTTTTTAGACAATCTCGTTTGTGCGGTGTCCTTCGTGCTATCAAGGAATTTCACAAGTCTTTAAACGAATTGCACTCCGGTGGCAGAAGGTGTGAGAATATGAATGTTGCGAGCAATTGGTTTAATTCGCTGACGGAAACTTTACTGTCGCACCGTCGCTACATTCCAGCAGCCTTGACTCTTTGCACCGGTACGAGTTTGTCATTGGCAGCCGCAGCCGTCGTGTGGCATGGGGAAAACCAACGAATGCAAGCGGAATTTCATCAGCAAGCCGATCGCCTGAATGTGACATTGCAGCAAAGCATCAATAAAAATTTAGAAGTTCTGTACTCACTTGAAGGATTCTACAGGGCATCTACTGAAATTAGCAGAGAAGATTTTAAGCACTTCGTTCAACCTGCACTTGCCCGAAATACTGCTATACATTCTGTTAATTGGATTCGGCGCGTGCCGGCTGCCCAAAAAACAGCTTACGAACGGACAATTCGATCCGAAGGTTTTCCGACATTTCAAATTTACGAACGAACTCCTGACAAAAAGCAGGTCAAAGCAAAAGCGCGATCGGAATACTTTCCCATTATTTACAGAGAAGCATTAGAAGAAGATAACAAAGTGATCGGTTTTGATGTTGCCTCCAGCCCCGATCGCAAAGCAGCTTTAGAGAAATCGGTGAATACCGGGCAAATAGCGGCTTCCCCGCGGATTAGATTAGTCAGCAACAATCAACCGGGATTGCAAGTATTTCTACCAGTACCCCGCCGCACAACTTCTGCAGATAACTCGGTTAACGGCCGCCAAAACCTCATGGGAGTTATTGCAGGTCTGTTTCAGATTACCAATATGGTCGATTCCTCTTTAGAATCGCTAAATTTAGACAAGATTAATTTTTACCTCTATGACAACTCTGCTATAGAGAAAGAACGGTTTCTGGTTCGCTACGACTCACAAGCTAAGCAGTTGATAGATAACCCAAAACACGAAAAGCCAGAGTTAACTAATTTGCGGGGAAAAATCTGTCAATATCCGAGTGCTTGCACTCGCCTATTTAACGTAGCAGACCGCCAGTGGAGGCTGCTTGTTTTGCCTGGAAAGGGGTACAACAGTATGAGCACGCATCAAGGTTCGCTGGCAATTGGCGCGATCGGGCTATTGATGACTGGCAGCTTGACGATTTACCTGTTGATGTCTCTAGAACGTACTGCAAAAGTAGAACAGCAAGTGTACGATCGCACAATTCAACTAAAACAGCGCACCGCTGAACTAGAAACGGCACTAAAAAATTTGCAGTCAGCTCAATTTAAACTAATCCAAACTGAAAAAATGTCCAGCCTGGGGCAGTTGGTGGCTGGAGTTGCTCACGAAATTAACAATCCTGTCAACTTCATCTCTGGCAACCTGATCCATACAGGCGCATATACTCGAGACTTGCTGGAACTTGTGGAAATATACCAGCAGCAATATCCCAACCCAACGCCCGAAGTGCAAGAGAAACTAAAAGATATTGATTTGGAGTTTATCAGTGAAGACTTGCCTAAAATCCTAAAATCGATGAATATGGGAGCTGAACGGATCGGCCAGATCGTGCTTTCTCTGCGGAATTTTTCGCGCTTGGATGAAGCTGAAATGAAGGCGGTTGACATTCACCAAGGCATTGACAGCACCTTGATGATTTTGGATAGTCGGCTGAAACCAAAAGCTGATTTTTCTGGCATTAAACTCATCAAAGACTACGGAGATTTGCCCTTAGTGGAGTGCTGGGCGGGACAATTGAATCAGGTATTTATGAATGTTTTGGTCAATGCTATTGATGTTTTATCGGATGCAGAAAATCAAAAAAGGCTCGAAAACAACGCCTCGAATTCTGCATTTTTACCTACTATTCGGATTCGCACTGAACTTTTAAGTTCTAATTGTGTATGCGTGCGAATCGCTGACAATGGAACGGGCATGACTGAGAATGTCAAAAAACGTTTGTTCGATCCGTTTTTTACTACCAAGCCTGTAGGCCAAGGTCCTGGCTTGGGATTGTCGATCGGCTATCAAATAGTGGACAAACATCAAGGTTCGCTCAGGTGCGTATCGGCTCCGGGAGAGGGAACTGAATTCTGGATTGAGGTGCCGGTGCGGCAACAGTCTAAGCAATCTCTTTCTAAGAGTTCACCTGCGGTAGGTGTCATACCATTTTAGATTTTAGATTTTAGATTTTAGATTTTATAATTGGGAACGACTTAATGTCTAATGGTTTAGATGTACTCTACGGTTGCAGCATTTTTGAGAAGTAATATCAAGTGAATTAGCTGAAGAAATTGGGAGCCTTTCAATTTTGTCAAAATAGTTTTGAGGAGCGGGAACCGGAGAACTCGATTGACATATAGTAGTTATCAAAAAGATTCGCGGAGGCTTGGGTTTTCGGTAATCGGTAATCGGTAATCGGGAAAAAGGTAATCATGAAAAAGCTTGCGGTTCAAAAGCACGGTAGTGCCCATTCTTCATTACCCATTCCCCCTTACCAGACAGACCTCACTCTTGGTGAGACTGGGCTATATATATCTAGCGAGCATTTGGCTTGCATGCCTGTGAAAGATGCTCCGGGTGCTTATTTTGCACCCTACAATTAACAGTCAACTTTCCTGAGTTAGAGTTATTGCCAAGCGCGTCTTAATTTATAGTTAAATATCGCCCAAAACAAATATCTGGGATTTTACCTGTCGTGACAATTTATAATTGTAGCAAGCCCAGATTACCAATTATTAACTACGATGTCTTTACAATCTATTAGCATTCCGCCCACAACGGATCGCAAACCTGTCGCTTTGATTGTCGCTTTGCATGGATGGGGTGCTAATGCTCGGGATTTGACTTCCTTAGCACCCTTTTTCAATTTGCCGGATTATCAGTTTGTATTTCCCGATGCCCCCTTTCCCCATCCCCAGGTAACGAGCGGCAAAGCGTGGTATGACCTTCAAACCAAAGACGCTCAGGGATTGGTAGAAAGCCGGCAATTGCTGAGAGAATTTTTGCTGTCTTTGGAAAGCAGCACGGGCGTGCCTTTGTCTCGCACGATTTTAGGTGGCTTTTCTCAAGGCGGAGCGATGACTCTAGATGTGGGATCGACTTTGCCTTTAGCTGGTTTAATTTGTCTGAGCGGTTATTTACACCAGATTGCGCCAGTTGCGGGGAGTGTTTTGCCACCTGTTTTAATCGTACACGGTACTCAAGATACTATTGTTCCCGTTAGTGCTGCTGTGCGATCGGGCGAGAGTTTGACGGCTTGGGGAGCTGCGGTGCAGTATCGAGAATTTAACATGGGACACGAGATTCTGCCGGAAGTTATAGATGTAATGCGAAGTTTTGTTGTAGAAACTGTGTCGAAATCTGATTAAAGGTTTAGTATATAGTATGGCGGAAGTCTCGGGCAGGGGAAAAAATGAAAACTTTAACCAAAGCATCGCGCGATATTGCTGTACTTACTTCTCAGGACGTGGCAGAATTGGCTGTCCGTTTGGAAGTTGACGATTATACAGATCCTTTTGAGGGATTGAATGATTGGCATTTGTTGCGATCGCTTGCCTTTCAGCGGCCGGAGCTGGTTGAACCTTATCTCCACCTTCTGGATATGGAAGCCTACGACGAAGCATAGACTGAAAAATCTAGCTTAAAATTTTCGACGGAATTGAGGAAGAAGTTAGCAGCATATTTTGTTGCAGATTAAACAGATGAGTGAGGGATTTTAGTCTGTTTTTATCTTAATTTCTTTCTTGATTCTTTTTTATGATAAAATGACACCCGTTTCAAAAAAGAATGTGAATGTAGCCCAGATATCAACCCTGGTATTCATCAGTCATTCCCCATTTAAAATCTAAAATCTAAAATCTAAAATCTAAAATGGTATGACATGAAAGGCAGACGAATTTTAATCGGCGTTAGCGGCGGGATTGCGGCTTACAAAGTTTGCGAAGTAGTTTCAACTTTAGCGAAAGCTGGAGCGGAAGTTAAAGCTATTCTTACTGATGCGGCCGGGGAGTTTGTGACGCCTTTGACTTTTGCTACTCTCTGCCGCCATCCTGCTTTTACTGACAAAGATTTTTGGCAAGCAAGTCACGGGCGCCCTTTGCACATTCAACTGGGAGAATGGGCGGAAGTTTTTGTGATTGCTCCTTTGACGGCTAATACTTTGGCTAAGTTGGCGGGGGGTTTTGCTGATAATTTGCTGACTAATACTGTCTTAGCTTCTACTTGCCCAATTTTGCTGGCACCGGCGATGAATACGGATATGTGGGAACAGCCGGCGGTGCAGCGGAATTGGCGGGAAGTGTTGAGTTATCGGCGCTATCATGCGGCGAATCCGGGGGCGGGTATGCTGGCGTGCGATCGCGCGGGTGTCGGCCGCATGGCAGAACCTGATGAGATTTTGCCTCATATTGAATCGCTGTTGTATGCGAAGGGCGATCGAGATTTAGCGGGCCTTCGGGTGTTGATCGGTGCGGGAGGAACGCGGGAACACCTCGATCCGGTGCGGTTTATCGGCAATCCTTCCAGTGGCAAAATGGGTATAGCTTTGGCGCAAGCTGCAGGGCACCGGGGCGCGACAGTGACGCTGGTACACAGTATAACTGGCGAGTTGCCGCTCTCAGGTGTGCGGGCGATCGCAGTTACGAGTGCACGAGAAATGCGGGAGGCGATGCTGCAATGCTTTCACGATGCGGATTTGACGGTGATGGCGGCGGCGGTAGCGGATGTGAGACCGGCTGAGTACAGCAGTGAAAAACTGCCGAAGCGATCGCTCCCGAATTGTTTGCCTTTGGTACCGGTAGCGGATATTGTGGCAGAGTTGGGAAATTTGAAACAGCCGCACCAAAAACTAATCGGTTTTGCAGCACAAACTGGGGATATTGTCAAGCCGGCTTTGGAGAAATTGCGGGCGAAGAAACTGGATGTAATTGCCGCCAACCCGATCGATCGAATAGGTGCAGGTTTTGGCAGCAATACCAATGAAGCAATATTAATTAATGCCGCCGGCAAGCAAGTAGAAATAGCATCTTGCAGCAAGCTAGAAATGGCTCATCGGTTGTTAGATTTTGTGAGGGAAGGGTGAGGGCGATCGAACTGCGATGATATAACTAATTGCGGATTTGCCGCCCAAGCGGGGGCGCGTTTTTGAGATGGTAGGTTTCTAACATAAATGGTTGGTGAAACCCGCCCCTACGATGGCCTGTAGGGGCGGGTTTTACAAATAAAATTTGAGACCCGCCAACAATTTATATAAACCCGCCCCCACACAACAGATAACCTCTATGAAGCTTTATTTCGCTCGAAATGAAACTGCAATCTGCTATAAATTAGCTGGTTCGGGCGATAATTCTGATTCCCCAAAATCCGTTGATTCCGAGTCAGCCGACCACTCAGGATCTGCGACAGTAATTTCTAGTTTAAATCCTAATGCTTCGAGTAATTCTACCAAACAGTAAATTTCCGAACCGCCGCTTTCAGTCAGCATCTTGTCAAGTTTTTCGTGATGTTCTTTTGCTGACTCCGAAAGAGCATTCATCCTGATTCGAGCCTCAATTACCTTTCTGATGGCATTTCTCAAAAGTGCGGGTTCAGGGTCTTTTTCTTCCAAGATAGCCCCGATAAAACCACCAGCGTGTTCGGCATCTTTGAGAGATTCAATTAGGGACTCGCGGTAGCTATCGCTGGTAGGCATTTTCATTTCTTTCATAGTCTGCCGAATACTCCTTCGCTTTGAGAATATCTTGTTCTTGGGTACTTTGGTAGTCCTGCAACAGTAAGGTTTTGGGCAGGCTCAATCCTTATACAGAAGGGGTTTCATGGAATTACATCCTTACTTGTGCAGGACTACCGGTACTTTTATCCGCACTACAGAGCAGAAGCACAATTGTCGCTCCTATTTGTCTAAAATAAATCCGGTAGCCAGGGCCGTAGTTAATCCTGAGTTCGCAGACACCATCTCCGACTGACTTATAATCCCCCAGATTGCCGAGACTAACTCGCTCAAGCCTTGCATCAACCTTAACTTGGGCTTTGCCATCTCGTAGGGAATAGTACCACTCTAAAAAAGGAATCCTGCCATCAGGTCGGATGTAACGTCTAATTTCCCTCGGTTGTACTTCCATAATTTGATCGCAGTCGATCGGCAATTTCTATCGTAGGGCATCGACAGTCCCTTCAACAAGCAAATCATACTTAAGACAGAGGTATTCGATAGACAAAATAGTAAACCTTGTTTGAGGGAACAAAGTTTAAATCAAACAGGGCATTGTGAATGAATTTTAAATCGATCGCAAAAACCAATCTACTATTCGGCAGCCTGATAATTAGCCTCGGATTGCAAGCACTTCCAGCAGCAGCGCAAGCAGTCACCGACGCCCAAGTTTCGGCCCTCGTAGAAGCGCTGCGACAAGCCGCCCCGCCACAAGCCGCAAATGACGGAATGTACAGTCAGTGGCAAGTTTTACCGGGCAATATTTCCCGCTGGGCAAAATTCTGTACCCAACAAGATTTAACACCCCAACAATTTGAGGCAGACGCGACAAAAGCCAAATCAATTGTTACCTGTATTGTGGGCGATTTGCTGCGCGACGAATACAAAGCTAGCAGCAACAATGAATTAACCGCTGTACGCCGCGCCGCTTGCTGGTGGATGACAGGGGACTCCGCAGCTTGTAAAAGTGGCGCAACTGCTACTTATGCCGATAAAGTTATCAGCGTTTACCAGCAGCAACAACCTAAAAAGTAAGGTTTGTGCTGCGGGATTTAGATTTTTTTGACCGCAGATAGGGGCAGATTAACGCAGATTAACGCAGATTGGCGATCGGTTTCATTCCCCGATCGCCAATTCATCTTCTTTTAAAATAACTCTTAGTCTAAATCCTAGCGCATCCAAATACAATTTCTGCGTTCAGGACTAGCCGAATTTACCTCGGTTGTAATTCCCTGATTTTTGGGAAATATACATATTAGCCTGTGCAGGTTTGACTCGGCGACTGAATTACCCATTTTCCGCCTGATTTTTCATCAAGTTTTGCACGCTGGCTAAAGCCCGATTTAATTCATAACTTTTTCTTTCTGAATTCTGCAAAAAAGCCTGCTGTTCTTCTTCAATCATTAATACATCCTGCCGCACCAAACCATCTAATAACTTTTGAGCAGCACCGAAACAACTATCTTTGATAAACTTGCGAAACCAAACAGGCAATTTGTGCAGCCGCCAAAACGCATTTAATGAGGTAAAATGAATTAAATAAGCGCGAGTTGCTGTCTCGCTAACCGGACAAACCAAGCAGTAAATCTTAAAGTCGCTCCCCAAAGTTGAAACCCAGTGCGGGTAAATATAGCTCACCTCCAGCGGTTCCGGGTGCAGTCGGCGCAGAGATTTAAAAAACAACTGAGAAATTGACCAAATTTTATCTATTTTGTAATAACTTTGTGCCTGATAGCGAGCAGTTACTTGATGCTCATCTTCTTCTAAAGTATCTAACACCGGATTTGCCCAAGCTTGCCAATCATCGTGCAAGTGTCCGTGGTACATATCCATCAAGTTTTCAATTAAAAATGAATAGTGTGCTTGACAGTCGATGACTGAAACTGTGGCAATATAATTGAGATGTTCCCACTCTGATAAATCTAATAAATCTATTTTTTCTGCTTGCGTTTCGTCGCCGGGAAACAGCCAGATAAAACCGTTTTTTTCCTTGACTGGATAGGAGCGAATTTTGCAGTTAGGTAGCTTTTGATTTTCTGCTAAATAATCGACTTCGGCGCATTCTCCCCTTGCATTTAACCGCCATCCGTGGTAAGCGCATTCGATTAAATCGCCTTTAACTTGGCCGTGGCTGAGTTTAACTTGCCGGTGCGGACATCTATCTTCTAAAGCGTTGATTTTGCCTGAACTGTCGCGGAAAAGTACGATCGCCCGATTCCAGATTTTCGCAGCTAGCGGCTGATTTTGCACCTCGGTGCTGCGGGCGATGGCATACCAGCGATCGAGATTAATGCCCAACTGGCGGATGTGAGTTTTTTGTCCCCTTACAGATCCCGATTTTATCGCGTTGTTTTGCATTACAAATATTCCCAGATTACGCCCATAAAACAACCCAATTTTACAAAATAACAGCCCGGAAAGCAACGACCGTAAATTTTTCTAAATCTCCGTTCTGACAAATATCTATCGCTAGCTAAATGCTTCAACCACCCAGGCGACAATCGAAATTTTAATAATCTTAAAGCATTGCGAAATCCGTAGGTGGAACAGTCTGGTCTAAAATCTCTCGCTGCACCTAATATGTAGCCTATTGTAGCAGGTGTCTCGACTTCCGATATATTATCTAGAAAGACGATTTTTCCGTGCGGATTTAACAATTTTTTAATTGATGAGAGGGCGGCGGGGAGGTTGGGCAGGTGGTGAAAAGTAGCAGCACTAACTATTAAATCAAATTGGCGATCGAGTGCTAATTGACTGGCATCCATTTGGATGTATTCGATATTGGGGGCTGAGCGTTTTTGACGGGCTATATCTAGCATTTTTGCTGACAAATCGACGGCGACTACACTATCGTAATACTGGGCTAATTCAAAAGCCAGAATTCCCGAACCGCAGCCAATATCTAATGCTGCACCTTTGCTGGCAGATAGGTTGTTAGTAAAAAAATCGTTCTGGTTTTGCAAGGTGGCAGCGAAATCGTATTCTGTTGCAAAAGCATCAAACATTACAGATTTATTGCGACTTTGGCAGTTACTATTCAGCATCTATTATTGCTTTATACTCATTCAATAATATTTTAACCGCATATTCACCCCGCTTAACGCAGATATTTTTTTGTTCGCAAGCTCTGGCTTTTCTTCTTAGCGAAACCACACGCACAAACCGTAACTCATCTAAAAAAAGAATGCAACTTTAGGAAACCTCGAAACCCTTATTGAATCAGTGATTCCCATTTCTTCAAATCTCAAATCTCAAATGGTATGACAGGGGGCGGGTTTCACCGAGGATAGCAGCCGATAATTGACGATTTATCAAACCCGCCCCGCTGGAAACCTTAGATTTTTAAGACGCCTTCGGGATTCACCGTCAAGAGCGATCGCCTCTGCAAACCCTCCTGATATAAAATAGCATTAGCTGCCAACAAACCGCTGCTAACCGCCCTTTCCATTAAACCGCACGGAAACGGCATTTTCACCCAATCTCCCGCAAACAAAAGATTGGGAACAGCGCAGCAAGTTTCTGGTCTTTCCGCATAACTACCGGGCGGATATCCAGAGAAATTCTTTTGATTTACCAATTCCCGGTGCAGCATATTTGCCTCTTTTAATTCCGGCACAATTTCGTACAATTCTTGCTCAAAAGTAGCCAATAAAACTTGCTGGTTCGGAAATTCCTTCTCCTTGTAACAATAAGCGTGCAGTTCCACTACACTACCGCCAGTTTTCTGATTCCACTCGATGAACTGATCCTGAATTTTGTGGTAAAGCGTAATGCTGTCAGTCAGTTTGTAGCCGGAAAGCGAACTGAAATTGCTGTGTTCCCATGGAAATTCGCGATCGAACCAAAAACGACCCACCGCAAACGGATCGGCTATTTTCAAACTCTCTATCCGACTCTGCACCTGCGGATTCACCTCACCGCTGGCTAAACTAAACAAATGCTGAATCCCCGGAACATCTGCCGCAAAAACATAGTAATCAGCCTTCAATGTTTCCGCGAAATTCTGCGTCTGGGAATTGTTCGCCGCGGAAACCAACTGTACCTCATCTGCTTTTTCATCGACCACCTTAAATCGAGGCAAATCCCGCTGAGCAGGCCCGCTGACAACTCGCCCTTCGGCATCAAAAACTGCCCCGTGACAAGGACAGTGAAATTGACCGTCGTTTTGTTTCTGAACTGTGCAGCCTTGGTGAGTGCAGCTCAGAGAAATTGCTTCTTTTCCCGACGGTGCCGCGGCAAATACGCTGTCCCCAGCGCCGAAATATTCGGTAGAGTTGCTGTCAGTTAACAGCGCGTTTCGCTTCACCCAAAAAGGTATTTTACTTTGCACGTCTCCTGACTGGTAACTCAGAGAATCAATCTTGCCGTTTTCCCAGCGAAGTTCACTGACTGCGACATCTGTTAATACTTTGCCGCCTTTGCTTTCAATCGCTCTGGCAATAGGCTGCACCAAACTCGTGCCCATATCTTGCCGCGTGCCGTTGAAGGCCAAACCCTCTGGATTTCCGAAAAAGTAAAAGTGGAAGAATTGCATTAATTCTCCCGCGCTCAATTCGTCGGGAGCGTTGAGGCTGGACTTGGCAAAAGGCAGAAAATACAAGTCATAAAGTCCGCGCGGAAATTCACCTGTTACCCAGTCGGCAACTGATATATTGTCGAGGCGATCGAAACTTTTTTGAGTTTGAAAACCGCCTATTTCTCGAAACACTTCCCAGTGAGCGGGTTTTGTCAGATTGATTCCCCACTTGAGCCGATTGGGAGAAGATATCCCCAAGTCAACTATATTCCAGGGGAAAGCTGAATGGTTGGGACGGAAAACTTCGGGTTTGTATTTGCCGTCTCGAAACAGAACGGCGTAGGATTCTAAAGATACAAAGTTATCGGTAATTTCTAGTTCTTCAACCACACTTTTGAGGTTGTAGTATTGCGGAAAAAAACCGTGGAAACCGTGTTCCATCATAAAAGTTTCGTTCCCGACTTGAATCGGCCAACTAGCAATTTTGCCGCCGAGTTGGGGCGATTTCTCGAGCAATGTTACGGCGAAACCCCGCTGGGAGAGTTCGTAAGCACAGGCGAGCCCGGCCAAGCCTGCCCCGACAACTGCAACGGTTTTGCGCTGATTCAGTATTCGCGGCAAGTCAAGAGAATCTTGCACAAAAACGGCGGGCTCTGGCTTGGAAAACCGAGAGTAGCCCAGCAGCCCGCCGGCGGCACCGACTCCGAGGAATTTGAGGGCGGTTCTTCGAGAAACTGGTTGGGATAGCGGTGAATTGGTTGATTGACTCATCAGCGATACGCGGTAACGGGCTTTAAACACAAATACGCCATAAGGCATATATCATAGACCGAAATCGCGATATGTGAAGAAATACTAAGACACGTGCTCCAGTCCGATCGCGATCGCACTTGACACCGTACTATCGGACACAATCTATCTCAGGTATGATGTCTTTTGGGTTAATGTTAATTAGTGTTATGCCCGCTACACCAAAACCCAACTCTAAAACCCATCACCTAAAATCCATAGACTTATTACCCGTGACAGTTAAACTATTGTGGAAATTGCGCCGCCGAAAGTTTCTTAAAGCTTTCTCGATCGGCTTAGCAGCCCCATTTTTTTATAACAGCGCAGCACCTTCTCAAAACTATTCAAATTCCGAAAAAAGTGCATTAGCGAAAGCGTTGCGATCCGAAGGAAAGCCCGCCCCTACGGGGGCTACGCCAACGCAGAGGATCGCCACCAATCCCACAGCCAGAGAAAACCAAAAAGCCGGCACCGCCGACTGGGAGTTAGAAAATCCTGCCACCAAGCGAGAAATCGAAGGTTACGCCTCTTTGACCAGCGTCAATGTCGGCAGCGAAATTAAATTATTTGTCAACACGAAAGAACCGAATTATACCATAGAAATATTCCGCACCGGATGGTATGACGGACTCGGCGGGCGGCGGATGAACGACCCAATTATTCGCAAGGGAACCAGACAGCCTCCGCCGAAAGAAGATGAAGCATCGGGACTGATAGAATGCGATTGGAAAGACCCGTATATTTTGCGAATTCCCGATCGCACCGAGGACTGGATAAGCGGCATTTATTTAGCCAAACTAACAGCCAGCCGAACTGGAAAGCAAAGTTATATCATATTTGTAGTCCGGGATGACGATCGCAAATCCGACATTTTATTTCAATCCAGCGTCACCACTTTTCAAGCATACAACAATTGGGGCTACAAATCGCTTTACCGCTGGAACAGTCAGGGAAAACAAGCTTACAAAGTTTCCTTTAATCGGCCCTACGCCATGAGTCCCAACCGCAAGGCAGCTTACGGCGTAGGTGCGGGGGAATTTCTGACCAATTTTCAGCCAAAAAGGAGGACTTCGAGCGCTGGTTGGGAATACAATATGGTCAGGTGGCTGGAAAAAGAAGGCTACGACGTTACCTATGCCACCAACATCGACACGCATTTTAACTCCCGGTTGCTGTTGTCTCACAAAGCATTTTTGTCCGTAGGTCACGACGAATATTGGTCGCGAGATATGCGGGAAAATATAGAAGCAGCTAGAGATGAAGGCGTCAGTATCGGCTTTTTTGCTTCCAATATTTGCTACTGGCAGATTCGCCTAGAACCCAGCCGGATTACCGGCGAAGTAAACCGAACTGTAGTTGCTTATAAAGAAATGGCCGATTTAGACCCTCTGGGCGGATTGAAAGTCAAACTTGGCGCCGTTAATTCGCCGGTAGAAATAGCGGCAGGCGGGCAATTAAACTACGGCATCGACAAACCAGAACGCGCTGAAATAGCAACAACTAATCATAAATCTCCAGCACTTTATTCTTTAGTAACAACTCGCTGGCGAGACCGCACTCTCGGCAGTCCAGAAGATGCTTTAATCGGCGTCATGTACGAGACATTTCAAGTTAATTCTGATATTGTCATTGATGAAAATGCCCCAGGTTGGCTGCTAGAAAAAACTGGGTTAAAAAAGGGCGACAAGTTGCCCGGACTTTTGGGTTATGAAGTCGATCGAATGTTTGGCAATGCCCCTAAAAATATAGTTCGAGTCGCCCATTCTCCATACCCTCACGGCGGCGGCACTCGGTATGCTGACATGACGGTTTATACAGCAGATTCGGGCGCGACAGTATTCGCCACCGGTTCGATGCAGTGGGGTTGGGGATTGGACGATTACAATGCGCCACAGTTGCGGCCGCCAGTTTTAAATGCCGGAGCTCAGCAGATAACGCGAAATGTTTTGGCAAAGCTGTTAAGTTGCGGTCATTAGTCAGTTGTTAATTGTTATTGGTTATTTGTAATATGAATACGATCGGGTGGAAAAATTGGTTTTTACGGGCAGGATTGACGGCTTTTTTTGTTGTTTACAAGTACCTGTTTCTGCTATAATTCAAGCTACAGCGGTTCTCACAAAAATGAGGTATGCCTTATTCCCACTCCAGGCCTATGCCCGAGAGTACCTCATCTTTTTGAGAAAGGCTATAGCAGTAAAACTGAAATATTCCGGCCCCAAGTTGTCGGCGCCCAAAATCTACAATCCGCCGGACTTTACCGCCAACCTTGCAATACTTTGCTCCAGTTTGAGAGCGGGTGACTTTGATTGTTTGAACTTAATTAACAACCCAATATATCCGCGCTCAAAAGTAATTATTTAAAACTTACCCAACAGTGAAATTGCTGCATCTGGTTGAATGATTTTAGGCGATGTATTGCGGCTGATTGGTGCTTTTAAAAATTCACAAATCCTAGAGAACCCGAACTCAAGAAAAACCCTCAAATTGAAACATTAGTATTTGTACTGGACGGGAATTTGCGGCAGATACCGATGAGAGTGCTTGACAACGGGAAAGTC
Source organism: Oscillatoria nigro-viridis PCC 7112 (assembly GCF_000317475.1). Lineage (NCBI taxonomy): Bacteria > Bacillati > Cyanobacteriota > Cyanophyceae > Oscillatoriales > Oscillatoriaceae > Phormidium > Phormidium nigroviride. The sequence continues at coordinate 1,790,550 of NC_019729.1, forward strand.
GAGAAGTATTTAGTAGAAGATAAATATGCGAGATCCATTTAGGGACACCTCCAAGTTTTTGCACCTCAACCGCTACAACATCAACTAAAAGTCTTCGTCGGCGGCATAGGTGAACCGCAAAATATTGAGGTAAAAACTTATTTTTTAGGTCGGTAGTTGTGAATTTTCCTACAAATGCGCCAGATAGAGTTGTGTTGGGATTACGCACAAAAATCCCGAGCATTTTCGGAGTAAAAATTAGTAGTTTGGGGCCAGTTAATGATTTTATTTTTTTCAATCTGGGTGATTAATTTGGTCATAGCTTGCTGTCGCCATAAAGTTCTAGACTGGTGATTTTTAGCAATTATAGCTAGCTGTTTGAGCCGATCGTCAATTTCATCGTTAGCAGGCATCTCTTGTTCCAAGGATACTCATAAAAATTTGTTCTAAGCAGCGATGCAGCCGGCCGGAGTTCAGCTATTTCTCCGATCGAGATCGGCTGGTGCGGCCACATCCTCCTGCAGAGCCCTCTATTCGTTTCTCAGCCGGAATCTGCGATTTTTATGCAAAACTTCTGCATAATCTACAAAAGTTTACATAAATCGCGAATTTCTTGGGGCGGGGACTCTGTTGGTGCTGGTGTCCACGCCCTACGGCAGAGATTTGCGGTTTGTCTTGAATGCTATAATCGTGCCGCGATCGCCCGCACAGCCAAATATTCCCAGCCACATACTTTTGCCAACTGCTGCCGCCAACTGCGCCCTCAACCGCCCCAAAACCATGCACTATCAATCCCCGCAGCAACGCCAAAAACACGCGACTCATCAAAAAATTAAAAAAGCTATTTTTTACTGTTTGACAGCAATATTTTTCTGCTGGAGCACGGCGAACCTCGCTACAATTGCCCAAAACACAGGCCAGGGCGGGCCGGGCGGGCAAGAAATGAGAAATTTGCTCGATCGGGGAAACCTCACCGAAGCCGTAACCAGAATCGAACAAGACTGGGAAGAAGACTATCAAAAATACTTTGAACAAGACTTTAAGGCCCGTGCGAAAACCGCCGCAGCAATATCAAAAACTCTCTCCCGCCTGGCAGTTCAAACAAAGAAAAAACCAGCTTTAATTTACGCCCTCCCGCGCACCGACCAACTAGAATTAATCTTAATATTGCCCGATCGCCCGCCCATTCTCCGCAGCATCCCGGAAGCCCAACAAGAGAAACTGCTCTCAGTAGTCAAAAAATTCAGCAGCGAAATCACCAACCCCGTAAAACTCAACACCACCAGCTATCTAGAACCAGCCCAACAACTCTACCAATGGATAATTGCACCCCTAGAAACAGATTTGCAAACAGCAAGAATTGAAACATTGCTGTTCTGCGTCGGCGCAGGTTTGCGAACCGTACCCCTAGCAGCAATGCACGACGGACAGCAATTTCTGATCCAAAAATACAGCCTCGCCCGCATCCCCGCCTTCAAATTCACAGACAGCAATTACACCAACCTCAGAAACACCCAAGTCCTAGCAATGGGAGCATCAAAGTTTTCGGAAACGGCAAACAAAGAACCGCTGCCTGCAGTGCCGTTAGAATTGGGCGCGATCGCCCGACAGTGGCCCGGTCAATCCTTTCTCAACGAAGATTTCACCATAGTAAACTTGCAATCCCAGCGACTGCAACAAAAATACGGAATCATCCACCTCGCCACCCACGCGGAATTCCGCCCCGGAACCCCAAATAACTCCTACATTCAATTTTGGGACACCCAACTGGGCCTCGATCAAATGAGAGATTTAAAATGGAACAATCCGCCCCTCGAACTGTTAGTATTAAGCGCCTGCAGAACCGCCTTGGGAGACAAAGAAGCAGAACTCGGATTTGCCGGTTTAGCGCTGCAATCCGGAGCAAAATCAGCCCTCGCCAGCTTGTGGTACGTCAGCGATGCGGGAACTCTCGCCCTGATGAGTGAGTTTTACCAGCAGTTAAAAATCCGCAGGCAAAACGACCCTCCAATCATTAAAGCTGAAGCTCTCAGGCAAGCACAAATTGCCGAGATCGAAGGCAAAGTGACGATCGAACGCGGTAAACTGCGAAGTTCCCGAGACGAAACTCCCTTGCCCCCGTCCATCCCCAAACTCGACAGCAAAGATTTATCTCATCCGTATTATTGGGCAGCTTTCAGCATGATCGGCAGTCCTTGGTAAGTGCCCGAAAGAAACAGGCTTTTGGGCCTGTTCCACGATAATTGTGCGCGAGATCCGTAGCGAAACGGCATTGCCTAAGTCCGGCGCCGGGATCTACCGATCGCACAGAAGAAACTCAAATTCGGGTTCTGTAATCCTGCGCGCTTTTTCTTGACCGATAGTGGTGATAAACTGTACGAGATAAAGTAATTCAATGCCTGTAGCTGTCGGCAAACAACCCGCCGCCAACCTGTGACGAATCAAGCGGGAGCCTTCAAGGGGAAAGAAAGATGAAAAAATTAGAATTTTTGCTACAGAAAGAAGGCGATCGCGCCTGGTTGCCCCTAGAAACCTCAGACGTGGAAATTCTAGAAGGTAAATACCGTGTGGTTGCTCGCATTCAGCACCCCAACACCGACATCGAAATTCGCGTTACCCATACTTCCTTCGACCCAGGGGCGCAGCGGAAAGTCCAAAGCCGATCGGCCCGCACCAACCCCGAAGGATTAGTCGTGATCATTCCCTACACCAGGCTCAAACCCGGACTGTGGGAACTATCCTGCTTGCCAGATCCCAAATCAACACCACTAAAACCTTGGCAGTACGGCGTTCAGTTGGAAGTATTGCCCGCAGAATCGGACACCTCCGAACCCCTACCGCCGATCGACCAAATCGAACCTGCAGCTTCCGCAGCAGCCCCACAAATCGCAGCACCGGTCGATCGCGCAGCCCCACAAATCGCAGCACCGGTCGATCGCCCCGCACCAACCCAAATCCCAGCAGCCGATTCAGCACCGCAGCCGACCAAAATCTACCAATTCCCAATTCCCCAAACCCCCCAACCTCAACCGCACGTCAAACTCGAACTCGTCCTCGATCGAGAAACCTTCGTCACCCAACTCGGTCGCCCCTTAATCATTTCCGGCAAAATCGACATTCCCCAACACCCCCAACAAAGCAGAAAAACAGCAACTCTCATCCCCGAATCCGAAGCGCTAGAACTCAAACAACTCATCGGTTCAGCACAACTGCAAATTTACCTGCGCGACCCCCAAACCTCAAAAATTCTCGCAGAAATCCAGCAGCCGATGCCAGAACAAGTTCCCCCCTGCATCTTTGCCTGCGTCACCTACATCCCAACCGAGTGCAAAAGCCGCCTAATTTTAGGAGAAGCAATTCTCAGCAGCGGCGGCGTCACCCTAGCCACCAAACTATTCACAATTACAGCCCGTTTAGAGCACCTTCTAGAGGAAATTAAAGACAATTTCATCGAAGAAAAGCATCAAGCCGAACTCTCCCCAACAGCCTCAAAACAGCCTGGAAGCGCCAAAAATCTATCCTTCCTCAAGCTAGTACAAAAATCCTTAGACCCTCCCTCCCCCGCCGAACCTCCAACCAAGGAAGCCCTACCCCCTCTACTGGCTTCGCGTCACACCCCAGGTGCAGGCGGTCTAGAATTGCCCGCATTCGGTAACAAACTGCCCGACAGCAGCCGATCGCAATTGCTCTTAGAAATCTCCAATTCGCCTCGAACTGCCCCAGAGTCGATCGACCCACAAACCAAAGCCTCAGACATCCCAAATCCCACTCAAACAGCCGAAATCGGAGCGATCGACCAAAAACCCGAAAACAGCCCCCAACCAGAAACAACAGCCCCAGAAACCCCGCCAGCGCCCACAAAACAGGCATTTCAAACCTTAAACGTCGAAAGTCGATTTTGGTCGCGACTGAGTTCCCTAGCCAGCAACGCCGAATCTCCCGACTGGCTCAAAGCAACCACCCTGTCGCCAACTCCAAAAGCAGCCGCAAATAGCAGCGACGAAATTGCCGTTGTGGAAGAAAGCAGCCCAACCCAGCAGCAACCAGAAACCAGCGAAACAATTTCCGATCCCAAATCTACTAGCCCCGAAGCTAGAGAATTTGTCGTTTTTGACGAGCCCCCGCAGCCGAAACAAGTTGCTCAAAAAATTGCAACTGTCTCAGCAGAAGACACTCCCCCGATTCCCTACGTTTTGCCAGAAGACGAGTTAGTACCGATGCCGGTTTTGGAATTGCCGCGCGCCGAAATCATTGCGGGCCAGGCTGTAAAAGTCCAAGTGCAACTCCCGGAATTAATGCCCCGAATTTATGTGAAAGTTTGGGTGTACGATCGGCAAACCTACCTGATTCTCGACGGGCCGCGCTGGATTACCGAATTTAAATCTAACGGGTTGGGAAACGTCCGAGCAAGTGTTGAGTTAGAGATTCCCTACGGCTGCATGGAAGTCGAATTTGAGGCGATCGCAGTCGAAATGCAAACTCAGCGGGAAAGCCACAAAATAAGCATTCACCGCCAAGTTTTACCCCCAGCCGGGCCAACTTTACCCCTCGAAGGGTAAGCCCAAATCCCCGTGCATCCCCGTTCATCCGCTGACATCTGCGGTTAAAAAATCCTACTTACTTCCCCGCCAACTGCCGAAACTTCTTCTTAAACTTATTCTTATACACGTAGATCGATCGCTGTAAATCCTCAACTTGCAGCGACATCTCGGCAGCCAAACCCGTGCGGTTCCAAACATCCTCCTCACACTTGCGGCGGCAAAAATTCATCGGTTCCGAGTAAACTTTCCCACTAGATAAAGTCGGCTTCGGCCCGCACCAGTGAATCACCGTCGCCTGAGTGCGATCGCCTGCTGGCCCGCTTGACTCAACCGGAAACCGCTTTCTCAGCAAATCCTGGTCAAAATCCGGCACCAACAACTGCATATCCACATTCTGCACCCGCAGTTTGCCCTCTTGAGCGGCGCGGAAGACCATCAGGTTAAAAAAGCCCATGTCTCCATACTTAAATATCTCTGGATGTTCGTCATTAAAATCCAGAATCTTTCTATACTCCTCTAAGCTGAAAACACCTCGCTTCCCAAAGAATGTGCCTGGACAGACATAGCGAGAACGATAGTCTCGCCAGTGAAAATCTGGAAAATACTTTTCGACTCCCGGAATGTCAAAGAAAAATTCCGTGATATCGGCATCGGAGTAATCGTTACAAGGCTGGTCAATAATAAAGTCGAAGTCTTGAAAATTAGCAAATTTGAGGACATCTCCCCAAACAATTGTATCTGCATCCATCACGAGAAAATTTTGCCAAGGACTTTCCCAAAAGGGAATCATATGACTTTTTCCCCAACCAAAGCTTCTGTTTCTCAGAAGTGGCTCAGAGACGCTATCGTGATTGATGACGCGCACTCCGTAAGCTTTTTCTAGGGGACTCACGGAAAACGTACCGTCAATCAACAGGCAGATGGGAACATCTCCCAGGAAATAGCGGATGCTAGCACAGCAACCCTTTGCAAACAGATAATCTTGGTCGCAGCAGGCAATAATAATACCAAAATCTTCCATAAACCCTCACTCTTTTACTAACTTGCCTAGCCACAGCGTTTCGGTTTTTTGTTCTGAAAGCAGCTCGATTTTCAAGTTTTGCCTTTTAGCCAGCTTAGCACTAAACTTCTGCGATCGCCCGCAGACAAAAACATCGCTAAAACCGCTAGGAATATTGGGTATAGTTGGTCTGTCAAACAACAGAGATCGACGGCGCGCTTCCGGGTCAAGCAACACCAATTGCAGCCGCACTTTCGGTTCTAACAAATGACTCATTGACAGTATATTTCCCAGACTGACTTCCGAGATATCACTGACAAGCAGCGGCTTTGGAGCACGATCGATCCTGCGAGCAATTTCGGGATTTTCAAAGGCCCCATTCCTTAGTCCACCAAGTCTCAGCTTGAGAACTAACGGCATTCGACAGCACCCCGCCCGTTAACAGTACAACTGTCAAAACTTTCCACATTTGCCGTTTCCAGCTTGGCACAGCGCGGTAATTTTAGTCGCTAACAGGTAAGCCACAGCGATTTGCATCCCCAAATAAGTCGGAAATAGGTAGCGAGCTTGAGTCGATCGGATTCCTCCCAATATAACATCCGGCAGCACGAGTACCAGTGCTGTCACCGCCATCACCGTCACCACAAACAGCCAAACCTGTTTGTTCGTTTCCGAACACAGAAAATAAACTGCATACCCTACGATTGTCAATAAACTTAAATTCGCTGCCACTAAACCAATAAGATATACGGAAATCGCATTAGAAGTTAGCCCGACATCAAAAAAAACGCGACCGATATTTCCGACCCAATTCTTAAGTAAAGATAGCCTCTGACTTTCTAGATTAGCCCAACTTGTCGCCCCGGCTGCTGCACTTTTATTTACCAGTAAAATTACCATCCAAGGCAGAAATGCTAGCAACGACACGGCAATTGCGATCGAGTAACTCACTAGCTTTTTATTCGACGTAAAACCTTGAGTTCCTACGAGATAAATTCCGTGACCTAACGCAACTAACAGACTAAATAAATGAGTGTAAAATCCCAGAATATTTGCTACTGCGTAAATGCTCCAACTCAGCTTATTTTGCAGCCGCAGTGCTCGCAGCAGAGACGCACAAGAAAGCAAAATCAGGGCAGGCCACAAACTGTAGGGACGTGCTTCTTGAGCGTAAAGCACGTGCAAGGGAGAAACTGCTAGCAATCCCACGGCTATCCACGCCACTTCCGGCGATGCAAACAATTCTCGGCACAGCCAGTACAGGCCAGGAAACGTTAACAAACTCATCCAAGCTGAGAAACTTCTTGTCGCGGCAGGAGAATCACCGAATAGTTTTGCCCAACACTTGACTGCCAGAAAATACAGTGGTGGCAGTTGAGGTTCTTCTATTGCTAAACTTTTAACAGTATCGCCCAAATTTTTTGTCGCATTGAGGCGCTGATATTTCATTAAATCTTTTGGTGCTACTAACTGACCGCTGCTTAGGATCGCGAATTCAATAACTTACAATTTTAATTGTTATGGTGGGATGGGCCGATTCCGCCCGTCCAAAAAGGGCTGGCTCATGGACCCACCCCACTTTCAAGAGTGTAAGTTATTTAATTCTCATTCCTTATTTCACGAAGCACTTCTGTTTGCGTGTATCCAGAAATCCGCAGGGAAGTAAATAATTCATCGTACCAATAAAACTTTTTGTCAATGTTGACGAAGCGAAAGAAAAATCCTAATAGCAATAATACCACTACTAACAGCCGCAGTTTTCTTTTCATCCCAGTCAGAGATGGTGTCAAAAAATATAGATGGTACGCCTCAATTTAACATACCCTAGAAAGAGCGAGTGCATTGCCCAATCTACAGGTTGTTCGATCGCCCTCCCATAACTTGCGGCATTTACTTGTGTTCTTAGCAAATTAAAACCGTCTTGGATGCACTCCTTACTCTCATAAACCCGGTTTTTTAACTTCGACCGATCGCCTAAAAGCAAGTATTTGCGTTCCTCAAACCCGGTTGATGCGTCCAGGAAGCCCGGAGAATCAATGGATACTTGGGCAGTGGCATAAATCACAGAGAAAATGTGCTTTGAGATCCCGAGGCTGTGCCACAAAAATAACTGGTTGTCAAACGCCAGACAGCGAAGCCGCCAAAGTATAATTTCAGCTAACAGAGATTCAGTAGGCTGCTGCCAGACCGCAAAAAAATTATGTTAAAGTAGCGGGAAATTAAACCCGCCGACGGGCCATCTCAAAAATGGCGATCGCCCTGGCAAGTCCCGATGGCAGCGGGCATCAAAAAACCCAAATTGGTCATGCCTGAACTTTGGTTTGGATCGGGTCAATCTACCAGCCTTGAGGTCTTAGTTCCCCACTCATGGGGGAAAATAGCCCCTGCCGGGTCGCGACGTTTAAAGTTAGGTTAAAAAGCTTGACATCATAGGATATAAAGCTGTATAAGGGATGCGACAAGCAGCCACAATCCTACCTATAACCGTCTGTTAAGTCTGGCGTAACCGAGAAGTCTCGGCAGTTGTCAGTTAGAGGCAGATTGTGGTCGAACCCGTAGAACCAGTTGTCGATCGCCCGCAGAGCAACTCAAGCAAGTCGGGCGATCGACAGATGAAACTAGCACGTGATGGTATAATCAACTGTAATGTAATGTGGGCTTGACCTGAATTGATGCCTGGACGGTATAAGGGCTCGGCCCCCTACGTTCAAGCAGAAGTAGACACGCCTACTGTGAATCAACAGTTATGGATAGGTTCTATTTTGGCAGTTATTGTCAACAGGCAAGCAACCACAAAAATAAGCAGTTGGGAATTGCTGCTCGTCGAGTTGAATAGAGTGTGAAGGTGTGAGGAAAATGAACAGAACTTTTTGGAATTTACTGCTAGTATCCCCGGCAATTCTGGGGCTATCATCAGTCATGAGTGCCACTGCGATCGCCGCAGAAGCACCCGCAACCGCTGAAGCCAACCAGCTAGCCACAGCTCAGTCATCTGAGTCAAAAATTTCAGAAATAGTTAAAGAAATAGTTGCAGAACCAGTTGCAGCAGCCCCTGCTGCCCCAGAAAAGCTGGCTTTAAACAGCAGCGTCGAAGCGGCCCAAACCCCGGTCGCCAACTCCGCAGACGCTGAAAAACTGGCAAAAATTGAACCAGAAACCAGCGCAGGATCACTGCAAACAACGGCGATCGACATGGAGTCAGCAGCCCCAATCGCTCCCGCCAGCACAGCAGCAGCGACTGAACCCCTGGCAGAAGCAGGCACAGCCGCACCGTCGCCCCAAGCATCAGACTTGGCAGTGCAAAGCAGCCAGACAGAAGTTGCTGGGAAAATCGAAGTGCCAGCAGTCGCCAGCACCCCAGCTACTACCTCAGCTACTGCCCCAGCTACTACCCCAGCTACGAAGGTAGAAATTGCTCAGACAGCACCCGCCGGAATGGGCGGCCCCATCGTCCCTGTCGCTCCCCAAGCGCAGCCGGCCCAACAGTCGGGAACAATGTCCCAGGTGACATCAGTCTCTCAGCTCTCCGACGTGCGCCCGACAGATTGGGCATTCCAAGCCCTGCAATCCCTAGTCGAACGCTACAGTTGTATCGTAGGTTATCCCGACGGCACCTACCGCGGCAACCGCGCCCTGACTCGCTACGAATTTGCAGCCGGCGTCAACGCTTGCTTAGACAACATAACCAAACTAATTGGGTCAACAGGTAACTTGGTTACCCGAGACGACTTAGCCATCCTGCAACGCCTGCAAGAAGAATTTGCTGCCGAACTCGCTACCCTGCGCGGACGGGTAGACGGCCTAGAAGCTCGCACCGCAGAACTCGAAGCCAACCAGTTCTCCACCACAACCAAACTGGCAGGAGAAGTCATTTTTGCCGCCAGCGACACCTTCGGAGATGCAGTTGGCACTCGCGACGACAAAACAGTCACCAACTTCGGCTACCGGGTGCGCTTGAGCTTATTGACAAGCTTCACCGGTCGAGATTTGCTCAAAACCCGCTTGCAAGCAGGCAACATCGCCCGCTACGACAGAGCCACGGCTACCGGTACCAACATGGCTCGCCTAAGCTATGAGGGGGGTGAGAGTAGCAATTTCATACTTGAGGAGCTGTACTATAGTTTCCCGACGGGTAACGCTACATTCATTGTCGGTCCTCTAGGACTTGACCTGGATGAAATTGCAAACACAGCTAGTCCCTTTAAGTCTACAGGTACAACTTCAATTTCCAGATTTGGATCTCGTAGTAACCCGGCCGTATTCCGCGGGCCGCAGGGAGCTGGCGCAAGTATGACTTACAACTTCGGCAACTTCCAAGCTACCGCGGGCTATCTGGCCGGCGAGAGCGATGCTCCCAACCCCGCAAACGGCAGGGGGGTTGCCGACGGTTCTTTCAGCGCTCTGGGTCAGATAGGCTTTTTTAGCAAACCGTTTGATTTGGGCCTGACTTACACCCGGAAATACAATCGCGCAGGCGATGTTAACATCTTGAATAGCACCGGCAGTTCTTTGGCGAACCAGCCCTTCGGTCTAGCACCCACTGCATCCGATAACTTTGGGGTGCAGGTTAACTTCAAACCCAGCAGCCGCTTTCAGATTGGCGGTTGGTACGGTTATACGAAGGCTGAACAACTGCGGGGCGGCAACAATGACGCTACCATCCAGAATGGTGCTATCACTTTGGCCCTGGCAGATTTTGGCCGGCAAGGCAACCTCCTCGGCTTCGTCTTCGGTGTACCGCCAAAAGTTACTGAGAGTGATGTCGCCAGAAACCGCAACACCTCTTATCACTTAGAGGGTTTCTATCGCTTCCAAGTCAATGACTTTATTGCGGTGACACCGGGCGTTTACGTGATTCTGAATCCCGAACACAACAACAGAAACGACGATATCTGGGTCGGACTCCTGCGGACTACCTTTAGTTTCTAAGGTTTCCAGACATAGTTAGAGCTAAAAGCGGCAGTTTCCTGCCGCTTTTAGTGTTTGGTTATTTGTGATTTGTGATTTGTGATTTGTTACTGGTTATTGGTTATTGGTTATTAGAACTCAGATATTGCACCATTCTCAAGAACAGGCAAGATGCCTGTGAAGCGAAGAGTGAATTTTCTTCTTGTGGAACAGGCCGGAAAGCCTGTTCATAAAAAGCTTATTGAGAATGGTGCAACATCTCAGTTAGAACAAACAACAAACAAATAATAACTGACTACTGACTACTGACTACTGACTACTGACTACTGACTGCTGACTGCTGACTATGAATTTTGGCGGCAAATCCCGAATACGGAGGTGTAGCCGTGCAGAAAGGTGCTCCCGCCGACGGGGCCGATTTCGCCGTTGCAGAAAAAGCCGCTCAGAGGAATGTTTTTGAGGTATCGGCCAAACAGTCGGGAGTCAAAGTTCGATTGGCCGTAAAGTCCTTCACCGCGACCCAGACAAGAGAACATCAAGGCCCCGGCACTGGATGTACCGCTGTACTCGGCGGCCCGCTGATAGCGATCGAGCAGCATTTCTAGGTCTTCTGCGGAGGTGCGGGCATCCCGCAGGTGAAATTGGATGCGCTGTCCGGGACGGACTCGATCGCCGATCGCAATTGCTCCCACTTTCGGATCTACTCCCAACAGATTTCGGATTAAAAAATCTCCCGGCTCTAATGTCAGCTTGAATTCATCGCTGACTAAGCCTACAAATAACGAGTGCTGAGCTAATTCTCGGTCTTGTTCGCTCAAAGTTTGAACTAACTCTCGAAGTGCCTCTAAGGGCGATCGCTCGATGCCCCCGCTGCCGATATCGTCGGTTTGTTCTTCGAGTTTCAGCAAAATATTGCGCTCTCCTTCCGTCACCCGATAAGGCTGCCCGATCGGCCGACAGCCTTGAGCCACTATTGTTTCCAAAACTATATTGCCGCTCAAAGCTACCCCAACCGTCCCTTCTCGGTAAAGCTGATAGTTGCAAAACAGCGCTGCGCCCCTGCCCGCACCGTCCCCGCCGGCGAGCCCTCCTACCTTCGCCGCACCCGGATAGGCATAATCTAGCCCTTGCAGCAAATCGTTAATTTTTGCGGAAAATGGGTCAGCCAAGATGATAAAATGCGGTTCTTCTCGGGCCGGCACGCCCAAGAGATCCACCCAAGTATCCGGGGGACTGTCTAAGTCCGGTAGTTCTTCTGCACCGACGTGAAAAGTTCTGACGTTCACTCCCGGCAAGCGGGCCAGACTCAGGCTGACTGCCGGAGATCCCTCGACTTCTTCGGTGAGGCCGCCCCGGTTCGTGCCGATGACTCCTCCCCCGCCGCAGCCCAGGATCGCGGGCACCGGCAGCAGTTCTCGGAGTAAAGGCATCAGCCGTGAATACTCGCTGGCAAAGGCAGACGAGATAAATATCAGCGCTAAATCGGCGGGGCCTTCTAGGTCGCGATCGGCTTGTTCTACAACTTCTTTGAGCGCTGATTCCAAAGACGGACGGGTTGATAAAGCGCTGACCCACTGCATTTTGTTTTGGGTGTACATAAGGCGAACTTCTCTATAAAACTATCTCTATACATTAGGCTAACTGGAACTGGTCGCTGGAGGGACGGTATTCTTGGGCGATCGATTCCCCATCGATTGCCGTTGTTGTGTTAACATAAGTTAACATGAGTGTCCCATTAATCTGTTTAGTGTTAAATGCCGTATTCAGCTAAATCTTAAAAGATAAAGCTCAATACAGTTTGACACACCAAACTCGTGTAATGTTTTCATCAAAAGTAAGGTCAGCTCGACCTACATTGATGCCTGTGGACTCTTCCCCCGCCGACGGAGTAGAGTCAAGCAGGAAGTAGAGACGGCTGTTGCGATCGCAGTTATGGATGGTTTCTCTCTGGGCTGCTGCAACAGCCGCGCATCTCAGGCTATTATTAGCTGGGGTCGCCAGACCGAAACAGCAAATCCAACCCAAACTAACATCCAAACAGAAAACCTTTCTTACTTAATCAGGTGACAGTCAACTACCCAGCACGGAAGTGACTGGGCTTCTGACCTAAAACTTCAGTTGTAGTTGACTAGCCTAAGACTTTAGAGGTCTACGTTTTTTGAGTTATGACACCAAGCGGCTGCTTAGCTAGTCCCTTGCTCTGTCGTTAACGGTTAAACATCTTTATTTGGGTTAAGGACGTGCCGTTAGCCGAACAAGCTCACTAAACAAAGGCGCGTGCTAACACTACCTAGAAATAGGTCGGGGACAACCATATTCTCCTACACTTTCCTACCAACAAGTTTTATGACAACAACACCCGCAGGCAACATCCAAGAAAAAATTGAAGAAGAACTAGAAAGCGCTCGTACAGTCTGTGACCTCAAGGGCGCCACTTCCGGGGAATGCGCGGCGGCGTGGGACGCAGTTGAAGAACTGCAAGCAGAAGCTTCCCACCAAAAGCAAGTCAAACCTAAGAATTCTTTTGAAAAATATTGCGACGACAATCCTGACGCTGCTGAGTGCCGCATCTACGACGAATAAACGAGCCATTTAGCTCTATGCCTTGCCTCCCGCGCCGAAATCTAACTTTTGGCGCGGGAGAATTTTATTTAGGGGTTGAGCCTTGAAACAATGGCGAGATTTGCCCTCTATTCCAATACGGTTCAAATCAGCCAGCTTCCCCCTCGCCCCCCTTGGGGGACAAGAATTTCCTCTTGCGTCCCCCAAGGGGGGCGAGGATGGGAAGGAGAGCTCTGAGGAATAAACAGTTTTAACTCAAGGGTATTGCCGTCTATCGTGTCTCAAGTAGCCTTCAAAGCGCGTCAAGTACCTTAGAAAAGGTAGCAGTAACTAAAACATTAAGACCGTGTTCTGGTTGCTGATTTTTTAGCATTTTTGTAGTAAAATTTGTGACAAATAAGTGAGTATATTTTCCCAAAGATGTTGAGTCTTTTATTGGCAGCCACCGGGCCTTGGTTTCAACCGCTAGTCTGGATGGATTATCGGTTGTCTGTGTTATTAACAATTTCGATCCCGCTGGTAGTGCTGATTTGGGCTGTTGTGGCAAAAGCTGAGGCGATCGTCCGTTTGTCGATTATTTATTGGCGGGTGGCGAGTTTGCTGGCAATTACACTTTACCTGATGATGGCTGCGCTGCCTGTGAGCTTTGTATCGTCGGTGATTGGGAGGGCCTTAATTCCTGCTAGTCTGTGGTTTTGGGAGGATTTAAACGAAGAAATTGCCGATCGACCGCAGTCGCCCCTGAAACTGGCTTTTACAGCTTGGCGGTGGGCGATTACTGTTTACAGCGGTTTGGGCGCTCTAGCTCAACTTCCCTTTTTAAGCTGTGCCTTTAAATCTCAAATTCAGATAATTGATGAACCTTTTTGCCGCGTTTGGTTAGATCCACCTTGGCTGTACAAACAAATGTTTCACCCTACGGCAAACCCCCAATTTTTGGGATTGTTAGGTCTGATAGGTTTAGTAATCTATGTAATTTACTTGTCATACTTTGTGCTGATTAGACTGGGAAAACAGGGGAGGTCAGCTACCGGAAATTAAGTTGAGTTTAAGTAAGTATTTGCCTCCTAAATACCCGCTAAAGTCTTCAACAAAAATCTCAAATATCCCAAGTCAAAAAAGCCGGGGCGCATCTACGAAAGAATCAAACTAACACCAGGGTGGCTGACCTCACCCCGCCCAAAAACGGATACAATGCCCCGACTCCTGTCGTGGAGATATAAAAATTTTAGACTCAGGTTCAAGCTTCCAGATTCATCTGTGGAGGAAATCTAAAATCTAAAATCTAAAATCTAAAATCGACTGACAGCAATGTTATTGGGAAAGACTGTGATGGATAGCAAACAAGCCTACTTGCAGTGCTTAGAAAGGCTTATTTGGGCGCTCGATCGCCTGGAAGCAAAAGTCGAACCAAATGAACTCGCTCGGATTGCCGAACTGATTGTTCAGCCGATGATGGGGCCCTGGCGGTTTTTTCACACTCCCGAACATATTTTTGATGTGGGGGGAAAGGAAGACGCGATCGAGGTTTTGGCAGCTTTATTTCACGATACCGTCTACGTGCAAGTCGATCGCAGCATTAACTTTAACGTCAGCTACTACATCACTCCTGTTGCAAAAGAGGTTAACCAACAACTACAAATTCGGGATCGATCTGAACTGCCGGCAGATACCATCTTCGAGATGGTAATGCTGGTATTCAATTTTGTACCGGGCGAAGTCCTCAATCCTTTCGCTGGACAAAACGAATTTCTCAGCGCTGTGGTAGCAGCAAAAGCTCTAGAACCATTTCTCAAACGCCAGCAATTGCTTCAAATTGCAGGCTGCATTGAAGCAACAATTCCGTTTCGCGCCGCCGATGCAGGAGTAACGGTAAGCCAGCGCCTTTATGACCGCTTGCAAGCAATAAATAGCCTGTTTAACCTCAGTTTGACTGACGGAGAAATGCGGGAAACGGTCAAAAAAGCTGTGCGAATCTCTAACCGGGATGTGATGAGTTTTGCTCACCCTAGTTCAGCCCATTTTTTGGCAAATACCTGGAATTTACTGCCGGAAACCAATCACAACCTCATCTGCTGCGGTTTTTACACGGTTCGCGACTACCGAGTTGCTTTGCTCAAGATGGAAGGTTTTCTGAATTATCTCAAGCCAGAGATGATTTTCCGCCAGTTTGAGGGATATCCAGACGATCGCACCTATCAGCGCTGGGAAACTACTGCTAAGTACAATCTCAAAATTGCGAAGCTTTATTTGGGGTGCAAACTGGCTGCCCTAGCCCTGCTAGAAGCTCTTTCTTCGGATTTGGGGATTGAGGTTTCTCTGGCGATGATGATGGGAGGAATTCCGGATCAAACTCCTAACTGCGTGCGCCTGGAAAGCTTTTTTCCCGAAATAGAGAAACCTTATAAACCTAAAATTAGTTTAGAAGCAGAAGTATTGAATTTATTAGAAAATGGGCGGGCTAAAAGCACTTCTAATACCGATTTGGAGAGCTCGCCCCTGACAACGTTTGTGGTAAAAATTGTTGGCTTTGACGAAATGCGCTATCAGTGCGATCGAGCTAAGGAATTTTTTCGAGAAAATCTCAACGCCGACGACTTTATTTCCGACTTTAACCCGATAGTTACAGAAATTGTCATTGATTCAATTCTCAAGTTGTTTGACAGCCGGAAATCTACTATCTACCGCTACTACGATATTACTTCTAAGTTAAAGTCGCAACCCCACACCAATTTTCCCGATCGCCATTTTCGCTCAAATGGTTAACTAGCTTTAAATACAGTATTTTTGCCTCCTCTATAGAAAAGACCCTTACTCAGCTTATACAACAGTGGATCGATTACACCGTGACAGGATTGATTGCCTCGCTTTCTCTACGTCAATCTGCCTATCCATCCCGACACCGACAGCCGTACAGGTAAGTAGGTAGACGGGATTAAACCGCATAATGCAACACTATGTAAACAGGTTTAAATCAGCCATTAGAGAGCCTTTGGAGACTTTGCCCTTGTTTGCAGAGGGCGTTTTTTGGCGCCGCCTTATATCATTTCCGGTTACACCGGAATCATGTTGACTGTTGACGGTTGACTGTTCACGGTGTCAACAGTCAACCGTCAACAGTCAACGCCGTGAACTCGAATTTACTAAGCTGGCGTGCATCTAATTTGTATAGTAATTTTTATTAAAAGTTTTGTGGGGTGGGCGTCCCGCCCGCCCTAAAAATCTAATTTAGATGCGCGACAGCTTATTCCGATGCTAACGGATGTGATATTACTTATGGTGTGGGGCTGGTGGCAAAGATGCTAAAAGTTGATAAACAATGGAAATTCGCCGCTGTTTGCCTTTGACAATTACTTTGTACAAAACGGATTTGATAGCCGGCTGTCACTCATCTGAGCTACCCCAGATAAGCGTCACTATAAAAAGCGACTGTTAAAGCACTTCCCCCCACAGCTACAACTGGGGAATAGCAAGTTCAAACGACTTGCAAACCACTAATCCCCAATCAAACCATGCAAACCACAAATTCAATTTACACCCAATTGCCTCTTTGCTCTTCACTGCCCACACTGCAACGAAATAATAGTACCACTGCCAATCAAAACGTGCGCTATCTCCAACAATCCTTAGTTAAAAAGGGATATCCCGTCGCAACTGATGGATTCTTCGGCCCAAAAACCGAACAAGCAGTCATCAAATTTCAAAAGGAAAATAACATTGCTGTTGATGGCATTGTCGGCCCTCAAACTTGGAGTCTATTAGGCGCTTGTTATACAGATGAACCCGGATGTTAAGTCCAAGTTAACTAATCCTAGCCGCACCGGTAGCAAGAAACTGGGTTTTTTCACAGCAATACTTCCTTTCCTCCCCCACAAACGCTAAAAAACTTGGTGGTTGAGCGAAGCCGAAACCTCGTTTATGCCCGTCAAAAGTGCATCCAGGACTTTAATTAACATCTTTTCCGCACTTCTGTGCTTTTAAACCACTTGCAAACAACCAATGGAGAATCAAACCATGCCAACCACAAACGCAATTCACATGGAATTACCTTCCTGCCGTTATTTTCCCCTACTCGAACGCAACGATGGCGTCACTCAAAATGAGGACGTTCGCTACCTTCAGCGACTCTTGAACGCCAGCGGATTTTCTCTAAATACTGATGGAGGATTCGGCCCGAAAACCGAACAAGCAGTCATCAGTTTTCAACAGCAAAAACAAATCGTTGCTGATGGCATTGTCGGCCCTAAAACGTGGAATAAATTGGGTGTTTGTACAAATATCTTTTAAAGTTTGTGCAAGCCTCTTTTAAAGAGAGTAGGGCGTGCAGTGCGCGCCCTATTTTTCTGTCGAAGTTTCGACCCCAGACCACCCCTCCGGCGCTCCGTACATTCGATACTTGCGAGAGCGTTTGAAATACAGCATTGCTACCCGATCGTCAGGATTGATTTGTAAAATATTCTGAAATACTTTTTGGGCGGCCACAAATTTTTGCTCGTAGTAAAAATTGAGAGCTTCTTGAAAAATCTCCGCAGTTTGCTGCTTGAGTACAATGCTCTGCTCTGTTTCTGTATCGTAGATTTCAAACACCGACACAGCATTTGTCTTTCCTTTCACCGTTACTCGATCGACAAATCTGTACTTATATTTTTCTGGATCGTCGAGGCGATCGATAATTGCACCGCTAACTAGAATTCTGGCGGCGTAAACTTTAGTCAATCCTTCCAAACGAGACGCCAGATTCACGGCATCAGCAATCACGGTACTTTCCATGCGTTCTCGCTCGCCAATGGTACCCAACATCAAATTTCCCGCGTGCAAACCGACGCCGATCGCGATCGGAAACAAGCCATTTTTTTCTCGCTGCTGGTTGTAGATATTTACTTCTTTCTGCATATCAATTGCTGCTCGTACACCATCTTCAGGAGATGTAGGAAACAGTGCCATGACTGCATCCCCAATGTATTTGTCAATAAACCCGTTATTTTTCCTGATGGCAGGGCTAACCCTTCCCAAATAAGTATTAATAAATGCAAAATTTTCAGGCGGTGTCATCTGTTCTGAAAGCGCCGTAAAAGAGCGAATATCAGCAAACAGCACGGTCATATTTCTTTCCTGATTTTCGCCTAATTTTACTTCAATAATACTCGGCTTTTCCAGCAAGTTGAGAAAATCGTGCGGCACAAACCTGCCGTAGGCTGCATTCAGTTTAGCGAGGCGAATTTGCGTGTTAATTCTTGCCAACAATTCCTTTTTGATAAAAGGTTTAGTTACATAATCATTTGCTTCTAAGTTAAAAGCTTCTACCAAGTCAGTAGTTTGATTTTTAGCCGTCAGCATCAGAATCGGCATTTCTAACGGCGAGTATTTTTTGCGAACTTCTCGACACACTTCATAACCAGTCATCTGCGGCATCATTACGTCGAGTAAAATTAAGTCCGGCTTAAATCCCGATCCAATCAGATTTACAGCTTCTAAGCCGTTGCTGGCTTGAGTAATCTCGTAGTTTTCTATAGAAAGACTGTTGATGATTACCTGAATATTAATGGGCTCATCATCGACTACCAAAACTTTTATTTTTTCAGTTTCTAGCAAGTCGCTATTGTCCGATCTCGGAGAATTTATTATAGATGATTGGCGGGCTAATTCAGGAGTGATAAAAATGGGATAATTCTCGCTTAAACGCGGCTGTCTGCTGCTAAATTCCGGCTGACTCTCAGATACGGGCAAAGTAAAGATGAATTGGGAACCGACGCCTACAGTTGAAGATACCCAAATTTTACCTCCGTGCAATTCCACTAATTGCTTGGCAACAGTTAACCCTAAACCCGTGCCGCCATATTCTCTAGCAGTGGAACCGTCAGCTTGTTCAAAGGATTCAAAAATTCGCTCTAATTTATCTTCGGGGATGCCAATACCGGTGTCCGATACAGTAATCGCTAATTGGGAATTAGGCGGTGATTGTGCGTTGCCCGTTACCAATTCTGCTGAAATTTCAACTCTGCCGCTTTCGGTAAATTTAATCGCATTGCCGATTAAGTTGTAAAGTATTTGCTGCAACCGATTCTCGTCGGCTGCTATTGGCGGCAATTCAGGAGCGACTGAGTTAATCAACTGCAAGTTTTTTTTGCCTACTAATGGCTGAGACAAAGTGAGAATTACAGAGACTATTTCTCGAAGCCCGACGGACTTAATTTGCAGTTCGAGCTTTTTGTGTTTGAGCTGAGAAAAATCCAGAAGATCGTTAATTAAAGAAGACAATCTTTTCCCCGACGATGTAATCAAAGCTAAGTTAAAATTTGTTGAGTCTGGCAGTTGTCCGGTAGCACCGTCTATTAAAGATTCTGCAATCCCAATAATGCCGTTGAGGGGAGTGCGGAGTTCGTGGGAAGTATTGGCTAAGAATTCGTCTTTCAGTTTGTCGAGTCGCTGCAATTCGGTATTTTTAGTTTCTAAGGCAGTAAAAGATGCTTGCAGTTGTGCTGCCATGCTGTTAAAAGCAGCGGCAAGTACGCCCAACTCGTCGGATCGCTCGAGCTTGACAGTTTGGTCAAATTGTCCTTCAGACAAAGCTATTGCTGCATTTTTTAATTTTATAAGAGGTTTGATAATCCAGCGAGAAGTGAGAATTCCTAGCACAGTTGCCATGCCCAACGCTGCCAGACATAGCAAAACTGTAGTTCGGTTGCCGGCATGGATTTGTTCCATAAAGTCGGCTTCGGGAACGACGACAACAATCAGCAAATCTAAACCTTTGCCGTCTTGGAAGGGCAGGACTTTTAAAAATTGCTGCTTCCCGTTTATCTCAAAATGGATTTGCTGCGATTTGGTAATTTGGTGGAAGTTTTGAAAGTGACTTTCTAAATATTTAGCTGTAGTTTGCGTTACTGCATCGCTGCTTTCTGTAACTTTAAACAGTTCTTTTTTACCGTTTTGGGTGCGAAAAGGTTTTTCGGGTGTGGAAGTTGCCAACAGCGTGCCGTTTCTTTCGATAATAAAAGTTTGACCTGATTTGCCTATTTTGAGGCTGGTTAAAAATTGACCGATACTGTCGAGACGCAAAGCAGTAATTAATACTCCTTCTAGCTGTTTCTGGCTGTTGTAAACTGGTTGCAGCGCGCTGAGGATCAAGGTGGGTTCTAGGAAGGATATATAAACTGAACTCCAAGTTGGTTTGATTGCTAGAGCCGCATAGGAGTAGGAAGGGTGCTGTCGGATGTCGAAGTTTTTGACGTAGGCTGCTACTGTCGTGCGATCGCCCGTATCATTAGTATTGTAAGAATAAAAATCAAAATTTGTAGAAGGGCCCGAGGCGTTAATCAATAAAGTGCCGTTGGACATCTTTTCGCCGGTGCGATATTCTCCATCTTGATTAGCGATCGACGTAAAATTGATATAAGGATATAATTGCACTTGCCGCCACAGATACTTTTCCCAAGCTGACAAGTCTTTCATGTTCAAAAAACCCAGTTTCACTGCATCCAGCTTGCTTTGATTGATTTGGTGCGGAGTTTGCAGATAAGTCCTCAAATTTTGCTCGATGCGATTGCTCACCTCTCCCATCAACTGATCCGCAAGGTCATTTACTGCTTTTTGAGAGTTCCTAAATGATAAATAGCCTACAATACCCACTGCTGCAAATACTTGCAAGACAAACGGAACTATGAGTACAGTTTGCAGGCTCGCTTTGACTGACAGTTTGGCAACTAAGCGCTTGAGATAAAGAGTTGACATAACATTAATTTAGCTTAAAAGACCCAATTAATACTCGGAGCGAAAACTTACCTCTGGTAAGTATTATAAACCATTTTGTACTTAAACAAAACTTACGCAAGGATGACCCGATCTCGTTTCTACCATCCTCAATTTTATACCAAATTATTAAAATTAAAAGCGAACTGCAGGGACATGGGGATGCCCTGTCCTAAGCTGTTGCGGCATTTAAATGGTATGTCAAAAAAAATTAAAGTCTTGTGGGGTGTAGGGGTTGGGCGTCCCGCCCGCCCTGAATCTACAATTTAAATGTGCGACAGCTTACTCCCCGCGCCGGACACGGCATTGCCGTATCCCTACTTTTCATCCAAAGCTTCTATCCCCGACCATCCTTCTGGCACTCCATACATTCGATTCTTCAGAGAGCGCTGACAGTAAATTGCTGCTAACTTATCTTGAGGATTTATTTCGCAAATATCCTTAAATATTTTTTGCGCTTTACTAAATTTTCGCTCGAAATAAAACTCCAGACCCAGTTTAAATTCAGCAGCAGTTTCCTGTTTTAGTTCAATGCTTTGTTCTGTTTCTGCATCATAAATTTCAAACACGGACACGGCAGATTTTTTCCCTTTTACTGTGACTCGATCGACAAATCGGCACATATATTTTTCTCGATCGCCCAAACGCTCTAGAATTGAGTCGCTAACTAGAATGCCCGCCCCGTAAACCTTAGTCAGTCCTTCCAAGCGAGACGCGAGATTCACCGCATCAGCAATCACCGTACTTTCCATCCGTTCTTGCTCACCAATCGTACCCAACATTAAACTACCCGCGTGCAAACCGATGCCGATCGTAATCGGCGCGTAATTGCTGAGTTGTCGGTGCTGGTTGTAAACCATAACTTGTTTTTGCATTTCCACCGCCGCGCAAACAGCATCATCTGCCGACTCAGGAAATAGTGCCATAATCGCATCGCCAATATATTTATCGATAAAACCTTGGTGAGCGCGAATTACCGGACTCACTCGGCTGAGGTAGCTGTTGAGAAAACTAAAGTTTTCTTGGGGAGTCATCCCTTCTGAGATAGCCGTAAAGGAGCGAATGTCAGAAAATAAAACTGTCATTTCTTTCTGAATTTGATCGCCTAGTCGGACATCAACAATACTTTCGTGTCCCAAAAATCGCAGAAAGTCGTGGGGGACAAATCTACCGTAAGCTGCATTGACTTTTGCCAGACGGATGTGAGTTTTGATTCTGGCTAGCAATTCATTTTTGACAAACGGTTTAGTTAAAAAATCATTGGCTCCTGCATTGAAACCTTGCACTAAGTCAGATACTTGATTTTTGGCAGTTAGCATCACAATTGGCACTTCTATAGCGGTGAATTTCTCCCGGATTTTCTCGCAAACTTCGTAACCTGTCATCCGCGGCATCATCAGATCTAGCAAGATCAAATCGGGCTTGTAGCCTCTGTCTATAAGGGCTAAAGCTTCTCTACCGCTGCTAGCTTTGGCGAGCGCATATTTTTCGAGAAGTAAATTGTTAGCCAATACCTGAATATTCACAGCTTCGTCATCTACAATCAAGATTTTAACCCGACTGTTTTCTTGGCATTCTTTATCATCGCTCAAACTGTTATCATTAAAAGTTGGTGCAGCAGTTGCATTAGTTATTAACTTGCGATCGTTGGTTCTTGAAACTAAAGACGGCCGAACCGTTGCTGGCAACTGCTTGCGGTCGAGATACTGATTTTGAGAGATTGGCAAACTAAAGGTAAACTGCGAACCCATACCTACTTTTGAATATACCTGAATTTCGCTGCCGTGCAGCTCGACTAACTTCTTTGTCACGGCCAAACCTAAACCTGTTCCTCCGTATTCTCTAGAAGTGGAACCATCTGCTTGTTCAAAAGATTTAAAAATTCGTTCTAATTTATCTTCAGCAATGCCAATACCAGTATCGGATACCGTAATTTGCAGTTTTGACCTGACAATTAAAGATTGAAGCTGGCTTGTTAATGAACTTTCTTTTTCTGCCAAAGGCGGCGAGTCCAAGCCGATCGCATTAGCGGAAATTTCTACAGTACCATTGTCGGTAAATTTAATCGCATTTCCGATTAAGTTATAAAGAATTTGTTGCACCCGATTTTCATCCGCATCCACGAGGGGAATGTCGGCAGTGACTGAATTAATTAACTGCAAATTTTTTGTACCAATTAGAGGTTGAGAAAGAGTCACCACAATATCGACAATTTCTCGGATGCCAACAGGCTTGATTTGCAGTTCAATATTTTTGTGTCTCAGCTTCGAGAAATCGAGAATGTCGTTGATGAGATTGCACAGTCTTCGGCCGCTAGATGCAATAATTTCCAAGTTGGAAATAGTCGCTTCTGGCAATTGTCCTGTGGCCCCGTCGAGCAATGATTCAGTTAAACCGATAATTCCGTTAAGCGGGGTGCGGAGTTCGTGAGAAGTGTTGGCTAAAAATTCGTCTTTGAGTTTGTCAAGTCGCTGCAATTGGGCATTTTGCTGCTCTAATTTTGTGAAAGATACTTCCAATTGACCCGCCATGCTGTTGAAAGCATTAGCTAATTTTCCGAGTTCGTTAGATGCCGCAATATTTACCCGAGTTTCAAACATTCCGCTACTCATTTTAGTAGCGGCAGATGTTAGGGATTCCAAAGGATGTGTAATCGATCGAGCAAAAGCCACTCCCAAACCCACGGCGACGAGGGCGCTGGCGAGGGTAACTGCACCCATGACGTATAGGAGGTTACGCACGGGAGCGTAAGCTTCGGCTGTAGGTAGCTCTACAACCACCATCCACTGAACCCTCCGCACGATCGCACCCGTGCCAATAACTTCTTCCCCGCGCAAGCCTCGATAAACGATCGGAGATTGAATCGCCGAAGCTAAAGCTAATTTGGATAACTCTCGCACAAAGGATCGCCCTCGCAAATCTTGCAGTAAATACGGATTAATCTTGCTTCCGGTTTCTGAAATCAGTACGGATCGGTGATCGAGAACGTAGCTGTATCCAGTTTTTCCAACTTGCGATCGGGCGGCAATTTGAGTTAAAAAATTGAGACTAACTCTGGCAAATAATACTCCGGCAATTTGATTGTTATTGTCGCGAACAGGCACTGCTAAATTAACAACATTAACTGCTGTTTTTAAATCTACATCTACTGGACTAACATAATTTTGACTTTGCCGAAAAGTCTCCCAAAACACAGGTGTTTCTGCTGAAATACCTGCTAAATTTAAGCTGTAGATAGAGAAGGATTCGTAAGGCGACATCGCCTGTAGGATTTGACCTTGACTGTTAAAAATTCCGACCACTTCGTAGGCGCTGTTGCTGTTGACCAATCCTTCAAGAATGCTGCGCTGAGTTTCAGGATTAAATTCTGTTAAACCGCGCAATTCTGACAAATAATTGAGTTGGCGCTGCAAGTTATCTAGATAAGCGCTAATTTGGACAGCAGCAGCTTGCGATCGCTCGTACTGAAGCTGTTTTGTCTGTTCTATTTGTCCCCGAAAGCTGAGGTAAGCTAAGGTACTTCCCGCCATCAATACGCTTGCCACAACAATCGAGACAAAACCGTAACGCAGTTGATTGGCAATTGAGGACATTAGATTCTGCCAGTTAACAGTTTGAACTCACTTTATAGGATACACCCAATTTCACATTTTTAAGACTTGCGGAATCGCGATCGTTGATTTCTTGTTACCTTTGCCTGAGTTATGGTTTTATAGATCTAATTTTTGTTTCCAGATAACATCTTCAATCCAAATGCGATCGGGAAGCAGTCCCAACCGAAAGAAAATTTCCGCAATCCGCTGCTGTTCTTCAACAGCCCTGTCTTGAATTGGCAGCACATCGTAGCGGCGGCTTTTCGTTAACATGATAGCTGTGGTTATTTTCATTCCCCTTCGAGCGCTGATAAATTCTGCTGCTGGCTCGGTATTCTTAGTTATCCAAGTAGCCATCTGTCGCGTTTCTCCCATCACTATTTTAACAATATCGGGAAACTCGCTAGCAAAAGAGCGACTTGCCAAATAGAAGTTTCGATCATTCATCAGTCCGTCACTGTTAGTCAAGAAATGAACAGGCATCGTTTCCTGTAACTGAGCTAGAAACGGCTGCCAAATAGCCCAAGCATCAACCTCGCCTCTCACAAATGCTTGCTGAGCTGTTGGCGGCGGCAAATCGACGAATTGGACATCTTTTAACTCCAAGCCACCTTGAGTTAACGCCCGAATTAACAAATAGTGACCTGCTGTTTTCCGAGTTGCTGCTATTTTCTTGCCTTTGAGATCCGCTAGAGTCCGAATAGGAGAATCTTCAGGAACTATGATGCCAATGCTTCCCGGTAAAGCGGAATCATTAGCAATATAAACAAAAGGTACGCCGTCTGATTGGGCAAAAATTGGCGGCGCAACTCCTGCATAACCCAGATCGATTTTTCCTTTTCCTATTGCTTCTAGAATTGGCGGCCCTGCAGCAAATTCTGTCCATTCTACAGACCACCCCATTTTTGCTAAACGTCTTTCCAAAGAGCCTTTAGCTTTGAGATAAAACAGCGCTCCGAAACGCTGATGCCCGATTCTTACAACTCTTGTTAAGTTTGAGGGTGCATTTTGGGTTTTTGCTAGAGAGTTATTTATTAGCTCTGAGTTGCAACTTGCAATGGCTGAACTCAAGCAAACAAACAGTATAAATAACAGCGCATATCCCCAATTAAAACGCTGTTTAATAGAAATTAAACTAATATTTAATGATTTAAACCCAGTTTTTTTGTGGCTCATACAATATCGGACAAGTAGGTTTTACCTCATAAAAATGATTTATTGTATTTAGATTAATTATATTATGTGCGCTTACTTCGGGCGGTTAAAAACGGTTAAATTAAGAATAAAATATTGGCTCGCTGCTCCTGAAATTAGCCACAAAATTAAGCTATATTATAGCAGATTTCCGGAAAGTGAGATTTGCTATGGCTGACTCTATTGCTCGTCGCTTGGAACAATACACGGTAAAACGATCGCGCGAAGTTTTAATCGTCAAGGCCGAAATTGACGGCGAATTCGATGAAATTGCTATTTTTAAAGGCTTTTCTAGCTCCCTGACGCGATCGACCGCGAGCGATCCAGAGGTTCCTGTTTTGCCGGAGGAAGCAAAAATTGTCAGTGTCGATCGCCTGGAGAGCCCCTACAATCCAAATAACCCCCGCTATCTTCAGCAGGGGTTATCTTGGGAAACCATGCAATCTCTATTGTCCGAGGCGGGAGTTTAGCTCTGGCATTAGGGACACAACGCGAGAAAAACAGCAGGGACACAACAATGTTGTGTCCCTACTACAAAAGCACTATGTCCTTACCCTTACTAGAGCGTGCCGCCGGCAGCTTGGAAACGAGCTCTCGCGCGTTTGATTGCTTGCTTGGCTTGAATTTGCTCTTGCAAAGTGCCGCTAGCAGACTTTTCCAAACGAGCTTCTGCTTCGGTGTAAGCAGTACGAGCAGCTTCTTTATCAATGGTTTCGCCTTTTTCAGCGCCGTTGACAAGAATAGTCACTTGGTTTTCTTGGATTTCTGCAAAGCCGCCCATCAGAGCAATAGACACCCATTCCTTGCCGGGACGGACGCGCATCACTCCGGTATCCAAAGCCGTCAACATTGGAGCGTGACCGCTCAAGATACCCAGTTGGCCTGTGGTGCTCGGCAGAATTACTTCTTCAGCATTAGAATCCCAAACAGTTTTGTCTGGGGCCACTACGCGCACAGTTAATGTCATAAATTGTCAGTTTTCAGTTGTCGGTTGTCAGTTGTCAGTTGTCAGTTGTCAGTTGTCAGTTGTCAGTTGTCAGTTATCAGTTGTCAGTTGTCAGTTGTTACCAATAACCAATAACTAATAACAAATAACTAATAACTACTGACTCATGACTACTGACTCATGACTACTGACTCATGACTAAAATTACTTGGCGTCAGCTTTCATTTTTTCAGCTTTGGCGATCGCCTCGTTGATATCGCCCACCAAATAGAAAGCTTGTTCCGGCAATTCGTCAAGTTCGCCAGCCAAAATCATCTGGAAGCCCTTAATGGTGTCTGCCAGCTTGACGTACTTGCCGGGGGAACCGGTGAACACTTCAGCCACAAAGAACGGTTGAGACAAGAACCGTTCAATTTTGCGAGCGCGAGAAACTGTCAAGCGGTCATCTTCCGACAGCTCGTCCAAGCCCAAAATTGCAATAATGTCTTGCAATTCCTTGTAGCGTTGCAGAGTTGACTGCACCTGACGAGCAACACCATAGTGCTCTTCGCCGACAACGCTAACTTGCAACATCGTAGATGTAGAATCCAGCGGGTCAACAGCCGGATAAATACCCTTGGCAGCCAAACCGCGAGACAACACAGTTGTAGCGTCCAAGTGAGCAAAAGTCGTAGCCGGTGCGGGGTCAGTCAAGTCATCCGCAGGTACGTACACAGCTTGAACTGAAGTAATCGAACCTTCGGTAGTCGAAGTAATCCGTTCTTGCAAGTCGCCCATGTCTGTACCGAGAGTCGGCTGATATCCCACAGCCGAAGGCATCCGACCCAACAGAGCCGATACCTCAGAACCCGCTTGCACGAACCGGAAGATATTGTCAATGAACAGCAGCACGTCTTGCTTGCTGACATCGCGGAAGTATTCGGCCATCGCCAGAGCCGACAGCCCCACGCGCATCCGAGCACCGGGCGGCTCGTTCATTTGACCGTAAACCAGAGCAATTTTCGACTTGCTGCGGTCTTCTTCGTCAATAACCCCCGACTCGATCATTTCTTTGTAGAGGTCATTGCCTTCGCGGGTGCGCTCGCCCACACCGCCGAACACGGACACGCCGCCGTGAGCTTTGGCGATGTTGTTCACGAGTTCCATCATAATCACGGTTTTGCCGACGCCTGCGCCGCCGAACAAACCGATTTTGCCACCGCGACGGTAGGGGGCGAGCAGGTCAATCACCTTGATCCCAGTTTCAAACACCGAAGGCTTGGTTTCCAGTTCGGTGAAAGTCGGCGGGTTGCGGTGGATGGGCATACTTTCAGAAGTATTGACCGGGCCGAGGTTGTCTACGGGTTGACCGATGACGTTAAAAATCCGGCCCAGAGTTGGGGTTCCGACGGGAACTTGGATCGATTCGCCGGTATCTACTACTTCCATGCCGCGCACCAAGCCGTCGGTGGTACTCATGGAAACTGCACGCACTTGGCTGTCTCCGAGCAGTTGCTGAACTTCGCAGGTAACGGAAACGTCTTGACCTGCTTCGTTTTTGCCGGAAATTGTGAGAGCGTTATAGATTTGGGGCAGTTTGCCGCCTGGGAATTTTACGTCTACAACCGGTCCAATAATTTGGGTGATGTAGCCTACGTTCGTTTTTTCTGCGGTGGATACCATGAATAGTGCCTTTGTTAGGATGCTATTTTTCCCGTTATGGAAAAAGTCTTAACATTTAGAAATGCTATTCCTCAGATTACCACTGAACAGACGCACTATTTAGATTTGTATGGGGCTGGTTAAGAGTCATTTTTATGGTTACTGCCCTCGCTTTTTTTTCCTGCGAGCTGCAGCCAAAGCCCCGATCCCCAGCATAGTCCCGAACACTGTGACTGGTTCGGGTGCTAACTCAGCCGATACGCTGAAGTCTTGGAAGTCCAAGTCGTTTCCTCCTCCAACATCGTCGAAGGAGATTTTTGTGCCCTGAGCCAGTTGGGTCATGGTGACCGATGAAAATTGTTCTGGGCCTTTACCGCCGTTGATGTTGGTAAATGAGTTGGTGGAGTTGTAGTCGAGATTAAAGTTGCCAAACACGGCTTGCTGACAGCCCGCCACCAGACAGTCATCTCTTCGGAACTGGGTGTTGGCGGCAAACCATTTGGGGCTGTTCATGAACCTGCTGCTGGAAGCGTACTGCTCGAATTGTTTGCCGGTGCCGCTGTCGCTCCACAGCAGGAGGGCATAAGTTTGATCCTGCAAAAATTTGAAGGTTTGGGTGATGGAGCCGTTGTCGGAGGTGACTGCGTTGCCGAAGCTTCCCTGCCAGTCATCCGCGCTGCCGTTATCTGAGGGTTTAGTCTCGTAAAACAGTCTGGCGATGTTGCTGTAGCCAGTGTTTCCTGACTCAGCTTGGGCTACCCACAAGCTGGATTGGTAATTGCCGTGAGATTGGTCGAATGTAAAGTTTATATTGGTATCTCGATCGAACTGGATGCCGCCAGTGCCAAACATGAAAGCTCGGACGGGCGTGCAGATGCTGAGCAACATTGTGGTTGCCAAGCTGGCGACTGTAAAAGATGTTTTTTTGACTAGCGTTAAGGTAGTCATAACCCTGATTCCTCCAGTATTGTTAGGTAGTAAGGCGGAAAATGCCCTAAATGCCCTGTTGCCGTGACACGAATCGACGATCGCGAGCCTGCGATATTTAGGACGATCGTCAAACCTCAAGAAGAGGCTCCACACCAGTGAATCTACATACAGATCTCACTTAAGGGTGTTTTGGAGTAAATGAGTGCTTCTTCTAAGAGTTTTCACTGACACCAGATTGCCACAGTTTAATCTGTAACAGCAAGAATTTCATCCTGCCTAGACTTCCAACCTACTACACTTACTTCGTTTCGGTAACGGTCTCAAGTTGAGTGCAAGACTTGCAACTATTGGCTTTCATCAAAAATACATAAAAATTTTACTGGAGCTTTATAAAGTTTTGGTAAAGTTAATCCAAAAAATATAAAGTTTTTGAGAGAACGTCCGCTGTTGAGTCAGTTGCTCCTGAAAGCGGTCTGCAAGCTGCTCGCCCCATGCAGAAAGAAGCAGCGGCGACCGCGAGTAGGGATTTGAGCGATTTTTTTGCCTCTCTCAGCAAGCTGTATAACAGGCGATCGGTACTTACGTACTTTCGACTAATATTCCGAGCTTTTTAAACCCCTAAACCTCGCGTTCGGTGCCATATTTTCACCGACAGTCCCGGACGAATTAACCCGGTTTTTTAAGGTAATTGGGTCAGGGAAGCAGTCAAAGTCAAAAAAAGAAACCAAGTTTCATTTCTCGCGCCTGATTTATAGTAAAAAAACAGTTTTTACGTAAATCATAGTAATTTAAAATATACATTTCCTTGTCCCATTTTAATTATTCGGTAACTAAAAATAGGCTGCTCCTATTGACATGAGGAATTTTTATGAGTAAATATAGGACAGATAAATACGATCGCACTTTAAGCAAAATCTTTCAAAATAATGACACCCAACAAACTACATTTGCTCGGATGGTTATTCATTGTTAGCTGGCTGAGTGCAGTGGCGGGTTCGGCAAACGCGCAACCTATCACCCCGGCAGCGGACGGCACTAACACAGTTGTTACTCCCAACGGCAACCGCTACGACATTTCCGGGGGGTCTTTCAGCGGAGATGGGGCTAATCTTTTTCACAGTTTTACTCAGTTTGGCCTCAGCGAGGCTCAAACGGCTAACTTTCTGACGAATCCCAATATTCAAAATATTTTGGGAAGGATTACTGGGGGTAATCCTTCTTTAATAAATGGCTTAATTCAAGTTACGGGTGGCAATTCCAATTTATTTTTGATGAATCCTGCCGGCATAATTTTCGGGCCGAATGCCAGCCTCAACGTGCCTGGATCTTTTAATGCTACTACGGCGACAGGGATTGGTTTTGGGAACAATCAGTGGTTTAGTGCGATCGGCAATAACAATTGGGCAACTTTAATCGGGGCGCCGAACAGTTTTGCCTTTACAAATTTGCCAGGAGGAAGCATTGTTAATGCAGGCAATTTGGCGGTGACACCAGGTCAAACTTTAAGTTTGATCGGCGGTACGGTTGTCAATAATGGTCAGGTAACTGCGCCTAGCGGCAATATTCTCATCAGCGCCGTACCCGGTAACAATTTGGTGCGGATCAGTCAAGCTGGAAATTTATTGAGCTTGGATATTCAGCCGACAGCAAATCAAAGTTCGCTGCCCAACAATTGGACGCAGCCGGTGTTATCTTTGCCCGAGTTGCTGACTGGGAAAGGTGTGGCACAGGCGACGGGTTTGACGGTAAATCCCAATGGGGAAGTTGTGTTGACGGGGAATGCTGCTGTGCCGGTAACTGCGGGAACTGCGATCGCATCCGGCAGTCTCAATGTCTCTGGCAACACTGGCGGTAGTGTAACTATTTTAGGCGACAAAGTAGGTGTTATTGCGGGCAAGATCGATGCTTCTGGGATTAACGGCGGCGGTAATGTACTGATTGGGGGAGATTATCAGGGTTTGGGTACGGTGCCCAATGCTTTGCGGACTTTTGTTAGCAGCGACTCGACGATTAATGCTGATGCTATTAGTAATGGGAATGGCGGGCGAGTCATAGTTTGGGCTGATGAAACTACTCGCTTTAATGGCAATATTACGGCGAGAGGTGGCTTGTTTTCTGGGAATGGCGGCTTTGTGGAAGTGTCGGGAAAGCAATCGCTGGATTTTCAAGGATTAGTTGATTTGCGATCGACCTTTGGGATTGCTGGAACCTTATTGTTAGATCCTACTGATATCACTATTAGCACAGGTGCGGATGCAGGCGGCACTTTAGGAGGGGGAGCATTTACGCCATCGGCGGGTACTTCTACGATTAATAATGGGACGCTGCAAACACAGCTAGGTTTGGGAAATGTGACTATTTCCACTGCCTCCGTTTTTGCGAATCAAGGCGATATTAAAGTCAGCGCTCCGATCTCTTGGGCTAATAGTAATTCCCTAACTCTGATTGCTAATAATAATATTAATATTAATAATACCAATATCACTACTCAGGGAGGCAATATTACTCTGAATGCTGATAGTGATAATCTAAACGGTGGTGCTGTCCGTATCGTAGATTCGACGATCGATACTAATGGTGGTAATTTCCTGAGTAACGGTCAGGGGAATTTTGGGTTGGGGCCGGGAATCGAGTTCAAGAACAGCACACTTAATGCCGGGGGTGGAAACATTGACCTGAATGGTATTGGAGGAAAGGCGACAGCAAACAATCATGGTATTTTGATTTCCGATGCTAGCACACTACAAACTATTGGCAGCGGGAATATTACTCTCAATGGTACTAGCGGAACCAACCCATTCACCCCCACCCCCCATGAAGGTATTGTTGTTACAGGTACATCTAAGGTGACTTCAGCTAATGGAAATATCACCCTGACTGGCACAGGAAACGGAACTGGAAGCGACAACAACGGGATTAACATTGATACCAGCACAGTGGAATCGATCGGAACAGGAAGTATTACTTTCAACGGTACTGGCGAGAACGGGACAGATGGTAATCGAGGGATATCCATTGACGGCAGTACAGTACGGGCTGGGGGAAATATAAACTTGACTGGTAAAGGTGCTGGGACTTTAACCAACAACACTGGCGTTAGAATATTCAACTCTACAGTAGATTCAACGCCGGGGAATGGGACTGTCACCATCAGCGGGACGGGAGGAAAGGGGACTGACAGCAATCAAGGGATAACTATTGATAATCCCAGCAGGGTAAAATCGCAGAATGGAGATATCGCCCTGACTGGAAAAGGTAACGGTAGCGTGGGCAACAACACGGGCATTTCGGTGGAAGGGCTGGTGGAGTCCACAGGCACCGGGAATGTAACTCTCAGCGGTGTTGGGGGCAATGGGACTGATAGCAATCAAGGGATACGACTTGTGGGTGGCACAGTGAAAGCGATCTCTGGAAATGTCAGTCTGACTGGTACAGGCGGTGGGGCTGGAATTACCAACGAAGGCATATATATAGACGTTGGTGCTACAGTCCAAACCGCAGGCTTGGGAAAGGTGACGTTGACGGGGACGGGCAGTGCAGGGACAGGCACTAATTCCGGGATATACGTCAACTCAGGCACTGTAAAATCGCAGAATGGAGATATTGCTTTAATTGGTACCGGTGTAGGGACATCAACTAGCAACGACGGCATTTACTTCGCCCCGGCCTTACCGCCGGTAACGGTACAAGCTACGGGAACGGGTAATATTAGCCTTACGGGAAAGGCTAACAACAATTCCATTCCTATTAACCTCACTGACGGTGTGATTGATGCGGCTTTGGGCGGCAATGTCACTTTGACGGGCGATGAAATTCAACTGTTAGGGCCTACTCAAGTCAATGGCACCGGCACTATTACTTTGCAGCCGCTGACACCGAGTTTAGGTATTCTGATAGGCGGTACTCAGAACAACCCTGACGTTCCTCCTTTGAATCTAATCCAGACGGAACTCGACACGTTAAATGGGTTTTCCCAAATGGTGATTGGGCGGACGGATGGGACGGGGGCGATCGCAATTGACCCCGCTGGTGTTACTTTTAATTTCCCCATCACAATGCAAGCTGGGACAATTGCAGTTAATGGAAACATTACAGGTGCAAACAACGCTTCAATTACTTTTAACGCTCTAACGACTAACTTAAACGCAAATATTCTTACCAACGAACAGAATATTACCTTTGGTAAGCAAGTCTCTCTCGGTACGGGTTCTAATGTCACTCTCGATACTGGGTTAACGAATGCAGGCGACATTAATTTTGGGGGAACGGTTGACGGCGATGGCAACCTAGTTTTGACTGCGGGAACAGGCGTTATTAATGCCAACGGCTTCATTGGAAATACAGTACCTTTACGTTCCCTGACAACAATCAATTCTTTCGATGTTAAGAATCCGATCGATTTTTCGATTAAAACTACAGGCAATCTTACCGTTGGTAGTATGAGAAATCCCGGACGGGCGATCGCTCTTACCAGCAGTAATGGCAATATTGATACGACTGCGGGGGCAATTGATACCACATCCACTACCGGAAATGGTGGCCCGATCGCACTCAGTGCCAACAATACGATTGACGCTAGCAATCTTAACTCTAGTTCCACTGCTGGTAATGGCGGAAAAATCGATATCACTAGCACAACTGGCGATATTATTGCAGCCCCAGGAGTAGTTTGGAATTCTAGTTCTAATTCTGGTAGCGGCGGAGATATTGCGATCGCAACTCTCAAGCAAGTTGGGATACAAGGCATTGATGCTAAGGGATTGCCCGGTACTGGAAATATTATTATTAGCGGCAATGAGATGAGCTTTTCGGGAGGCCCAGATTCCGTTCAGGGTAAAGGTACTTTTTCAATTCAGCCTTTTTCGCCAAATGTCGGAATTCGCTTCCAGGCTGGACTTCCTGACGATCCGCAGGCGATCGATTTAGGAACGCCCTTTTTATCGGCATTGGCTAATGGATTTAGTGAAATTGTTGTCGGAACTAATACTACCACAGGCAAGATCGCTGTAGAGAATTTGCCGATAGTTTTCAAAGATCCTGTGACTTTCAATACTCAAGGCACTATTTCTGTAAATCTCGCTAGCTCGATTTCGGGAACTGATAATGCCTCAATTACTCTCAATGCTCC
Source organism: Oscillatoria nigro-viridis PCC 7112 (assembly GCF_000317475.1). Classification (NCBI taxonomy): domain Bacteria; kingdom Bacillati; phylum Cyanobacteriota; class Cyanophyceae; order Oscillatoriales; family Oscillatoriaceae; genus Phormidium; species Phormidium nigroviride. Next base: position 1,824,721 of record NC_019729.1, read on the forward strand.
AACTAATAACCTGAACGGCAATATTACCACCCAATCTCAAAATATCACAATTAACGGCAATACCTTAGTGGGAGATAGCGTCTTAGTCAGCAATGGCAATTCAGCAGGTGGCAATATTCTGTTTAACAATAACATTGATGGCAGTGGCAATCTCACTTTAGAAACTGGTACTGGAAACATTGATGTTAAAGGTGCTGTAGGCAATACCACACCATTAGGAAATCTTACAGTCAACAGTGCTGGTACAACTACATTTAATGCTGTCAAGGCTACCAGTTTCACCACCAATGCTGGCGGCACAACTCAACTCAAGGGAAATGTCACTACAACTGGGCCTCAAACTTATGGAGATGCAGTGACAATTGCCACTAATCCGATTATTTCAGGCAGCGGCGTTACTTTCAATAATACTGTTGATGCTAATAACATTGGCAGCGATTTGACTGTAAATGGGGGTGCAGGTAATATTACATTCAATGGTGCAGTTGGCAATACCAAGCCATTAGGCAATATTACCGCTAATTCTACAGGCACAACCGCATTTAATCAAACAGTCAATGCCGCGAGTTTGACTGCAGATGCTGGCGGCACAACTAAACTTAATGGCAATGTGACTACAACTGGCAGTCAAACTTATGGAGATGCAGTGACAATTGCCAACAATCCCATTCTCTCCGGCAGCGGCGTTACTTTCAATAATACTGTTGATGCCAATAACATTGGGAGCGACTTGACCGTAAATGCGGGTGCTGGTAATGTTACATTCAATGGTGCACTTGGCAATACCAAGGCATTAGGAAATATTACCGCTAACTCTACAGGAACAACCGCATTTAATCAAACAGTCAATGCCGCGAGTTTGACTGCAGATGCTGGCGGCACAACTCAACTCAAGGGAAATGTCACTACAACTGGCAGTCAAACTTATGGAGATGCAGTGACAATTGCCAACAATCCGATTCTCGCAGGCAGCGACATTACTTTCAATAATACAGTTGACGGCAGCAGCGATTTGACTGTGAAGGCGGCTAGCGGTAATCTTACCTTCAATGGTGCAGTTGGTGCTGCAAGTGCGATCGGCAATTTAACAGCTAATTCTATAGGAACAACCGCATTTAATCAAACAGTCAATGCCGCGAGTTTGACTGCAGATGCTGGCGGCACAACTCAAGTCAAGGCAAATGTCACTACAACAGGCGCTCAAACTTACGGAGATGCAGTGACAATTGCCAACAATCCGATTCTCGCAGGCAGCGACATTACTTTCAACAATACAGTTGACGTAGCTGGCAATCTGGGTATTGCGGCTGATAATGTTAATCTCAAAGGAACTGTAACAACCACCAATGACGGCACGCTCACAATTACCAATAAGGTGAATCTCAATATTGAGAAAAACCTGAATTTAGACGGTGCATTTATTCAAAATGGCGGGGGAAATGTTGCGGTTAGCGGAAATATCACCACAACTAATGATAATATTAGTTTTAGCAATCCGGTGACATTAAAAGCTCCTGTAAGTTTTACGCTGGGAGATGCAACTATTGCTTTCGGTTCGACTGTATCGGCAGGTAGTAACCCGCTGAATTTAACAGCAGGTGAAATTGATTTTGCCGGGAATGTTTCTGGTACGGGCGCGCTAACGCTGCAACCCGCAACAGCAGGACAAAATATTGTTGTTGGCGGAATTGATAACAATACTAGCGCTTTAGATTTGACTGCATCGGAAATTAGTTTAATTCAAAATGGATTTAGCTCGATCGCGATCGGGCGATCGGATAGCAGTGCCAATATTAGTGTTCCCTTTAATCTCACATTTTTAGATCCAGTAAATATTCAAACTGGAACAGGTACGATCGCACTTGATGGCACTATTACCGGACTTGACAACAGCAGCATTGCTCTCAAGGCTGCCACAATTAATTTGAATGATGGCATCAATACCAATAAAAATCCGATCGCTCTCAACGGCACTGTCACACTCGGCAACGATATTAATCTCAGTACCAGCGGCGGAGATATTAAGATAATTGGTGCGATAGACGGCAATCATTTGTTGAACTTAGATACGGCTACAGGCAATGTGCTGGTACAAGGAAATATCGGAGTAACTGCACCGCTTTCTGTTTTGAATGTTACTGCATCAAATGCCGAATTTATTGGAAACGTTAACAGCAATTCAGGTTTTAATGTTACGGGATTAAACACTAAATTAGGCGGTAATGTTACGACGAATAACGGCAACATTAATATTAGCAATGCTGTGGTTTTGACAAAGGATGCGGTATTTAGTACCGCAGGGGGAAATATTGCTTTGGGTGCGATCGACAGTGACAGCATTAATGCCCGCAGCCTAAATCTGGATGCAGGTAGCGGCAGCATCACTTTCAACGGTGCGGTGGGGGCCACCAGCAAGTTAGGAAATCTTGCGATCGAAAATGCTGGCAATGTGACAGGAAACTCGACAATTAACGCGCAACAATTGACAGCACTAAACACGGAAAAAGTCAACTTATCGGGAGATGTCACCGCCGGTAAAGTCGATATTACTGCCAAGGGCGATATAAGTGTTAAAAACATTACTACTAATGGCGGAGAAATTCTATTTACAAGCGGTAACAATTTCACCGCAGGCAATTTGAATACATCGGCAAACAGTGGCGGCAACATAACTGTTAAGGCGATAACTTCAATTACGGCGGGACAAATTAACTCTAGCGGTATAGTCGGAAATGCCGGCAATGTGTTTTTAGATCCGATCGGCGATATTCAAGTAGAGTTTATCAATGCCCAAGGCGGCACTGGCGGCACCGGCGGCGATGTCACAGCAATAACAGGCAATTTTTTCCGCGCTACGGGTACTTTTTCCACACCGCTGTCGCCGACGGGAGTCGCTAGCATTTCTACTGCTGGCGGCACAGGTAGCGGAAATATCGCAATTACACACGCTGGCGGAGATGGAGGGACGCCGATTCAACCGTTTGTGGTGGGGGATGCTGCTAGCAACGGTACGGCGGGTGCAATTACAACGGGACAATCTAGCATTACATCGCAGTCGTTTCCGCGTTCTAGTAGTGTTGGTAATATTGTGTTTTCGACTGACGACGCGATCGACCCGCCGCCAACGCCAACTCCGACTCCGGCAGTAACTCCGACTCCGACTCCGAGTGTCACTCCGACTCCGGCAGTAACTCCGACTCCGACTCCGAGTGTCACTCCAACTCCAGTTGTCACTCCGACTCCAACTCCAGTTGTCACTCCGACTCCGACTCCAGTTGTCACTCCGACTCCGCTGGTAACTCCGACTCCGACTCCAGTTGTCACTCCGACTCCGCTGGTAACTCCGACTCCGACTCCAGTTGTCACTCCGACTCCGGCAGTAACTCCGACTCCGACTCCAGTTGTCACTCCGACTCCGGCAGTAACTCCGACTCCGACTCCAGTTGTCACTCCGACTCCGAGTGCAGTTGTCACTCCGAGTGCAGTTGTCACTCCGACTCCGAGTGCAGTTGTCACTCCGAGTGCAGTTGTCACTCCGACTCCGAGTGCTCCTACGGAAATACAAGTGCCCGCGCCCGCAGCTACAGCCGCAGCGCAACCCTCAACCCCCGACGCAGAAGACTTTCAGCGCAAAAAAAATAATCCCCAGCTAGAAAATCCCGGTGCTGCAGCCGATCGAGTTTTAACCCTCGATCGAAGTATCACCAGTCAATTACCCAGCGACTTAGTACCACCCTCACCAACACCACCACAACCGCAAACACTCAACCCTACTTCTAATTTAGTTCTGGGATACGCCCCGTCTCCCGATCGACTTTTTGAAGGTAACGACATACAGAAAACAGTCTGGGGAATCGAAGAAATGAGGAATCAAGAATTTGGAGAATACTTGGGGGTAAAAGCCAACCTCCCAGAGGAAAAAACCTTGATTTCGACTTTCCAACAAACTTTACAAGATATCGCACAGCAACCGGGCAAGCGGTCTGGTATTATCTACATAGTCTCGCGAGAAGATCGACTGGAACTAATTTTAGTTCCTCCCGTGGGGCGACCGATTCACTACAGCGTCCCCGAAGCCAACAGAGCAGCTCTTTTTCCCACCGTTCAGGAGTTTCGCAATGAAATTACCAATCCCGCAAAACGCGGTACTAGCACTTATCTAGCTGCCGCCCAGCAATTATATAAATGGGCGATCGCACCCCTAGAAAAAGACTTACAAAACTTAGGAATTCAAACTTTATTACTGTCAGTCGATCCCGGATTGCGGAGCCTGCCCTTTGCCGCTTTGCACGACGGTAAAGGCTTCTTGATTGAAAAATACAGTTTCAGCCTAATTCCAAGTTTTAGTTCGACTAATACTGATTATAAAGCTGTTAGAGACGCCACAGTGCTAGCAATGGGAAGGTCGGAATTTGTTGACCAAAACCCCTTGCCCAGTGTGCCGATCGAATTGGAGGCGATTTCGGCTCAGTGGCACAGCCCATCTTTCCTCAATTCTACTTTCACTTTAGATAATCTCACGTCGGAACACGCCAAGGGAGGATTTCGGATCGTTCATCTAGCAACTCACGCTGAATTCAAACCGGGAAAAGCGAGCAATTCCTACATTCAACTGTGGAATTCCAAATTGCAGCTCGATCGCATGGAGAGTTTAAATTGGCGCAATCCGCAGGTAGACTTGTTAGTATTAAGTGCTTGTAGAACTGCTATGGGCGATCGGGAAGCAGAGTTAGGTTTTGGAGGTTTAGCAGTAAAATCCGGCGCCAAATCTGCTTTAGGTAGTTTGTGGTATGTTGACGATGGAGGCACTTTGGGGCTGATGAGCGAATTTTACCACCAGTTGCAAGCAACCACAACTAAGGCAGAAGCTTTGCAACGCGCTCAACAAGCAATAATGTCCGGTAAAGTGCGACTGGAAAACGGACAGTTAGTAACAACAGGCGGCAAGTTAAATTTACCTGCTAATTTACAACAAACAAACCAAAATTTTTCTCATCCTTACTATTGGAGTAGTTTCACTCTAATTGGAAGTCCTTGGTAAGCTGTCATACTTTAGCTCGTGTTGGGTAAAATCAACCATTCTAGGTTGTAATGATGACTAAAGTCTGAGCGAGTTTTATGAGGACTAAAGTCCTCACTACTAAGAGGTTTGATGATGGGTTATGATGGGCAATTAATTAAATTTTAGATTTTAAATACAAGCCCACAGATGAATCTGGGGGCTTGAACTAACGTCCAAACTTTTTTTCTCAGCGCGACTCCTGTGGGGATTGTATCCGTATTTAAGTCAGAGCGATTCAAAAATTATCAGAAACCCGCAGATGCTCTATCTAGGGTTGATTTGTCTCGCATTTGGGGCGGCAGTTCCGTAATTGACTCGACAGCCGATATTGAACAAACTCGAACTGCACTCAAGAGGGACAATTTGCTGATCGAGGAGGGCGCTGCAACTGACATACTCGTCATTATTAGTATCTCTTACCATACATTCGATCGGCTGAGCTCCCGATCGCGCCGACCAACTCTTCATACCTACGACTGCAATTATATGCTGCCAGTAGAAAGCCAATAGCAACACTGCAAACAGTGCAGCAACGGCTAACCCTGCTTTCAACTTCCAACTATTTAGGACGTTTCCCAAACTATTTTTCACCTTTTCCACAGCAGAAATCGAGCTTTCGGTAGTTATTTCTGGAGTTGTCAAGTTTGTTTGTGTTTGTTCTGCTGGAATTTCAGACATAATGTATCTCCTATGATTGCTGGGATTTGGCTAAGCTGGCAATTGCGATCGCTATTGCAAACTTTATCAAATTTTAGCAAAACTAGCCTGTACCGACAACCGATTGGAGAAGAGCCGCCGGGGAAGTATGTATATTCACCAAGTACGATCCTCTGCGTTGGCGTAGCCCCCGTAGGGGCGGGCAACGCTTACGCGATTTCTATGCCTTTTGAGGTATTGCCCAATTCGCGATCGGCTATTTTGCACCTAGGGCAATAGAATTGTTGGCGATTTTCTGTGAAAACGGCTCAAGTGAATCAGCTTTTTTTGCGAACCGCAGAGAGCGCAGAGGGCGCAGAGAAAGAGAAAAGAGAGATATATTGACTTTCACCAATTATTTATGGTGTCGATAGCAATTCTAATAACTCAGCTTCCGAAAGTAGTTCTATCCCTAAAGATTGAGCCTTTTCCAACTTAGAACCCGCATCTTCTCCCACAACCACATAATCTGTTTTAGCACTCACGGAACTTGTGACTTTACCTCCTGCTTTTTGAATCAAATCTTTAGCTTCATCTCGTTTCAAAGTGGGCAAAGTTCCGGTAAGCACAAAGCTTTTGCCTGCAAGTTGTAAATTTGTGCTGGCTAAATTGGGATTTTTCGCTTCTGACTGCAATTGCAAGCCCGCAGTTTTCAACCGTGCAATTAAACTTTGATTTGCCGGCACTCGAAACCACTGATAAACCGCTTGAGCAATTTCCGGCCCGATGCCGTAAACGCCCTCAATCGATGCCGCTGATACCCCTGCTAACTCTTCCACATTTGCAAACCTTTCTGTCAGCAATTGAGCGTTGACTGTGCCGACGTGGCGGATGCCCAAGCCGTAAAGTACGCGCGAATAAGGTTGATTTTTCGATTGGGCGATCGCACTTACCAACTTTTCTGCTAACTTCTTACCCATGCGTTCCAAACTCATCAATCTTTCCGCAGTCAATTCGTACAAATCCGCCGCAGAATCTACCAGATTGCTATCAACCATCTGCTGCACCAACTTTTCCCCAACACCGTTAATATCCAGAGCATCCCGGCTGCAAAAATGAATCAGCGAACCCCTCAAAATTGCCGGACAAGATGTATTGATGCAGCGAGTAACGGCCTCCCCCTTTTCCCGAACTACAGGCTGTTCGCATTCGGGACAGCAACTGGGCATTTGGAAAATTTGAGCATTTTGGGGGCGCAGTTCCGGCAAAACTCGCACAACTTCTGGTATAATTTCCCCAGCTTTTCTGACAATCACAGTATCGCCAATATGGAGATTTAGGTCGGAAAGTCGATCGCTGTTGTGGAGAGAAGCCCGCGAAACCGTCGTCCCCGCCAACTGCACCGGTTTGAGTTCCGCTACAGGAGTCAGAGCCCCGGTTCTCCCTACTTGCACGGTGACAGCTTCTACTATTGTAGGCACTTCAGCCGCGGGATACTTCAGGGCGATCGCCCAACGCGGAAACCTCTGAGTAAAACCCAATTGTTTTTGCAGCAAAACCGAATTAATCTTAACAACAACCCCATCCGTCATGTAAGGCAAATTCCGCCGCTCAGTATCCCAATGTTCGTAATACTCGCGAACCTCCTCCAAAGAATAGCAAATTTTGCGATAGGGATTCACCTTAAACCCCATTGTTCTCAACAATTCCAACGAATCCCACTGGGTATTCTCCTCGTTACCCCGATCTAAATGCAGAGTATAAGCAAAGAAATCCAACCTGCGCTTATCCACAATTTTAGAATCCAACTGCCGCAGCGTACCCGCCGCAGCATTGCGAGGATTAGCAAACAATTGTTCCCCCGCTTTTTCCCGTTCCCGATTAATTTCCTCAAACACAGCTAAAGACAAAAAAGCTTCTCCCCGCACTTCCACAACAGGCGGCGGATTATCTAAATTGAGCTTCAGAGGAATCGAGCGAATAGTTTTGACATTTTGAGTAATTTCCTCTCCGGTAATGCCGTCTCCCCGCGTCGCACCGCGAACTAAAACCCCATTTTCATAGGTTAATGCTAAAGCAGAACCGTCAATTTTTAACTCGCAAACATAGGAAACCCCCCCCAACCCCCCTTGCTAAGGGGGGGAGTAGTTTCCCTGTTTTTCTTATTGCTAAGCGTAGGTGCATTTCCCTCTTGTCCCCCCCCTTGATAAGGGGGGGTTAGGGGGGGTGGATTTCCCTCTTGTCCCCCCTCTTGATAAGGGGGGGTTAGGGGGGGTGCATTTCCTTCTTGATCGGGGGTTAGGGGGGGCGCTACCCTTTGCCAGCGTTCCTGCCATTTAGCAAATTCCTCAAAATTAAAAGCATTTTCCAAACTGTAGAGAGGAATATTGTGTTTGACGCTAAAAAATTGAGTAGCAGGCTGTTCTCCCACCCGCTGAGTTGGACTTTCCGCAGTAATTAATTCCGGATAATCTGATTCTAATTCTTGCAACTGGCGATAAAGTCGATCGTACACCTCATCTGGCATAATCGGCGCATCGAGAACATAATAAGCATAGCTAGCTTGCTGTAGCTGCTGCCTCAACTTTTGAATTTGCTGCTGGATTTCGGGTTGCATATTAATTTTAAAATGTATATTTTTTAACTGCAGATGTATAGGATAAACACAGCTCGTACAGTCATCGACGCACCAACTATTTGTAGGGTGCTTGTGGCGCACCTTACCTTACTTATAGCGGATTTTACCACGCTCTGGGTCACTCTGCGGTTGTAGTTTGGACATTTAAAATTAATTAACGATCCCAATCTTCAACTTCATAAAGGAAACGAGTTCCCCCCATCAGCTTGCGATTTGCTGAGGTACTTTGCACAAAAACCGCATACTTTTCTAGATTGCTCGGTTTGATGCGAACAGTTTCGCCCATTGGCAAACCCAACATTTCTCGCGCCGCTTCTCCTTCAAACAAATCCCCTGTCGAACGTTCCATCAGCACAATTTCTTTCTTACCTTGGATAGTTTCTGTTTTAGTAAATTCATAAAACCCGCGCCCGGTTTTAAAAGTCAAGCCATTTTCCAGAACAAAAGCTTTAATGGAAATCTCGCTGTCAACTTCTAGAATCTGAAATCTCCCCGGTTTTACGGCTCGCAATTCTGCTGATTCGTAAACAGTGGCGTCTTCCCGCTTCAGCATGGTATCAAACATCTTGTTTAATCCGCGACTCATGCGACCTTGGCTGACAACTTCTTGTTCGTAAGCTTGCAGTTGTTCGTTAGATGACTGTTGGTAACAAACTGCTAAAAATAAATCTGTAATGTAGGAAAATTGGTCTAGATTGAGGTGAAAACCGCCAGATTTTTCGGCTAGTTCTTTGTAAAATAAAGTAGCGTGCTGGCGGTTGAGAGCTTGGATGCCATACACGGTAATTCCCATCTGTGCTAACTTATCTACTTCCTGACGCCAGTTAAGTTTTTGAGGAGTTTGAGCGGGTGCGTGGGGGATGTCGTCGCCAATTAGTACCAAGGTTTTGGAATTAGTTGGAGTCCAAGAAAGTGACTGAGCTTCGTGCAAGACTAATTCGTAACATTCTGGAGCATCGCCGCCGCCAGTTGGCTCTACATTTTGAACAAAATTGCAAATCTTGCCGACATCGCCGGACAAATCGAGGTGTTTAGTTACGTAGGTGCTGCCAGCATCGCAATAGTCTCCGTGGGCAATAATTCCAATCCGAATGCCGGGAATTTCATCGAGCAGTCTCGTTACCGTCTCTTTGATTTTCCGACGAACTTGTGTCAAACAAGGGTACATACTGCCAGTTGTATCAAAGCTAAAAACGACTTCAATATTGTTGGTTTCCATGACCTCACTCTTCCTAATCAACAACTAATTTTTAGCTAGATCATAGCTAAAAAAAAAGGAATCCCCAACTAAAAGATCCATCTTGTTTTAATTATGATTCTTGTTTTTAGCTGCCTAATTCAGCGCGTCAATCATCACAAATTTAAGTCTTGAAAGTCGGTAAATTTCTTGTTTTCCCCGGACACGGGTTGAAGACTATCACCATCTTTTTCGCCGTTTAAGTGGCTATGGGCGGGGTATTTGGTTAATTCTTGACCCTTTGGCTTGAAAGCGAGCGGTTCAGCGTGTTCAACCTGAAAGACATTGGCGTAGAGGTTGGCAATAATTTGTTTGCCTCCCTGGGTCAATTCCAAGTAGTTCAAAGCTGCTGGAATGTAGGGAAAAACTCCATTCCAATAAAACTTGGCGTAATTTTGCCGCAAATCTCCCGGAGATTTGTAGCCCAAGATTTTATTAGTGCCGACTTCCTCAAATTCGTAGAACAGGGCACTTATTTTTCGCAGGTAATTTGGATCGCTCAACTGACCGATCAAATCGGCGGCCCTAGCGAGTCCAGAATAATTATTTCGGTCTTGATGAGTTTCGCTAGCAGGAACTGGGAAGCGCGTCAATTCAATATTGCGCTTGATTTGTTCGGCATCAATTAATGTGTGGCCGCCGAAGCGTTCGTCAATTACGAGTTTTCCTCGATCGACATGATAAGGAGTTAAACTGGCAGAAGTTGCGCCGATCGGCACAGAAACCATGCCCCCGTCAATACCCGTAGCGTAGAGTCCCACAGCTTCTTGGTCTTGGCGGCAAACACCTTTGACGTAGCCGATATCGTGACACAGCAGCGAGATCAGGTAGTGCAGCCAATCTTCCGGCGACACTCCCCCTTCGCGAATATGCTTGCCGCGGAGAATCTCTTGTCCCACCAAAGCCACGAGCATTGTGTGTTCCACATTGTGGTACAGAGCATCGCAGTTAGCGATATTTTCCAGAGCCATAGTCCCTGCCCAGGCGATAATTTCAGGGTAGTCAGGCTTGTACTTGCCGTAGGTGCGGCGGTAGCCGGCCTGCAGCTCTTGCACAAAAGCGTCAATCAGGATAGCAGTTGCATTGAACATGATAAATTCTCTCACTCAGACTTTAGTTACAAACTCGATCGAAAATATCTTGCATAGCTGAAAAAATAATCGATGGGCATTCCAGTAGGTTTGACCCCTCGGCGTTGAATTTTAAATTTCAGCTAGTCTTGTCAGGTCAGAAAATTGCTTTTTTGGCTATGCTTCCCAAGATAACCTAATTTCCGAAGCATCCGAAGCAACAGATCGATTTTTTGGCATTAAATATTGGCGAAACAATTTACATCATTTCACCGACTAATTATTAGAAGTCCTAGGTGTGAAAGTTATGAACTGTCTGTTTTCGAGCCTCTCCCCTGCTGCCCTTCGCACTCGGCGGTCGATCGCCCAAAAATACCTAGGATTGTTTGCATTCACGGCTGTTTGCACCGCCGCACCGGCAATGGGTGCCGAGCGAATTTACGTAACTTACGGGCCGCTAGAAGAATCAGTTCCGATCGAATCCCTGGCACTGTTCGCCAAAGAAGGCAAAATAGACTCGAATTTGGACGGCTTCGCTCAGTACGTCAAAAAATCTCAGCTAGCTGAGATTCGCAGCGCCTTGCAAGCAAAAGCTGAAATCAGCCACGTGACGATCGCCCAATTCCTCTACACGCCTCAAGGAGAAGTGCTGCTGAAACGCTTGGGCCGAGTAATTCAAACCAAAGCTCGGCAGCCCGGATTTTATGCCATCCGATCGGCCCTGATTTTAGCAGCCTCAGATCCAGAAGGGCTGACAATACTCAACGTGCTGCGGAAATTCCCCACTTATGGCATCAGGATTGACATCGCCCGCGGCTTGGCTATCGCCAACGAGCTGACATCGCTGATCAACCGTTCCAATCAGACGATCGCCGGAGTCGCCCAGTTGTCTGAAGCACAAGCAGCTTTGGAACCCGCCATACCGCCCGCCGAAATGCTGCAGCCCCAGCTACCGGGCCCCTATACTTGGAAAAAATCATCGGTAACTCTGACGAGTCCAAATCGCGATCGCACGTTTGATATGGACATTTACCTGCCGCAGCGGAGTCCGCAACCCGCCCCAGTAGTAGTAATTTCCCACGGTTTAGGTTCCGATCGCCTTTCCTTCGAGTATTTAGCCAAACACCTAGCCTCCTACGGCTTTGCCGTCGCCGTGCCCGAACACCCAGGCAGCAACGCCCAACAAATCCAAAACTTAGTAACAGGGAGAGCCAATGAAGTAGCAGAACCAGCAGAATTTGTCAACCGCCCCCTCGACATCAAAGACTTGCTCGATTATTTAACCAAACTTTCCATAACCGATCCGGCCTACCAAGGGCAGCTCGACTTGCAGCGAGTCGGAGTCATCGGCCAGTCCTTCGGTGGCTATACGGCTTTAGCGTTAGCCGGGGCGGGGATTAATTTTGCACAGCTAGACAAAGACTGCCAGCTCGAAAACCAAACTTGGAACCTCTCCCTGCTGTTGCAGTGCCGCGCCCGCGGGCTAGAGCGCAACCAGTACAATTTCGACGACCCGCGCATCAAAGCTGTGATTGCCGTCAACCCGATCGTCAGCAGCATTCTCGGAGAAACAAACCTCAGCAAAATCCAAATCCCAGTCATGCTAATCGGAGGCAGCGCCGATACCGTCGCCCCCGCTTTGCTCGAACAAATTCAACCGTTCACTTGGCTGACATCGCCCAACAAATATCTGGTACTGATGAACAACGGGACTCACTTCTCAACGATCGAGGAATCCCCTCAAAGCCTCTTTCTGCCACCAGCAGAGGTCATCGGACCCGAACCAGCTTTAGCCCGCCGCTACCTCAGCGGACTCAGCCTAGCTTTCATGGAAAGCTATTTGAACAACAAATCCAATTTCCGCCCGTATTTGGAGCCATCCTACGCTTTAAGCATCTCCCGAGACACTCTCGGACTGAGAATTTTGCGATCGCTAACCCCGCAGCAACTCCAGCAGTTCAGCAGTGCTCCACCTCCTCGCATCCCGGCCTCTCCACCTCCCATCGCTCCTGTTTCTCCACCTTCTCCAACTCCCATCGCTCCCGTTCGTTAGGGTTGAGGTGCGCCGCGCGTGCACGCTGTCATCTCTTTTCGCGCGGGGGCGATGGCGTCGGGTCCCGCAAGCTACCGCCCATCTCTCTCCTTACATCAGCTTTCCTAATCACAGTCATCAGTTTAACTGTCGCCACACCCCTTTACAAACCTTAACGATAGGCGTAATAATATAAACATCATCCGAACATTGACAAATTCATACGCAATCATAAAACCATGACAACGACCTTACAGCAGCGCTCTAGCGCCAACGTCTGGGAACGCTTCTGCGAGTGGGTAACATCCACCGACAACCGCATCTATGTAGGTTGGTTCGGCGTCTTGATGATTCCCACCCTGCTCAGCGCCACCATCTGCTACGTCATCGCCTTCATCGCTGCCCCACCAGTGGACATCGACGGCATCCGCGAACCAGTAGCAGGTTCCTTAATGTACGGCAACAACATCATCACAGGTGCAGTTGTCCCCTCATCCAACGCCATCGGCTTGCACTTCTACCCCATCTGGGAAGCAGCTTCCCTCGATGAGTGGCTGTACAACGGCGGCCCTTACCAATTGGTAATCTTCCACTTCCTGATCGGTGTATTTTGCTACATGGGTCGCGAATGGGAACTGTCCTACCGCTTGGGAATGCGCCCTTGGATCTGCGTAGCTTACTCTGCACCAGTAGCAGCAGCAACCGCAGTATTCTTGATCTACCCTATAGGACAAGGCAGCTTCTCTGACGGTATGCCCTTGGGTATCTCCGGTACATTCAACTTCATGATCGTGTTCCAAGCCGAGCACAACATCCTGATGCACCCCTTCCACATGTTGGGAGTTGCCGGTGTCTTCGGTGGTAGCTTGTTCTCCGCCATGCACGGTTCTTTGGTAACATCTTCCTTGGTTCGCGAAACAACCGAAACCGAATCGCAAAACTACGGTTACAAATTCGGTCAAGAAGAAGAAACCTACAACATCGTCGCAGCCCACGGCTACTTCGGTCGTTTGATTTTCCAATACGCTTCCTTCAACAACAGCCGTTCCTTGCACTTCTTGTTAGGTGCATGGCCAGTAGTCGGCATCTGGTTTACCGCTTTGGGTATCTCCACGATGGCGTTCAACTTGAACGGTTTCAACTTCAACCAATCGATTATCGACTCTCAAGGTCGCGTCATCAATACTTGGGCTGATGTCATCAACCGCGCTAACTTGGGTATGGAAGTAATGCACGAGCGCAACGCTCACAACTTCCCGCTCGACTTGGCTGCTGCTGAAACTACTCCAGTAGCTTTGGTTGCTCCTTCTATCAACGGCTAAGTTTTAGCTTTTGATTAGCAAAAAGCGCTCCTAGAAATAGGGGCGCTTTTTGTTTGGGAAAAAAGGTTTTTCCGGCGAGGATGGCAAGTATAGCTGCCGCCAAGGGACTTAGATCGAGCTTATTTGAGATGGCAATTTGCGGAGATAACAGTTCCCTCGCTTCTGGTAACTCCTGTTAGGCTGGATTGAGGTCGGCTATCTGGTGGGAGACTCACTCATGATAAATTCAAGTTTCTTTAAACATCACAATACATTCATAATTTTCTAAATCTAGAAATAGGTCAATTTGCAAAGTTCCTATTTGTTCAAATCCCTGTTTTTGGTGAAACATTAGGGAACGGGTATTAGATATTGGCTGGGTAACAATAAACAGTGAAATAAAGGAATTTGGAAAAAATTGATAAATTTCTTTATACATAAATCGAGCAACACCTCTACCCATCCAATCTAACTTTGTTGCTACTCTTTCGAGATAAAAATGCCGATCGCTTGTGACTCGTTTCTGAAAAACCTCATCTTTCCAGATAATTTTATCCAACATTTCATCAGATATTTTGGGTTTTGATATAGCCACAAATCCCAGAATTTCCCCATCGGTTTTAGCTGCCACAAAATATCTGCATGAATTATTTAAGCTTTTGACAATCTCATCTTCAGTAATTTGTGTTAGCAAAAAGCCGCGCTCGATCGACGTATTTTGACTGCGCGCATGAGAATTGTGAATATTGACGATCGCCTGTATGTCATCTCGATCGGCTTCTCTAAAAATTAGATATTCCATTGCATAGTGTGTAGGAACTCGGACAAGGGGCTTAAAGCTCCTTGCTACATGAGTAGAATTCTACCGCAGAACCCTAGCTGCCGCCACTGCAGGCCAGATAGCTAGCGTTTTCTTCAAAAGCCGCCGTCAGCGCATTATCACCGCTTAAACCCGATGCGATCGCCGTAGTCCGGCATTGGCAAAGCCAAGGAATTACCCAAGTTGCTGAGGTGTATTTTTGCTGTCATACATTTGCAATTTTAACGCTCAGGTTGATCTATTCTAAGAGCTAGATATAGATCGGATACCAGATTTAGTTTTGTAAATATTTAGGGGCGAGATCCTTCGGACAATATCATGACTTTAGGTATGTCTGCACTTGTGGGCGATCGCAAATAACTTCCAGGTAGCGTCGCAACTGCTATAGTGTTCCCCAACAAATCGAAGAACTCAACGCTATAACCTGTTTCTAGTCCCTCAAGGTGATGTTGTTCTACAACCGTACCGATATCGCCGGCATAAAGTCCTTCTTCTGGAAGGTTGCACAGCAAGATGACATCTGAATAAAGTTTCATGAAGTGCTAAGAAGCTACTGCAAAATCGGTGTATTGCCGCATCCCAGGCTCGTGAAATGCCAACACAATATCTTCCTTGGGAACCCCTGCACGCACCAAAGCCTTTGCAATCCCATCTTCTGTCCAGTCTTCCTCAATCCAGAATTTGCGATCGCGAATCCGAACGTAAACAGTGATACCGGTAATGCGATCGCCATGAGGCCAGCCCAGATTCATCCAGATGTAATGACCGTTTTGCTCGTCTGCAATCAAGAATGTCTCGATGTCTTGTTGAGAAGGCCGATCGCACAATTCTATATACTCGGTCAAAATACGTTTGATTAATTGGGGAGACTCGATTAGTTTATCCATTGCACTATTTTCTATACTATCGATCGATCTTTTTTTCCCTCGCACTGCGCGAATTGCGATCGCATCAAATCCCTGATTCAGTAAAAGCTAGGTTCAAATCATCAATCAATCCCAATTGTTGGGCCCACTCTGTTAAGTAACCCCGCTCCAAATTCTCAGATTGGACTTTCAGAATTCCCAAAATATCATTCCATTGTTTTTGAGACTGAGACTGTTGCCGCCAGAGCAGTTTTGCCAACACAATATCTTCAGGAGAAGCAACCCAAAATTGTTCTACACCAGCTTCGTCAAGCGCTTCTAATCGTCGTCTTGCCATTTTTGAGCGATCGAATTCAGTATGAGAATTCAGCACAATATCAGCGTTCAATACTAAAGTCATGTGAGTGACGCTCAACACCATCCCTCTACCCTCTTGAATATCTTTTACCGAACCAGGAGGGCAGTAAAAACCAGCCGTTTCAAGTGCTGCAACTAATTGAAAAATATTGTCCCGCAGCAATTCAATTACTAAATCTAAATCGCGTGTTGTTCTCGGGTCGCCATAGACAGAAGCGGCAACGCCTCCTGTAATATAATAAGAGACACCTAATGTTTCAAAAATTGGGTGCAACAGTCTAGCAATTTCGCTGGGGTCTTGCGTCCACATAGAGGGCTCACTGGTGGGGGTTAAAATTGGCAACCACTTGCTACCTAATATCGATCGAGCAAATCGCTCTTTGTAGGTTGAGGGACAAGCTTTTTTCATCCCGCGCAAGCTAACAGTTTTTGCCCAACGATTTAATTTTGCCCCCATTTGCCACCGTTGGGAATTGGTGAGTTGCCGCAGTAGGTAAAAATCAATTGCATCAGCTTCAGGAGTTTTATCATCCGACTGGGGACGGTATCCAGGTTTAATGGATATTTTCGGTAGGGGTTGAATCATTTTGCTTGTTGATTTCCCTAATTCTCTATCAATTCCACAGTTGAGACAAGGGGAGAGTTTGTCCGGTAATTGCCTCATGGAAGCCTTGCTGAAGCCCTTCGAGGACAGTTTCAGTGGGGTCATCATCTGGATCGATGTCAGTGTCTTCCGGTACTAAAACAATAATCCGAACGTGGCTGCAGTTGGCAATAGCAAGGGGTCGATCGATACAAAGCATTCCTCGACGGTCAATTTTTCCGGTAGTTTCGATCGCTTTCATAATATAAGAAACTCGACACAGTTCACTCAGAGAATAAATTTTCTAAATCTCGGTAGCCGCTAACAACCCGCAGAACTTCAATTCCTGCTTCGATCTGACTATAGAAAATGAGGTAATCATCGATCGGGAAACTCCGTACATTTTCCATTAACTCATCGCGATTCCGTCCCATACTCGGAAACTGCGAGAGAGTTTGACACTTATCGTTAATTCTGTCCAGAAAGCTTTCTGCTGCATCGAAACCGCTGCGATCGGCAATATAGTCCATAATGCTTTCTATGTCCCGACTTGCCGGAATTGTAAATCTACAAATCCGATTCATATATCTGCTTGCGTGCGACGTTGTTGTAGCTTTAAGCGCAAACTCCGAAACATATCTTCAGCATCGATTACTTCACCCCGCCCGGCCGCATCCATTCCCAGACGAATTTCTTGCTGGAGTTCTTTGAAGCGTCCTTTATAGATATCTTCCCATTTATCGGACTGCAAGAATTTGATGAAAGCTAAGACTTCTTGTTGCTGGTCTGCCGATAAGACCTTCACATTTTCCAAAATGGCTTGTTCGACGGTCATAATTATCCCTTTTTTTTATTGCTATTTTACAATCTAGTAACAACATTATATCAAACGGGTGGCTTGACAGCAATTCGGGGGTGAGTTCAATTTCGAGCAGTTGTGGAGCGGTTGCGATCGCTCAATTAAATCGCAAATAACTTCCAGGTAGTGTGGCAACTGCTGCAATGTTTCCCAACAGATCGAAGAACTCAACGCTATAACCTGTTTCTAGTCCCTCAACGTGATGCTGTTCTAAAACTGTACCGATCTCGCCGGTATAAAGTCCTTCTTCTGGAAGGTTGCACAGCAAGATGACATCTGAATAAAGTTTCATGAAGTGCTAAGAAGCTACTGCAAAAGATGTAATGACCGTTTTTCTCGTCTGCAATAAAGAATGTCTCGATGTCTTGTTGGGAAGAGCGATTATTGCACAATTCTATATACTCGGTCAATATACGCTTGATTAGTTTGGGATACTCGATTAGTTGATCCATTGCACAATTTTCTCTACTTCTGTATTTACAATAATTATTTTATAGATGACAAGCAGATAGTTTGGAATCTAACCAATGCAATCCCAATCCCCAGCTATTTCCACCAGGGACGATGACACTTCTATGTCCTAACCAATATACAAAAGTATGGGGAAGATGACCAAGGGGAGCGCGGAGTTCATAGGTCATTCTACTATTAAATAAATCCCATTTAACGTATTCGCAGAATTTGTCATAATCTTTACCCGCTTGTTGCCAAATAGACCTTTGTACTGAAAATCCGAAACGCTCATTTGAGTATTTTACCCAAAGTTGGTTAATTGTTTGGAGGTCTGTACAAGGAAAGTTTACCCAATCTGAATGCCCTAAATAGCCTAATTTTTCACAGCACGCTACCCAAAGTATAATTTGTTGAGTTTCGCAATCAGCTTCTTTAAACTTGCCCTCTGCTAAAAACTTGCGTAATTGAGTGTAATCAGCTCCGCTTTCTGAAGCCAGATTAAGAAATTGGTTGTCATAATTTAAAGATTGAAAATCACTCATGGTCAGCGCCCAAGATATTTTGAATATGAGATTATTTGACTTGATCCGTATGAATTTGCTTCACGCCCGCTTCGAGAAACCCATGCTTGAGTTAATTATAGTTTTGTAGGGTGCGTTAGGCCGTAGCCGTAACGCACCCATACTAATACTAGCTGCCGCCAATCCGGGCGACATCGCGAGCGTTTTCTTCAAATGCAGCAGTCAGCGCATCATCACCGCTTAAACCCGATGCGATCGCCCTTTCAATAGCCTGCAACACCCGCTTATAATCTCGCGGCATCACCTTCACAAACACCGGCACCATCTCATCCCACGCAGCCAAAACCTTCGATGCTTTCGCACTTCCAGTCAAATCACAATGAGTCTGAATTAACTGCCGCAAATCGCTAATTTCTTCAGCATCCTCCAACTTTTCTAAACCTACCATCGACATATTGCAGCGAGTTGCAAAATCCCCCGCTTCATCCAAAATGTAAGCAACACCGCCACTCATACCCGCAGCAAAATTGCGCCCGGTTTTGCCCAAAACTACAACTTTGCCGCCAGTCATGTACTCGCAACCGTGATCGCCCACACCTTCAACTACTGCGTTGACGCCGGAGTTACGCACCGCAAAACGTTCGCCCGCCATCCCTCGGATGAAAACCTCGCCGGATGTCGCGCCGTAAAGCACTACGTTACCGACAATCACGTTTTCTTCCGCGACAAAGGTGGAAGCTGGCGACGGATACAGGATGATTTTGCCACCGCTGAGCCCCTTGCCCAAATAGTCGTTAGCTTCGCCTTCGAGCTCCAGAGTGACTCCCTTGGGCACAAAAGCCCCAAAGCTTTGCCCGGCGCTGCCTTGGAAGTGCAGGTGTACCGTGTCATCCGGCAAACCTTCCCAGTGGCGTTTGGTGATTTCGTTGCCGAGAATTGTGCCGACAACGCGGTTGACATTGGTAATCGGCAGTTTGGCGCGTACCTTTTCGCCGTTTTCGATCGCACCTTTGCACAAATCCAGCAGTACACTCATGTCGATCGACTTTTCCAACCCGTGATCCTGCGCCATCTGGCAATAGCGCCCGACATCCGCCCCAACTTCCGGCTGATAAAGGATTTTCGAGAAATCCAAACCCTTAGCCTTCCAGTGTTCCACCGCTTGTTTCGCTTCCAAAACATCAGTGCGGCCAACCATTTCATTCAGCGTGCGGAAGCCCAACTGCGCCATAATTTCCCGGACTTCCTGCGCGACGAAGGTCATAAAGTTTACCGTGTGATCGGGGTCGCCGGTAAAGTTTTTCCGCAGCAGCGGGTCTTGCGTCGCCACGCCCACCGGGCAAGTGTTCAGGTGGCAAACGCGCATCATGATGCAGCCCAATGTCACCAGCGGCGCTGTGGCAAAACCGAATTCCTCAGCACCAAGCAAGGCAGCAATTGCTACATCGCGGCCGGTTTTCATTTGACCGTCAGTTTCTACCACAATCCGGCTGCGGAGATTGTTGAGTACCAAAGTCTGGTGAGTTTCCGCCAGTCCCAATTCCCAAGGTAATCCCGCGTGTTTGATCGAAGTCTGCGGCGAAGCGCCCGTACCCCCGTCGTAGCCGGAAATCAGCACGACATCGGCGTGGGCTTTCGCAACCCCGGCCGCGATCGTCCCGACTCCCACTTCCGACACGAGTTTCACGCTGATCCGCGCTTCCCGGTTGGAATTTTTCAAGTCGTGAATCAATTCGGCCAAATCTTCGATCGAATAAATGTCGTGGTGAGGAGGAGGCGAAATCAAACCCACACCCGGAGTCGAGTTCCGCACCTTGGCAATCCACGGGTATACTTTTTTACCGGGCAACTGTCCGCCTTCACCGGGTTTCGCGCCTTGCGCCATCTTGATTTGCAGTTCCTTCGCTTGGGAAAGGTACAAGCTGGTAACGCCGAAACGCCCGGAAGCAACTTGTTTGATCGCGCTGTTTTTCGAGTCGCCGCGATCGTTCGTCCAAGTGTAGCGTTCCGGATCTTCCCCGCCTTCACCTGTGTTCGATTTGCCGCCAATGCGGTTCATCGCCACAGCTAAAGATTCGTGGGCTTCCTTAGAAATCGAACCGTAACTCATCGCCCCAGTTTTGAAGCGTTTGAGAATAGATTCAACGGGCTCAACTTCCTCAATCGGTATCGATTCCCGCTGTTTGAATTGCAACAAACCGCGCAAGGTAAAATGCTGCTGGTTTTGTTCGTTAACCAGCCCAGAATACTGTTTGAAAAGCGTATAACTGCCCTCGCGCACCGACTTTTGCAGCGCGTGAATTGTCTGCGGACTAAACAAATGCGCCTCGCCTTCTTTCCGCCACTGATATTCGCCGCCAACATCGAGAGTATGTCCGCTGGCTGGGCGGTCTGGGAAAGCGTGAGTATGGCGTAAAATTGCTTCTCGGGCGATGACTTCGAGGTCTACGCCTTCAATCCGCGAGGCTGTCCAAGCAAAGTATTTATCGACTACGGATTTGTTTAAGCCGATCGCCTCAAAAATCTGCGCGCCGCGATAACTTTGAATGGTGGAAATCCCAATTTTCGAGGCAACTTTCGTCACCCCTTTAGTCGCGGCTTTGATGTAGTTTTTGCAAGCTGTTTTGTACTCCACATTTAGCAGCAATCCTTCGCGGATCGAATCGGCGATCGTCTCAAAGGCCAAATACGGATTGATCGCGCCGCAACCATATCCAATAAGTGTCGCAAAGTGATGCACTTCCCTCGGTTCGCCGGATTCGAGCACGAGTCCCGCCCGCGTGCGCGTACCTTTGCGGATCAAGTGGTGGTGCAGCCCCGCAACTGCCAGCAGCGCCGGAATTGGGGCTTGGTCTGGACTGATACCCCGATCGCTCAAAATGAGGATATTCACCCCGGAGGCGATCGCGCTGTCTGCTGCTGCAAAAACCTCTTCTAAGGCTTGTTCTAGACCTTTTACGCCGCTTTTGGGGTCAAACAAAATCGGCACGGTGACGGACTTGAAATTGCCCTCATTTACGTGTTGGAGCTTAGCTAATTCTTCATTGCTGAGAATTGGCGTTTTCAGTTCAATCAAATGACAGCTTTCCGGTTCCGGTTTGAGCAAATTGCGTTCAGCGCCGATCGTAGTTTCGGCAGAAGTTACAATTTCTTCGCGGATAGAATCGATCGGCGGATTGGTAACTTGAGCAAACAACTGCTGGAAGTATTCGTAAAGCAGTTTTGGCCGGTTGGAAAGCACCGCCAGCGGCGTATCCGCACCCATCGCGCCGACAGCTTCCACGCCATCTTTCGCCATCGGCGCTAACAGCAACCGCAGTTCTTCAAAGGTGTAGCCAAAGGCCATTTGCCGCTGCAATAATGTTTCCGGGTGGGATTCTGCTACTGCAGGCGCATCTTTCAGTTTGGCGATTTCGACCATGTGCTGGTCGAGCCACTCGCGGTACGGGTGTTCCGAGGCAATTTGATGTTTAATTTCCTCGTCAGAGACGATGCGGCCTTCCTCGGTATTTACCAGGAACATCCGCCCCGGTTGCAAGCGACCTTTTGATACAATTCGTTCAGGGGCGATCGGCAAAACTCCGGCTTCCGATGCCATAATTACCAAGTCGTCTTTGGTAACGCAGTAGCGGGAAGGGCGCAAACCGTTGCGATCGAGGACTGCCCCGATCGATGTACCATCGGTAAATGCGATCGAAGCTGGGCCGTCCCAAGGTTCCATCAAGCAAGAATGGTATTCGTAGAAAGCTTTTTTCTCGTCACTCATGGACTCGTGGGCTGTCCAAGGTTCGGGAATCATCATCATGACAGCGTGCGGCAAAGAACGCCCGGCCAAATTCAGCAATTCCAAAGCATTGTCAAAAATCGTCGAGTCGCTGCCTTCGATATTGATTAAATTGGGGATTTTCTTTAAGTCATCGCCGAATAGTTCCGACTCGAACAGCGATTGCCGCGCGTGCATCCAGTTAATGTTGCCGCGCATCGTGTTAATTTCGCCGTTGTGAGCGATGTAGCGGTAAGGGTGCGATCGTTCCCAGCTCGGAAAAGTATTCGTGCTGAAGCGCGAGTGAACCAGGGCTAGAGCGCTTTCCATGTCGGGGTCGTGCAGTTCGGGATAGTAATCGCCGACTTGCACCGGCATTAACATACCCTTGTAGACGATCGTCCGGCACGAGAGAGTGGAATTGTACCAGTAGGGGTCTGTGTTAGTCCTGCGGATGGCATTGTGAGCCCGTTTGCGGATGACGTACAGTTTGCGCTCGAAAGCCGCCTCGTCAATACCTGCGGCCCGCCGGAGGAACACTTGCTGCATGAAGGGTTCGCTAGATTTGGCGGTGTCGCCGAGGGACGAATTGTCCGTGGGAACATCGCGCCAGCCGAGCACTTCTTGACCTTCTTCTGCCGCGATTTCCTCAAAAATGCGTTGGCCGTTTTCGCGTTCAGCTCGATTTGGCGACGAGTAAATCGCGCCAACGCCGTACTCGCCGGCTTCGGGAAGTTCGATGTTTAGACCCGCCGTTACTTTTTTGAGAAACTTGTGGGGTATCTGCATCAAAATCCCCGCCCCGTCTCCGGTGTTGGGTTCGCAGCCGCACGCGCCCCGGTGGTCGAGGTTCAATAGGATTGTCAGTGCTTGCTCGACAATTGCGTGGGATTTGTTACCCTTCATGTGTACGATGAATCCGACTCCGCAAGCGTCGTGCTCGAACTGCGGATCGTACAGACCTTGCTTTTGTGGCAGTCCGTTGCTGTTCATTTTGATGCTCCTGTCAAAGTGGCGAAAAGATGTCGATCTAGAGTAGATGGTGGGATGCCGATCGCTCTAGTATCATGTATTATATGTGCATCTACTCAATTGGGTAGATCCACCCAAACATCCCAGCTTATTCGATCCGAGTAAAAAAATAGTTAAAGCCGATAACTTAACTATGGAACCCGGAGATTAAAGATTTATGCTTAAAGACTCTTCAATTATCTGAATTATTAAACCGCAGAGGCCGCAGAGAGCGCAGAAGAAGAGAAGAGAGATGAGTAATTCCGATACCAACTCACATCTTGCACCCTTGTTAATAAGCTTTTCAAGGGCGGGCCAGATGCCCGACCCACAAAATTTACTCTCTGTGGAACAGGCCGGAAAGCCTGTTCTTGAGAAATGACTTTATAGCATTGTTAATGCGACTGTATCCTCAGCGTGTGGGTGACATTCTCCACCAGTATTTTGCCTTCTCAACAGCAATGAGTATTTCTGAAAAATTGCCACAAGTCGATCGACTCAAAGCCTGGTTGGATAGCTTTCGTCCGCTTTCTCCCACCATGGTTGCAGAATTGAAAAAATTCTACGATGTTCGGTTCACCTATCATTCTAATGCGATCGAGGGAAACACCTTAACGCAGCGCGAAACCGCATTAGTCTTAGAAACCGGCATCACTGTCGGTGGCAAAACTTGGCGCGAACACCTAGAAGTCATCGGACATCGAGATGCGATCGGCTACATTGAAATGCTAACGCGATCGGACGCGGAGATCGGTGAATGGGAGATTAAATAAATTCACAACTTAATTATAAGGGCGATCCTCTTCGAGGGCTTCGCTAACGCCCCGGAGGAAGTTGGGCGCTATCGGCAGTTAGATGTCAAAGCCGCCGGTACTGAATACCTCTATCCGCCTCATTATTTGCTTTCGCGTTTGATGCCGGAATTTATCGAATGGCTCAACAGTGATAAAATCAAATTGTTGCATCCGTTAGAGTATGCAGCCGAAGCACATCTTCGCTTTGTGTAGATTCATCCATTTCGGGATGGTAACGGACGGACGGGACAGCTATTTTTGAATCTCCTGCTGTTGCGGGCGGGATATCCAATTGTCATTATCTCTAACCAGATGCTAGAAGTTTTGCGGCAGCAGTCTCAAGAGCTGGATGAGGATTTACCTTTAATCAATATTCAAGAACCAGCGCCCTTTCTATGAAGATTTGATGTAGATTGGGGCGATCGAGCCAATACCGGGTGACAACAGCTATGTTGGTTTTGCTATGGTTGTTAAGGCAAGTCGATCGGGCTGAGCACAACTCTTGCAAAACTCTACACTCGGCTAACCAGTCCCCGCAGGTGGGCTTCGGTTTTAACTATAGATTAGTTAATCTCAAAAAACAACGTCGTTTACCAAAGGATTCAGCAAGCAATCCTCAAGGAGTGAAAATCATGGTTCAGATTCAAGAAATTTCTCAAGTATCAACCCTGCACGCACCTGCAGCACCCAACGGAATAGCCGCTACAGAATTGCGACCTTGGGGCTCATTTACGACTCTAGAAGAAGGCCCGGGATATAAAATTAAGCGGATCGAAGTTAAGCCCGGACACCGCCTCAGCCTGCAAATGCACCACCACCGCAGCGAACACTGGATCGTAGTTTGTGGTACTGCAAAAGTTACTTGCGGCGAAACTGAACAAGTTCTGTTTACAAATCAGTCTACCTACGTTCCTCAGTGCATTTCTCACCGCCTGGAAAATCCGGGAGTTATCCCCCTGGTTTTAATTGAGGTGCAGAATGGCGAATATCTCGGAGAAGATGATATTATCCGCTTTCAAGACGATTATGCCCGTACTGAAAAGGCTAAGTAACTCAAGTTGCTAAAAATATAGGGGTAAGGTGCGCGCCAAGAGCGCACCTTACATTCTCCGGGTAAGGTAAACGCCTAGGCACACTCTACATTTTCACAACTCAACATTACTTACCAATTACCAATTACCAATTACTAATAATGATTCATCTGAGCAAAACAGCAGCAACAGAAGTAACGCGCCTCAAGTCGAAGCATTCCAATCCCAATGCTTTATTTCGTCTGGGCGTGGAATCGAGCGGCTGCTCCGGTTTGTCTTATACAATGGCATTTGACGATGCGCCAACCCCAGAAGACGCTGTATGCGAGTCGGAGGGAATTTCCGTTGCGATCGACCCCCAGCACTTAAAATATCTCAATGAGCTTACCTTGGATTATTCAGAAGACTTGATGGGCGGAGGTTTCCGATTTCACAATCCCAATGCCGCCCAAAGCTGTAGCTGCGGCAACTCCTTTTCGCTCAAGGAATAATCAATATGATGACACTCAAAGACTTAGAAAAAGTCCCAAAAAAGTTCAAATAAGCGAGTCAAAACTACCGATATCGACGCCTGTTCAGCATTAGGAATTGACGGTAATATCGAACTCAGAACTCCCGATCCTGACTCCGTAATATCACATCCGGTTGCATCGAAATGATTAAACGAATGAGTAATCTCAATTCCGGTTGCACTCTTCATGACTGTTGACTGTTGACTCGGATTCAAAAAATTGAATGGTTGAGTGTTAGCTGTTGACTCGAGTTTATTATTCCGATGCAACCGGAAACAATACGAGAACTCAGACATGATAGGTCGGACACGGCATCATGACGTTTCCCTACCCGGATGAATTGTAGGGAAAAGGTACGCCCCCCTCTCGAAACCTGTGGGTAATATTAATTCCGATGCTACCGGATTGGATATCACTTCCTCCCTGAAAAGCGCTATAGATTGTTTGTAAAACCAGCCTTGACGATCGCGCAAATTATATGGTCGCGAATCAACCAGAAATGACATACAAGCTCGATCGACTATCAACACAATCAAGCTGGTGTACCGAGAATAGTCCAGTGCATTAACTGCTGCCACTCGGGAGATTGAGCTAATAAATCTGCATCGAATTCATTTCCCGCATCCTGCGAAAACTCGGCGAAAGCTTCCGCCCAATTAATTACTGTTTCCACAGGTAAATAAGGCGTATAATTCCAAGAACGCTGCAAAAACTCTACCATCTCAACAGAATGACCGGTGCGGTACAAATACCAAGCAATCCAAACTAAGGTACTGTACTTGATTTGCTTTTCCAACAAACGTATTTTATCCGGCAACTCGGGGCGGGCAAAAAAATTGTCCATCACGGCAGCGAGGGATTTAGCCTGCGGTAAACCTTTGTACATGGCGCTTTGTTCGTGCTGGCGGTAGCAAACAGTTACTTGCTGCAGCCACTCTGCTTCGCATCCCATTAAGGCTAAACGCAGCACTAAATCTGTATCTTCCGCCGGGGGAAATCGAGGATCGAATCCGCCGGCGCCCTCTAACCACTGACGGCGAAATACCATCGCGCTGGGTAATACTGGTTTCCACCGCAGCCACATTTCTAAGTCTAATTTAGGTACATTTTGCCAGGGTTTGACATCTTTTAGGGGTTCGCCTATACTATTAACAAGACGCCAGCCGCTGTGAACTATTCCTAGATTTGGTCGCGCTGCAAATACAGCCATTTGTGATGCTAATTTGTCGGGAAAAAAGTAGTCGTCAGCATCGAGAAAGGCGATAAATTCTCCTCTGGCTAGCTCGATACCGTGATTTCTGGCAATCGAAACTCCTTGATTTTGTTGGTATATGTAGCGAATTCGATCGCCATATTTCTCTAAAACTAACTTGGTATCGTCTCGGGAGCCGTCGTCTACGACAATAATTTCCCAGTTACCATAGGTTTGGTGCAGGACGCTATCGACGGCTTGGCCGACGTAAGCAGCGCAGTTGTAAGCCGGAATTACTACGCTCACCTGCGGGGTGCGATCGCTCATAATTAATATCAAGTTTTAGGGATTATACCATTTTAGATTTTAGATTTTAGATTTTAGATTTTAGATTTTAGATTAAAAAACAGGAAATGACTGATGAGCGTCTGGCTGGGAACTTGCCTACAGTTGCATTCTTTTTGTCAACTGGTAGGAACTGGTATTAGAATCAATACGCGCTGGGCAAGTTTACGGAAATGCGGGCTTTGAAAGCAAGAAAAACCATGCAACCGCCTCTAGAAGATTTATTGATAAAATCCGGTGGCGTCTTTATTGTACAATACTTATCGGGTGACTCGGAGGCTCACGCACCCGATAAGTGACGATCGATCGGCATAATTTGGGTTCAAGAATTGGCCAGGGCAAGTTGTCGTGGATTAAGTATATCTTGGGGGCGAATTGCTGAAGGGTGGCCATCGCCTTTTACCTTCAAATACTTGTCAGCTATTTCCAAAACCTGTTCGGGATTGGCTGGTTTCCTCAAAAAATCGGAAGCACCTGTCAATTTCGCTCGCGTGCGGTCAATTATACTATCTTGACTGGTCAAAAACACGATCGGAGTTTCGCGAAAAGCGGGTGTCTTTCGCAAAAAATTGCACAAAGCAAAGCCACTTGTCTTCGGCATCACCACGTCCATAAAAATTAAAGCAGGCTTTTGTTTGGCGAGGAGGCCCACTCCCTGCATGGGGTCTTGAATTTTTAGGACTCGATACCCCTGGGGCAATAAAATTTGCTCTAAAAATTCGCATACTGTCGGACTGTCATCGATACAGGCAATCAAAGGGCGACCCGGCCCTGCAATCGCTGCGGCAAGGCGCCACTGTTCTATAGGCGACGGCAAGTCTGGTACTGTTCGGAAATTTACTAAACCCTGTTTGATGTAATTAACTAAAGCGCGAGTTGCCACTGTCACGCACTGCTTTTTCTTAAATGCAATATCCCAAAGAGTATTCTCGCCGTTGAATACGTTACTCAAAGCGATCAAAGAATTAGAACTAAATCGATTTTGCTGCAACTGGGCCGACGGTTTTAAAAGCGGTGCTTGTTCTGGATCTACCAGCCACAAACCCATTGCTTTCCACTTCTGCCAAATTTCTTCTGTACAACACAGAACTTTCTCTACTTCTGTTAAAGACAGCAGCAAAGAAGAGGTAATTGTAGAAAAATATTTCTGGGACGGACGCCACTCCCGGCGCAAACCCGATTGACCGATCAGAGCAAATAACACTTCCGAAAGGCTGGTCTGGACGATCGCCCTAGCTTGTTCCAGACTCATTTCGCTGGCTGCTATCCCTCGCTGAAGCAGTTGATATTCCCACAGTTCTCCAGCATCGAGGTCTCTGAGATCCACTTGAAAGTTTCGACAGTGTTGCCCGATCGCCCTGTACCACCGCCTCGCTCTGTGCGATCCTCCCGTGGCATACACCAAACTACCCTGAAAAAAGTAAAGTTGCCACTGTTGTTCCCCTTGCTCTAAAACCAGTTTCCCTGTTGCTTGTTTCTGGCTGAGTACAGCCAGAGTATGGGACAACATTTTGTATCCGATTGCGGTAGCAGACATATCAACTCGCATCCCCTGTACTCTGTTTGTACCATTATATAGCTGCTGAGTTTTGAAAGATAACAGTAATTTTACTGAAGTTGGGTTAAGAAACACCACTTATTGTGCGAATTTAACCCTCTTAGGGAGTGATTCCCCTCGGTAGTTTTAGCCATGAGGATGCAGCGCCTATTTGCACTATTAACTAATCACTAAAATCCGGCTTCTAATTAATAACTAATTGCCCTCGCTATCTTTGGGAGGTACTGGATCGTAACCCCCTGCATGAAAAGGATGACAGCGTAAAATTCGCTTAACTGCCATCGAGCTGCCGCGGGCAGGCCCAAATCTTTCTATTGCTTCGATGGCGTATTGCGAACAAGTTGGCTGAAATCTACAGGCGTTAGGCAGGTAAGGAGAAATCCCCATTTTGTAGCCTCTGATTAATCCGATCAGCACTATTTTCACCATTTTTACCTCAGCGATTGATTAGATTAATAGGCAAATCTTGTCCCGTACCGCTGTAAGCTAGGTGAATCGAGAGCATTCCCAGCGGTTAGAGTTCCGCCAACTTTTCCTGTACCAATTATACCTTTTTTCATTTTTATTTTAGATACTTAAAGCACAATTTGAGGAGATAATATGGTACTTGTCTCTGAGTTCGCTACTTGACCGATACCTAAAAAATTACCGTCTCGATCGTAAACCTGCAAGGGATAGGGAGGTTGGGGTATTGGGTTGTGGGGGGGCTGGTTGCTACTTTCCTCCTCTGCCCCGATCGGCGTTTCGGGAATCGGGAGGCGCTGTCCTTGAAACCAGCGTTTGGTATATTCAGGGGAAAGGACGATCGCACCTAAATGTCCCAAAACCGCCGATGGCAAAATCGGGCAGAATTTATTCTCCTGCAATTGCAGTTCCAATTGTTCAAAACTGAGACTTTCCCCGATCGAAAAACCGCTACTTTCGGTGCGAGTCAAACCAGCCAAAGTACCGCCTGCATTCAACAGTGCGCCCAAATCCCGCGCGATCGCCCGAATGTAAGTACCCGCCCCGCAGGCGATCGACAAATCCAATTCAGGAAAATCCCCCGGCCGCCAATCCAAGATTTCCAGCCGAAAAACCTCCACTTTCCTAGCAGCAACTTCCACTGTTTCGCCTTTTCTAGCTAACTCATAAAGGCGTTTTCCTCCCACCTGAACCGCACTAAAACTCGGCGGAAATTGCTCGATTTTTCCTATAAAGTTGGGGAGTGCAGCTTGCACTTGTTCCAAACTCAACTCTGGCACCGGTCGAGAATGGAGAATTTCTCCTTCTAAATCGTCAGTAGCAGTAGTTAAGCCAAACCGAATCGTGCCTCGGTAAGCTTTATTGTGTTGGAGATATTGCAGCAGTCTGGTTGCTTTGCCCAGGGCGATCGGCAAAACGCCAGTCACGGCAGGATCGAGGGTTCCTCCGTGTCCGACTCGCTTGAGTTTCAATAGCCGGCGCACTCGCCCCACGCAGTCGTGAGAAGTCATGCCCGCAGGTTTGTTGAGATTGAGAAAACCGTCAGTAGTCATTAGGAAGTTCGGCAACGAGCAATGTACGGGATGTAACTGATCTAACGGATGTCAGGAAGAGAGAAGAAGGAAGCAGGAAAAAGGAAGATGAGAAGTTTTGAGATTGCTTGCCTTCGCATTGCGAAAGCTAACGTTACTTGCAACGCAAAAGCGGTTTTGAGTTAAAAAGTTTAATATTGAAAACTTAAAACTACAAAGTCCCCAATTCCCAATTCCCAATTCCCATTCCCAATTCCCCATTCCCCATTCCCCACGACTAATTAAAGAATAAAGTCCGCCTGAGTGATAGAAGTGCGGGCAACTCCGAATAAAGTAGCGAGAGTTTCGTTGGTGTTTGTAAGCTGAATAATTGTACTCGGCGAAGTTCCGGCCCCAGCCGAAATGGTGAGTTCGCCAAAGGTGAGGCCGGCAGCCAAGCGAATTCGATCCGTACCATCAGTAAAATCTGTAATCACATCACCATCTGCCAAACGCCCGATCGCAAAAGTATCGTTTCCGGCGCCCCCAGTTAAAGTATCTAAGCCGCGATCGCCCGATAAACAGTCATTGCCGATGCCACCAAACAGCGAGTCATCGCCGGCACCCCCAAAAAGCGTGTCATCGCCCGCGCCGCCCAACAAAGTATCGGCGTCTTGGTTGCCAAACAGCAAATCATTGCCATCTTCGCCCAGCATTGAGTCAGAACCTTTGCCGCCGTAGAAAGTATCGTCGCCCACGCCGCCCAAAACGCTGTCGCGACCCGCACCGCCGAACAGCAAATCATTGCCAGCGTCCCCCAGTATTGAGTCGTCGCCGTCGCCGCCGTAGAGGGAATCGTCTGCGCCTAAGCCAAAAATGCTGTCAGGCCCACCCAAACCAAATATCAAGTCCGCGCCCGCACTACCCCTGAGAGAGTCGGGGCCGCTGGTGCCATTTCTGCCGCCAGAGACCCCAGAGGGACGGGTACCGCCGCCGGTGGGGGTTGGGGTTGTGATGGGAATTGGTCGAATTGGCACTGCTGATGGCATGATTCTGAAGATGGTAGAAATTTGCCATTCTAACTTAGCCTAAAACCGGAAGTGATACGCTCGCCAACCGCCGAGATGAGAAATATCGATCGCATCCGCCACAGCATAAGATTCGCACAAAAAGCCCTGCACCGTGGAGCCGTCCTCCAACACCAGCGTACCAATTCCCAGCGGCGGGGGAATTTTAGCGACAAATCCGCCGAAAGCCGCGATCGACAACTCCCAAACTTCCACCTCGATCGCGCTACCGCCCTCTACCTGACGCACCAATCCCGGCTTGCCCAGAGCAGTACCCGTCAAAGCGTACAGCTTGTAAATCGGGCTGGTACGGCAGGCGCGAACCAAAACGCCTCCCCCCTCGATTAGTTGATAATTCAGCGGCTCACCGCTCAAATGAGCGCCAACCACGGCTATTTTGACTCGTTCTTCTGAGTCAGGTTTGGCTGCGCTGGCGGGTTCCGGGAGGGTTGGCAGCGCCAGCCCGGTTGCGCCCAAAGTTCCGCCCAAGCTAGCGTGGAAAGCAGATCCCAGGCTGCAGAGCGATAAATCGTGCCACGCAGGAGCCATCAGTGTCAATCCTGCGGGCAATCCGCTGCTTTGAAACCCGCTGGGAACTGCGATCGCGCACAAATCGAGCAAATTCGCAAAGTTCGTGTAGCGCCCGAGATTGGTGTTGAGGGCGATCGGTTCGGCTGCAACTTCTGCGACAGTATAAATCGTGCCTGTCGTGGGAACAGCCAAAACATCCATTGACTCCCACTGAATTTCTGCCTGCAGGCGGAGTTCGGCCAACCGGTACGACGCGCGGTAGGCAGAGACGGCATCGTAGCGTTTGCCGCCGCTGATAATTTCGCAGACGATCGGATCGATCGCATCTGGGTGCGCGTCGAGGAAATCGCCGATCGCGGCCAACCTTTCTGCTACCCAAGGCCCGCCGTAGAGCAGTTCGGCAGCATCCGCAAAGGGTTTGAAGTCAATAGGTACGATCGTGCAGCCCAAAGATTGCAAGCGCGCGATCGCCTCTCGGTAGCGCTGTTCGGCTTCTGCATTCCCGAAAAATTCGAGTTCGCCGTCTGCGGGAACTCCCACCCGCAAGCTGGATAAATCCGGCAAAACTTTCGTTTCAGGGCGACGAGAAAACGCATCCTCAGCGTCAAAACCGCTGGCTGCTTGCAGCACGGAAGCCGCATCCGCACAGGTGAGAGCGAACACAGAAACGCAATCGAGCGATCGCACCGCCGGTAACAGGCCGCGAGTGCCGATCGAGCCGCAACTTGGCTTCAGCCCGACAATGTTGGTAAAAGCAGCGGGAACCCGCCCCGATCCTGCGGTATCGGTACCCAGAGCAAAACTCACCAATCCGGCGGAGACTGCTGCGGCGGAACCGGAACTCGATCCGCCCGGGATGTAGCGCCGGTCGAACGGATTGCGGCAAACTCCATAAGGCGTGCGGGTTCCGACTAATCCTGTGGCAAACTGATCCATGTTTGTTTTGCCGATCGCGATCGCACCTGCCGCGCACAAACGCTCTACGACTGCGGACGATCGCGCTGGAGTGCGAGCAAACTGCGGACATCCCGCCGTAGTCGGAACGCCCGCCCAATCGAGATTATCTTTGATCGCAAAAGGTATCCCGTAGAGCGGCAACTGCTGCGGGTCTAGGTTTTCCAAGGCTTTGGCGCGTTCGAGGGTTTCCGCCTGCGGTGCTAAATAAATCCATACCGCCGGATCTGCATAGCGCTCGATCCGATCGTACACGCTCGCGATCGCATCTGCAGGCGCGAGCGAGCCGGTGCGGTAGCGATCGAGCAGCGAATGAATGTCGAGACTCTGACTGTAGTTAACTTTTTCCATAATGCACCGTCAATCGATTTTAGATTTTAGATTTTAGATTTTAGATTGAATAGTTGACTTCACAGGCTTTGCTGGGCGATCTTTCGATTTTAGATTTTCGATTGAAGAAATCACTTCACAGGCTGTGCAAGGCGATCGTTCTTACAAATAGAAGGTTAGTTTACCGCATTGTCGATCTTACTTGCATCTAGTCGAGGCAGCGAAGTATTTCTTGAGAAATATTCGGCGTTGCTGATTCAGGGTATGAATCAACTTTTCGCTTGATGTTACAAAACTCACCATACTTGGCTGATAGCAATTGGGAAATCTGAATTCCTACCTGTATTCAGCAACGCCCTTGAGAAATATTCAACCCTGACCTTGCGGGTTTCGTCTTTGTGTGCAGGCAAACTTCACGATTTCCCATCGCCCCGTCTCATCGCCCGGTTTAATCTTCCAAAAATTTTAATTTTACAAATTCCAGAAAAACCGTTTTTTGTAACATTTTACACATTTTTGCATCAAGTTTGCTGTTACGGTTTGAAACATAGCAATCTAATAGGATTGCACTCTACAGTATGCTTACCTTTCAAAAAGCTAAGTGCATTGCTGCTACCAACAGTCTCGAATAACTCCTTGGGTTGCAAACAGGACTTATACAGACAAAAAACGAAAAATTTAACCGCTTCTAGGGTTCCGATTTGAATCAGTTTCTAACTCAGGTTAGACAGTTCAAGTGCTGGTCCGAGAGAAGCAGACTGGTTCTCCCAAGATTTTAAATTTAGGGAAACACTAGCCAGTTACACGGCGGGATAAAAGCCCGGGAGAAACGCGATCGGTCAGCAAGACTCGGTTCGTTAGCTCTCGGGCTTTATCCTTGTATATCAAGGGGGTTTGCGGCAGCTAAGGAAGCCAAAGAAGGTGCAAAAGCTCGATCGACATATTCACCTCTAACCAGCAACAAGAATATGCTATGAATATCCGATATTGCTCCCCCAAAATAACGCGATCGCCCTTGTCCTACTGCGCCCTATTTTTTATCACCTTGTTTTTCGCTGTCGGCTGCGTCAACCCGGCAATTTATATCAAAACCACGACAGAAAGCGAAGCAGCTTCTTCAGTAAATGCTGATGCAGTTAGCCTCGGATTCAGCGCGTGGCCCGGCTGGTTTCCTTGGCAAATTGCCAAAGAGCAAAAGATATTTGAAGCCAACAAAGTTGCTGTAGACTTAAAATGGTTTGACGGCTACTTAGAATCGATCGGCACTCTCACAGCAGGACAGATCAATGCTAACAGCCAAACCCTCGGCGATACAGTAAACTCCATATCCGGCGGCGCCGACCAAGTAATTGTTTTAGTCAACGACAACTCGACTGGAAATGACAAAGTGATTGTCGCCGAAGGCATCAATTCCGTTGCCGATTTAAAAGGAAAAAAAGTTGCCGCCGAGGAAGGTACAGTCGATCACTTTCTATTGCTGTTAGGGCTGAGAAAAGCAGGTTTATCAGTGCAAGATATTCAATTTGTACCGCTGGAAACCGGCAAAGCTGCGGCGGCTTTCGTCGGAGGACAAGTCGATGCGGCGGCAGTATTTGCGCCGTTTACCACGCAAGCATTAAAACGATCGAACAGCAAGGAACTGTTTAGTTCAAAAGATTTTCCGGGGGCGATTTCCGACCATTTGGTATTCACGCGAAAGTTTATCGGCGAACACCCCGATCGAGTGCAAGCCCTGGTCAATTCCTGGTTTGCAACATTGGAATACATGAAATCAAATCAAGAGAAATCTTACGAGATTCTAGCCAACCGCGCCGGAGTCAGCGTTGAGGAATACAAAGAATATGAAGACGGCACTAAGATATTCACGATCGAGGAAAACTTGAAAGCCTTTCAACCGGGAAATGACATGACATCATTGCCGTTTGCGGCCGCAGAAATGACCAAATTTCTCGTAGATGTAAATTTAGCAAAAACCCAACCAGATATCAGCCAATTATTTGACGATCGTTTTATAAAAGCTTATTCTGAAGGTAAAAGCTAAAAGGCAGAATTTACGATTATGCAGACACAAAAAGCTTTCAAGAATATTCTTTTTGAAAATACCAAAAAGCTACTAAAATTACTCGCTCAACTGTTCTGCAATTAAATCATGCCACCAAATCCCGAACCCCGATCGATCCAATCCCACCTCAAGCAAAAAAGCCTAAATCCCACCGTTTTCTGGCGGATTGGGGAAGAGATACCACAACCCCTCAATATTGGGTTAACGGTAACATCGATCGCACTGCCGCTGCTGCTGTGGTGGCTAGTAACAACCTTCGCCAACGTAGACCCCAAATTTTTGCCTTCCCCCGGCAAAGTTTTAGAGGCATTTGGTCGGCTGTGGAACACTCGCGAACTTTTGAAAGACACGGTAGCGAGTTTGTGGCGGGTGGGAGTGGGCTTTCTGTTCGCCTTGGTTTTTTCCATACCAATTGGCGTGCTGATGGGCAGTTTTGCCAGTATTCGCGCCTTGCTAGAACCCATGTTCGGCTTGATGCGATATATGCCCGCACCAGCATTCATTCCCCTGCTAATTCTCTACTTGGGAATCGGCGAAGAACCCAAAATAACGCTGATATTTATCGGTGTCTTTTTCTTCAATTCGCTGATGGTGATGGATACAGTCAAGTTTGTTCCCAAAGACTTGATCGAATCTACTTATATGTTGGGCGGGAATCGCTGGGAAATCCTAACTCAAGTTATTTTCCCCCACGTTTTGCCGGGAATTCTTGATGCTAGCCGCATCAACTTAGCTGCGGCTTGGCAATTGGTAATCGTCTCGGAATTGATTGCCGCCACCGAAGGCTTAGGTCGCCGGATCAGCGTCGCAGGTCGATTTCTCCGAACCGATGAAATTTTTGTGGGGCTGATTGTCATTGGGGCGATCGGACTGACTTTTGACTTGCTTTTTCAATATCTGCTGCGGGTTTCTTGTAAATGGTCAAGTCAGAAACAGTAAGCAGGTGTTATACAAATCCTTGTTAAAAAGTCTCGATCGTAATCGGCGGTTTAAACCGCTTCTTGTCAAACGAAGTCCGCCTTCGCAGACTAAAGAGTTACTAACGAGTATTTGGTGTTAGGAAGCAGAATGGTGTGATTTTTTACTTACAATACGGAGGATTTACTCATGTTTCTACAAATCAACAATCTGCACAAAAACTTTGAAACTAAAAACGGTAAATTAGTTGTCCTCAAGGACATCAATATGAGCATCAAGCAAGGCGAATTTATCTGCGCGGTAGGCGCATCCGGTTCGGGCAAATCTACTCTGTTGAGGCAGATTGCGGGATTGGACAAGCCGACAACAGGGGAAGTTAAAATTGATGGCAAGGAAGTTGTTTCGCCGGGACCGGATCGAGGTATGGTATTTCAGCATTACACTCTTTATCCTTGGATGAACGTGCAGGAAAATGCCGAGTTTGGCCTCAAACTTCAAGGCGTTTCCAAGAAAAAGCGGCGCGAACAAGCGAGCTATTATTTGAGTGTGGTAGGATTGACGCAGTTTGCTTCGTCGCTGCCGAAGGAATTGTCGGGCGGGATGAAACAGCGGGTGGCGATCGCCCGCGCCCTCGCTTCTGAACCTAAAGTGTTATTAATGGATGAACCTTTCGGCGCATTGGATATCCACACTAAAGAATCGATGCACGAATTCATGCTGGATTTGTGGCGCCGCACTCAGATTACAATCTTTATGATTACCCACGATGTCGAAGAAGCGGTGTTTCTTTCCAATCGGATTTATGCTTTGGGCGCTCGTCCCGGTACAGTGAGAAAGGAAATGTCGATTAATTTGCCCGATCGCACTCCCAGCGTCAAACGCCACGCCAAATTCCACGATTACCGCGACGAACTCATGGATTTGATGCGGAAACACGGACAGGAAGCAGTTGCAATGGCTGCTTAAATAAAAATAGGTTTGTAGTTGCACTTTTTG
The DNA here is from genome assembly GCF_000317475.1 of Oscillatoria nigro-viridis PCC 7112. NCBI lineage: Bacteria > Bacillati > Cyanobacteriota > Cyanophyceae > Oscillatoriales > Oscillatoriaceae > Phormidium > Phormidium nigroviride. The sequence continues at coordinate 1,861,695 of NC_019729.1, forward strand.
CACCCGCGCCAACAGTACAACGGCCAACCTAAGTAAGTGGAAACTTAACATCTTGCACCATTGTCAATTACCTATTTAGGAACGGGCTCTCCGGCCCGTTCCACAAAACTCAATTTTATTGTGGAACGGGCCGGAGAGCCCGTTCTTAAGAATCGTGCAAGATATCAGTGGAAATAAATATTACTTTGGGAGAGGACGGGTTTGGCCATTACAAAATACTATTGTTTTATGTCGCTGACCTACCTAAATACATCAAGAGGAACTTATGGTACAACTATCATCGATCGACACAAACTCACAAATTGATTCTGACCTCGTATTAATGCAAGAAACCGTACCGGGCGGCGCGTACTGGTCGGGAGTCATCAAGCGGGGAAACACCCTGCGAATCACCGATTTAGAAGGCTCTCGCGGCGTTTCCATGCTGTGCTACAACGCCGACAATGCGATCGAACGTTTCAACGCAGCAGACACCGCCAAAATTCAATTCAACGCCTTTCTCAAACAAGGCATGGTGATCTACACAGACATGGGGCGCATCCTATTTTCCATCACCCAAGACACCTCCGGCTGTCACGATTTGCTAGGAGGATGCAGCAACGCCATTAGCAATGCCAAAAAATACGGCGAAGGAGACTGGAAAAACTCCCGCGACAACTTCCTCAAAGCCCTAAGTCGGTGGGGATTGGGCAAAAAAGATATCATGCCCAACCTCAACTTATTTACTCGAATTGCCGTCAAACCCGACGGCACGATGGAGTTTCGCGAAGGCTGCGAGAAACCCGGTAGTTTTATCGATTTGCGAGCCGAAATGAACGTATTAACCATTATCTCTAACTGCCCCCACATCCTGCATCCGGGTTCAATTTACGATCCAAAACCCATCCAAATTCAGATTGTGAAAACCCCCGCACCCGCACCAGACGACTTGTGCCGCACCGCCAACCCGGAAGCAGTGCGCGGGTTCATCAACACCGATGCTTTGTTCGTCCAATAAACCAGATTCCAGCACTCAATCTTGTCCGCACCAATCGGCGGGAAAAAATCTGCAATTCCATCACAAAAAGTGAACCATGACTGCAACCACACAACAAATTCTCGATCCAAAAACTGCAATTTATAACGAAGTTTTACCCGCCAGACATCCCTGGTCTCGCGTCATCAAAAAAGGACAAATTCTCCGCATTGTAGATTTAGGCGGCAATCAAGCAGTAGATTTTTTAGTTTACAATGCCGATGACCCTTCCGAACGCTACAGCGCCCCCGATACGATCGTCAATCAAGGCAACATCTTTGTCACTACAAACAGCCAACTGATTTCCAACGAAGGGCGAGCCATGATGACCATAATTGCTGACTCCTGCGGGCGGCACGATACCTCCGGTGGCGCCTGTAGCTGCGAGAGCAATTCGGTGCGGTTTGGGCTAGATAAAAAATACCAGCACGCCTGTGTTGAAAATTTCCTCGCCGCAATTCTTCCCTACGGTTTGGGCAAGCGAGATTTAGTCAGCAATATCAACTTCTTTATGAATGTTCCGGTTAGCGAAGATGGCACGCTTGAAATTGTTGACGGTATCTCCGATCCGGGAAGTACAGTTGATTTGCGAGCCGAAATGAACGCGCTGGTTGCTATTTCTAACTGCCCGCAAATGAACAATCCTTGCAATGCTTACAATCCTACGCCGATTCAATTGATTGTTTGGGATGCTGTGTAAATGTAGGGTGGGCGCTGCCTCCGCAATTTTTTTAGGGGCGGGCTAGAAGCTAATTGTTTTTGGTTGCCATATGTACTTAGAAGATTGGCCGCACTTCTTAATTTACGGGCGGCAGCTTCACCTCCAAAATCTCCAGAAATTATATTGAAAACGCCAATAAATTCTTCCACTTCATTGAACTGATTCTTCAATAAAGCAGTTACAGTCAGATCGTAAATAGCTTTTGCTGCCCAAGCACCTTGACCAACTTTCGAGGATTTTTCGAGATAGTTTGTCATATTTGCTAACCTCATGTCATGTGTTGAAATATTTAGTTCATTCTAGTTCTGAGTAGTAATCTGTTAAAATCAGCGAATGATGACCTACCGTGTAAGAATCTGTGATTGTCAAGAAAGGTGATTTCGTTAGGTAATGATATAAAACGAAATCGATGAGGAGTTGATTGAATAAAAAGATCGAGCAAATCAAGATTTTCATGAAAAGCTGCAACTCGACCATGTTCTATTAGAGACAATCCAGCTTTGAGAGTATCATACCTATATCTAATCAAAGGGCTTACTGAAACCTGCTTTGCTTGTATAGATGCTGGCTTAGAAGATTCCTGAACAACACTTGGAATAGCAATAGGAAAACTTTCATTTCTGATAAACTCGACAACTCTACTTCCCATAGCAGTACATTTTATATCTTCTAAAATCTTCCTAAAGTCAACTATTTCTGTATAGCCACCACCGCAATGAGCTTGGCGTATTGCCATCAAAGCAATGAATCTTTCAGGCTGATTCCTATATTGAGAATCTGTATGAAGTGGAGCGTGTTGATTGTGTTCCGAAAAAGTCTTGAGAGCAGAAGTAGATAATTGAGATTTGATTTGCCAAACAAAGTCATTCTTGCCAGGATTATGAGGTACTAGAGTACCGATCGATGAGCAGAGTTGACTTAAACTTAAAAATAAACTTGAGCGCTCTACATCAGAGCTACCCTCTACATTTTGCAAGATTAGAAAACCATGTGCATCAACATATCTTCTAATCCAAATGCCTAGCTCTTTTTGGCAACTAATTTTTTTGAGTAAGTACCGATAGTCAAACACATAATTTTTGTGAATCATGCTATACATACATTTTTAAAGTTATTTTTTGATAGTAAAGTCATATAAAATATCAGATTGCAGATTATTTGAAGAATCATCATTTCAATATTTCCGGCAATACAACAATCGTTGCTCTGCTATTTATGAGACATTCAATCTATTGGTAGTAACGAACGAAAGCTGTCCAATTCTGGAAAGACCCGTAACAAATCTTGAGTTCGCCATTCATTGAGAAATTCGCCATCAGCTTTGCCATCAGAGACCAAGCGCTCCTGCTTGACAAGGTATTTATAACCGTTGGAAAGAGTTACTAACAAGTTAAAGTTTTTAGCGGCAACTGAATCTACATGAAAGAGGTCTGGCTCTGTATCGGTACAGAGCTCTACATCTCTTAAATACTTGGCAACGTTATGGGAACTTAAAAGAAGTGCCATTGTTCAAAAATATGCAAATCAATTTGTGCGATCGGGAAATTTCGTAATTGTCAATATCTTAGACAATCGGAGTAAGTTTATCTCTTAAGTTGAGGCGAGTTTTTAGCTAAAACATTCAAAATTATGTCTGCTAATTTATGCAAATTGTTCAAAAGCTGCTCAATTGAATAAGTAAGGGCGATCGAGCTAGCTAACAGCCAGAGGCGATCGCATTTGAGGACTGAATTTTAGAACTGGAGGGCGATCGCAGTCGATTGTGGGACAATGCAATGACAGAGGCAACCAGCCAGATATTCTGGGACTGCCTGTGAGGTCTAGCGCCCCACTTTTGGAGGAATGCGCCCAGAAGCTGGACTGTTGTAACTCCAACTCAAGCAGTTATGTCTCAAGAGTTAGACACCAGCCCCACTTTCAGCCTCAGCACGGGGGCAAGCAACAGATGCACTGCTACTGCCTTGCTCAGAGACAATGCTGCATCCCCAACTCAGAGCTACCCGCATAAATGTCGGCTGACGACACCAATAAGTTAGTAGCACACTTTAGAGGACGCTCTTCCAGCCACTATGCTTCAGTCGCCCAATTTCCCCCATGACTCCGAGTCAAAAACCTCTGAGCCTCTGTACTGGCCAACAGCTTCCTCTCCAGCGAGGCTGCTGTAAACTCAAAACTTCTGGCTCAATTCCTCCTTTATTGTTCTTCGATAACAAACTAAGATGACCAACCCTTCTCACCAGGGAAATATTCCCCGACTGCCGGAACGTCAAAATTACACCGACGAATTTTGCACCTATCTCAGGCTGAATACCAGCAAAAATGCCCAGATTATTGAGTGGCACAACCAGAATCATCTCAGAACCAATTTTAATTTGTATCAACAACGCAACCCAGAATTTGCACAGTTATGTTCTCAGCAAAATTACAGCAAAAATCTAGCACTCTATTGGAGAAAAATAGCAATTAATGCGGCATCAATCCCTCAAGAATGGGAACCAAAAAATCGCCAGAAGCTAGCCTTAGAACACTTGGTTTGTTACCTTCAAAAAAACTGCTATTATGCAGCAAGAGAAGCCTCCAGAGCCTCACAGGAGCAGCTTTGGGACGAGTATCTCTCCTCTGCTCGCATTTTTATCTACAATCCTGACAATCTGTGCCGCCTGTTACAATCCTATGATTGCGATCGTCAGGCTTCTCTAGATACCTACATTCAAGCTGCCTTGAGCCAAGATATCCGAGATAAAATGTCTGTAGGTAAGTTTTCGCCGTGGCGAATGCTAGTTAAAAAATCCGATAAACTGCTTCGGGAAGCCCTAGAAACTTCTGCGATTCCAGAACCAACAATTACCCAATGTATCTTTGCACGCAAATGTTTTAAACAAGTTTATAGCTTAAACAAAGTTTATAATCCTGCGGTCAGGAAAAGAGGGGATAAATGGCACGAGGCTGATACTGAAGACTTTCGGCAGACCGCTGAATCTTACAATGCAGAAAAGGTCCTATTGAATGCACCTCACGAAGTCTCCGCTGGCTCAAATATCAATCAAGAGCAAGTGCAAGCTTGGATGAAATTATGTATTCAAGCATTACAAAATTACCAAAATCCCATTAACCATAACATCAACATCCCCTGGGAATCACTTGAGGAAAAAGGCGGTGAAAATTTATCTGAGTCAAATACCGAAGAATCTTTCGATATAGAAGCAAATGAAAATACTGAGTCAAATAGCAGAAAAAGCCAGCAAGTTCACTCTGCTTTTCGCAAACAGATAGAAGAATTTAAACCAGATCAACACAAAACTCTCCTGCTTTATTATGGTTGCGGCATCAAGCAAACACAACTAGAAATTAAATTAGGAATCAGTCAATCTGCTATTTCTCGTCGCCTGAATACTATTAAAACAAAACTCATCAAAACTATGGCTGAAATGTCACAACCGGAAGTATGGTCAGAAAAGTATGTATTGCAATGGCTGCATAAAAACTTCCGAGCTCCCCTGCATTCAGATTTAATTCACGCAGCTTTAGTTGAAGCTGTTAAAAAACTTGAATCTCAAGAGGAAACTGTTTTCCATCTTCACTATGGTCAGCAGTTAAACGTAGAAAGGATTGCGATTATGCTGGGCATGGATAACTTAGAGGTGAATGCCATACTTTCTCAATCTCAGCAAAACTTACAATCCAATTTAATTGCGGAAATTCAAAATTGGCAGCGGGATTGTGTGGACAAGTGGTTATTGCGCTTTTATCAATCTCAAGTTCGAGCTGTCTGTCGCAGTCGGAATCTCTCTCTTCAGGCTGAAGATACCTCCCAAACAGTGGATGTTATCGTTGACGAATGCTTGCAAATTCTAATGGCTAACAACAAAAAAGGAGAATAAAAAATGTTTGAATTCACAAAAATCCAACCCTTTGAGTCTCAAATTTCTGATAGGCTGCGCTTGACTATTGACGAAGTAGACCTAGAGACTGCTTGGCAACAAAATCAACATCACTCTAATCCTATTTCTCGCTACAATGGTTATCTCAATGGCGCTTGTTTAAATGCTTTATTTAACTGGCTTTCTGAATGGCTGGAACCAGAGAACCCTCAACCTTTAGTCTGGCACGGTCAGGATCTTGCTAGTATTTGGGAAGTAGTCAACGGTACAGCTATTCAGATTGGTGATAGCAGACTGGTGTTTATTCCCAGTGACGAGTCAGATGTAGAAGAAATTTGTGTGCCGCAGGAATGGATTGATATTCCTAGTTGGGCTGGTGATTATTATGTGGCTGTGCAGGTGAATTTGGATGGGGATGATGACGATCGCTGTTGGCTGGAAGTCTGCGGGTTTGCGACTCATCAGCAACTGAAGCATCAAGGCAGATACAGTGCGGGCGATCGCACTTATTCTTTAGCCATAGATGAGTTGACCGCATCTCTGACTGTCATGCAAATTACTCTAGGATTAAACTTGCAAGCAGAAGTTGCTCCCGTGCTTAATTTATCAGAGATGGAGGCGGCGAAATTATTACAGCTTTTGAGCGATTCCTCGCTATATTCTCCCCGACTGAAAGTATCCTTTGAACAGTGGGCCGCTTTCTTGGCAAATGACAAATATCGGCAATTATTGTATCACAATCGTGTAGCAAATTTTGTGCCAGTTGTCGCGAGTTCAACTCCAGCAGTTTTGCTTCAGCGCATGAAGAATTATCTCCAAGATGGCTGGAAGACAGGTGAGCAAATGTTTACAGAGATGTTGGGAAATGTAGACCAGAGTTTAGTGAATGGGAGGGTAGGAGCTTTGTCCTATAGGGACGGTAACTTTAAGAGTCACAATACCATTCCCACATTGATTGAAATTTCACAGAATAAGCGCAATCCCCAGAATCAATTGCAGGCGATTAAATTATTAGGTGGTCTCGAACCAGGAAATCAAGAGGCGATCGCCACCCTGACTCACCTGCTGGAAACGACTGAAAATGACGCCTTGCGCCGCGAAGCATCCGTGAGTTTGGGGAAAATTGATCCGAGTAATGAGAGTGCGGGTGTCGGCATTGGTAAGACTATTAATTTAGGGATGCGCCTTGATAGCGATCGACTTCGGCTTGTGCTGACTCTCACCCCCGAAGAAACTGATAAAATCAAGGTTCATCTGCTATTACATCCTGAGCGATCGCCAATTCTGCCACCAAATCTGCAACTTACTATCCTAGATGAAGATGACGAAGTTTTCTTTGAAGAACAAACGGATGCTGCTGACAATCTAATTGAATATGAATTTACGGCGGCGATCGACGATTATTTCCTGGTTAAAATAGCAGTGAACGGAGTGAGCCTCAAAGAACCTTTTACTGTTTAAATCAACCATCATTACCAGCCGACCAAAACCTATGAGCAAGTCAATCGTCTTAGATATCAAAACAGAGAGCAAACAGCCTTATTCTGTCAGTCTTCAAGTTGATAGTATATCCTATTCTATTTCTGGGTCGTTGCCACCAGCTACAGATGTGCTGAAAGCATCTGAAAATTTACGCTTAGCTCGCGAAAAAGCAGGTTGTGGTTCTTACCGCAAATTAGAACAGAGCAAAAAGGGGCAAATTACCAAAATTTCCGTTAAAGATTCAGCTAAGTCTGTGGAAACAAGTATGAATACTTGGTTGAATTCAGGAGATAAAAGATTTCAGCCTGTCCGGGATAAGCTCTTACAAGTCTTGAGCGCTGAGGGAGAAAATGTCAGATTAATCATTCAAACAGATGATATCGCTCTTTGGGAATTCCCTTGGCATTTGTGGGATGTTTTACATGATGCTGAAATCGAGCCAATTCTGAGCAAAGTCAACCATAAAGAACCCCATAAATACCAAGGCAAGAAAAATCAAAACCAGGTCAGAATTCTGGTTGTCATGGGAGAAGATACAGGGATCAATATTAAGGCAGATTTGAAGCTTTTGACCGAAAAGCTTCACCAAATATCTGCCTACATTAAACCTCTGATAGCTACTTCCAACAGCGAGCTCAATGATGAGTTATGGCGACAGCATTGGGATATTTTATTCTTTGCTGGTCATAGTTCGAGCAATGCTGATTACACCGAGGGTAAACTTGCCCTCAGTGAAGCCGAAAGCATAACAATTAAAAACTTAAAGTATGGTTTAGAAAATGCTATTCAACATGGTTTAAAATTAGCGATTTTCAATTCTTGTGACGGCATGGGATTAGTGCAGGAACTCGCTTCTCTACAAATTCCAGCAGTTATCGCCATGCGAGAGCGAGTCCCTGATGAAGTAGCTCAAAAATTTTTGGAGTATTTGTTGGACGCATTTGCTATAGAAAATAAGTCTTTGGATAAATCAGTTGGGAAAGCGCGGAAAAAACTGGATCGATTTGAGGTTAACTATCCTGGTGCTAGCTGGTTGCCGATGATTTATGAGTCTCCGGGTGTTGGGGCTCTAACTTGGATTGAGTTGTTGAGGGGAAATGAGGAAGAGCGCAAACGCTTTTCTATTTGGCGCAATCTTCAGACTGTGTTGATGGCAAGTGCGATCGCCACCGGTGCGATCGTGGGAGTGCGATCGCTACAATTCCTCGAACCTCTGGAATTACCTGCTTACGATTATTTAATGCGACAGCGCGAAGCTGAGGCTATCGATCCCCGTATCACAGTAGTTGAAATCAATCAACAAGAAGTTGATAAGTATGGTGGCTATCCGATCAAAGAATCCGCTTTAGCAGAAATCGTCAAAAAAGTAGAAAAATATAAACCAGCCGCCTTTGGGCTCGATATATCTCGCAATCAACCTAGAATCAAGGATGATATGGATATCACAGCCCGTAAAGATTGGATCGAAATTTTTAAAAGAAATAAAAACTTTTATACCGTTTGTTCCTACCAATCGTCTGCGGCAGATTATGCTCCGCTTCCTGAGTTTTCCCCGAAACAATTAATCGGTCAAGTCGGATTTGTAGATATTTTTGATAATAACATTCAAGACAATAAACATCAGACAGTTCGTCGCCAAGTCTTATCCTATGAACCCAATTATTTGCCTAAATCTTCTAAATGTATTACACCTTACAGCTTCAGTTTTTTATTAGCATTTTCATTCTTATCATCCCAGAAAATTGAACCATTACAAGTTAATCAAACTACAAAAAATTGGGAATTGGGCGGAGTAACTTTTAATCGCTTAGCCTCACACACAGGAGGTTATCAAAGCCTCGATGGCAAGAGTAGCCAAATTCTCCTCAACTACCGCGCCAATCCTAGACCCGCAAAAATAGTTTCACTGACAGATATTTTAGAGGGAAAAGTCAGCGAAAATGCCATCAAAGATCGGGTAGTCATCGTCGGCTATACTGCGGAAGTAGCTAGAGATGATTTTGATACTCCCTATGGCCAAATGCCAGGAGTATGGATTCATACCCACATGACAAGTCAAATTCTTAGCGCCGTGATGGATAACCCAAAACGACCTTTGTTAGGGGTGCTACCACAGTGGGGTAATCTGCAATGGGGCGATGCAGTATTTGTTTGGCTATGGGCGTTTACTGGCGGAGTGTTGGTGATATATGTTCGCCCCCGGCTGCACTTGACAATAGTCACTTGTGTTGCTAGCGTGCTGTTATATCATATTTGTCTTGAGATGCTTAACCAGGGCAGATGGATGCCTCTAGTTCCCTCAGCCTTAGCTTTAGTAGCGACCGGCAGTGGATTAGTCATCCATAAAATATCTCAAAATCGACAGCCGGAATAAGCATCCTAGACAAAAACACAACAACGAAATCCTAATGCCTCGGCTATATTTCCAACTAGCTTTTGCTATCATTATTGCGCTGGCGATTATCACGATTTCTCCTATCTCTTTACAAACCTACAGTGCAATTTTTTTGAGCCAATCCCCCCCACCACCTCCTCAAACACCGCCACCGCCACCGCCACGAGATAATCAACCAAGACCGGGAACCGGACTTGACCCCACTAATCCAAACTGTAAAAAGACAAGTAAGTCAATTACCGCTCTTGTACCTATTAAAAATCCGATCTTCACTACTTCTGAATATCCAACTTTTTTGTTCTATATTCCCTACCATCCTGAAGATATAAACTCAGCCGAGTTTTCCCTGGTAAGTAGAGATGGGAAAAATACAATTTATCAAGCTGCTATCTCTTTGCCAAAAACACCAGGAATTATTAGTGTTAGCCTGCCAAAATCTCCAAAATACGCTCTTGAACTCATAGAGTATTACCGTTGGTACTTCAAATTCAATTGTGAACCTTATAAGCGCTCTACAACTGACCTGTATGTGAGTGGGTTTGTCGTACGAGTACCACTCACCTCGGAACGCCAACAGCAAATCAATACAGCAACACCTGATATTTGGTATGATTCAGTCGCCCGTTTAGCTCAGCGTTTACTTGCAAATCCTAAAGATGAAACCTTGAAAATTCAATGGATTAAGTTATTAGAATCTGGTGGATTTAAAGATCTGGCTGAAGAACCCTTAGTTGGTAATGTGCAACTCTTGGAAAAATAACTCAATAAAGTTGGGTTAACGGGGTTATCTTACTTTTTCCTAGGGTTTTGTCTCCTCGATGGTCTGATTCAGACCTATGGGATTAAAGCCAATTACCAACGATAATATAAGGTGCCCAAAAATGGGGTTCTTGGTCTTCTTTTGCTTGAAAGTACGCTTTTTGAGCATTATGAAGTGCTTTTGCCCTTGTCATTCCCGGTTGACGCAACTCTTCATAAAATCTGACTATAATTTTTGTGTTGACTGCATCTTCTGCTACCCACAAACTTGAAACGGTACTGCGAGCTCCTGCCCGTATAGCTACGCCCGATAGTCCTAACACTGCTCTATCATCCCCCTGTGCTGTTTTGCAAGCACTGAGTACCAGTAACTCGATCGCTCGAACATCCTTTTTATTGCCCCTCTTAATCAATTTATCCAAATCGTTACTTTTTAACAAAGTTCCAAAAGCAACAAGAAAAGTTTTTTCTGGGTCAGAGCTAAACTGACCGTGTGTTTTGATATGTAGAATGGGGATATTAGCCAAAGCCAACTCTTGTTGCAGGTTTGTTAGAGTAAAGTCTTCATTCAAAAATCTTTTGCTGGTTGCTACATTTTTTGCGATTCCATCCAATTCTTCTAATAATTTTTGGATTTTTTCAAAATGCTGACCTTCTAGTGTCTGGGGTAGATCCACACCTCCTAGCAACACTTTTAACTTGCTTGATTTTACTTGATTCCAAGATTTAGGATCGAGAAGCTGCAAACCGGAAACTAGAGCAAGAGCATAATCTTTTTCCATTAAATACTGATCTGAGCGCTCATCGTAAAGAGCTCCCATTGGGATCGACTGTAAGGGTCTGTCTAAGATAAATACTAATGTTTTCACATCTCGATCGCTTTCTAGCAATGATTCTATTGGTTGTATCAGCCATTTGTAAAGTTTCTTTGATTCTGCTAAGACTTCATCAGTATTACCTGGTTGAATTAAATGAGTTTGTAAATGATTGATAGTATCTTTTACGAGTGTCTGTTTCTGGTAAATCTCCCGATACTCCAAGTCTTTTTTACCCGGTAACTTCAAGATAATTGCTAAACGATTTGGTAAAATAATTGCATGGATAACTGCTGCTGTCGGATCGTATTTATCTGCGATCGCATCAATCTCTTCTAACTTGTTCACTACGATACAAGCATCCCTAAACAAGTTATCCAACTCAGCTACCTGAAGCGCCTCAATGACATTACGGGCTTGCTTCAACTTCTCCTGAATAGGCTTCTCTCCGTGCAACAACAAATCCACCAATTCCCGATAAACAGGCTCTATTTTATCGCGAAAATCAAACTGCCCATCCCGACTAATCGGCACTAAATCATCCCGTACCGATTGTAAAGTATTAAATGCAGCGGTATAAGCCGCGATCGCACCCTTAACATCCCTCGCCCCATTCCAACGAATCCGCCCCAATTGCCACTGCCACTGATAGGCAAGATCCGGCGCATTTAACTGAACATTCTGCGACAACAACAAAGCTTGTTCAGTACACTGTTGAGCCTCCAGCCACCGCTGATTCCCTTCATACACCTTACCCAAATTGCCCAAAGCATAGGATTTTGCCCTCGAATCCCCCAAATCCCTAGCCAACTCGATCGCTTTTGCTCCCAATTCGACAATTTCTCTCTCAGATACAGACGATTTATTGCCAGATAAACTTTCAGCCACAATCGAAGAATTTTGCAAACAATAATTTGATAGTTTTTCTGAAATTTCGCCAGACGAATTTGAAACATTACTAGCAATTTTTAGTTCTTCCTGCTTGAGGCGAACCAAACTATTCATCAAACTAACTTCTGCATAAACTATCTTGTGGCTTGGTGGCAATTGACTCAATTGAGACAATATTTGCAACCGCACTGCTTGACTTTCGTTTAAATCTATAGCCAATCCGATTTTATTGTCAACTAAAAGACTTAATAAATTTAGTTGTGCCTGGACTTTGACAAAGGAATTATTGGCAGCGACATTTACCGATTTTCGATAGGAATCTATAGCCTTTTGGTAGTATTTTTTATATTCGTTCGATTTAGACAAAAATTTGTTTCTATTTCCCAGAGCTTGATAAGTATCACCTAAACTTAATAACACTAAAGCTTTTTCTTGAAGATATTCTTGTTGAGTAACAACTCGATCTACTTGTTCCAGCAACTCTTGAGACTCATTCAAATAGCCAAGCTGTCTCAACACATCGCCAAGGAAACGCGCCCCGGTAATTTGGATATTTTTCAAAGTCGGATTTGATGGCCTTTTGACACTTTCTTTGATTGCTGCTAATTTTTCAGTAATGAATTGCTGACAATCCTGACTGGGGATAGCGAAGTTTTCGGGATTGTTTGATTCGACAACTGGGATGATTGCTTGGCAAGCTTGCTGATATAAACCTAATGCTTGCAGGGTTTTAACTTGAGCAATTAGGCTACGTTTCCAGCCTAAATTATCCTTTAATTTAACATAAATTTTCGTTGCTTGTTGCCCGGTTTGCAAAGCAAGATTGGCTTGTCCTTGTTCCCATTGCCCATTGGATTGAATATCGAGAATTTGCCCGATCGCCTTTAATTCCACTAACGATTTTACCTTAGACTCCTCTGGTAACAAACTGCGACTCTTGGCGATCGCACTATTGGCCTCTTCCCAACGCCCAAGCTGTTGATATGTCAACGAAAGATTACCCAGGGCGATCGCCTGATTCAACCAATCTCCCCCCACCTCAAAACCCGCAACAGCTTGCCGCCAATACTTCGCAGCCTCTGGAAACTCCCCAGCAGCATAACTTGTTCTAGCCAAATCCTCCCATTCCTGTGGCGATCGCGGCTGAGTGCCAATCCCTAATTTTCCAGAAATTACTGAAAATTCATCCACTTTTTCCCAACTAATTAGAGAATGTGATACCCCACTTTTTTCCAAATTCAATCCCGATTGAGCCTTGACATTTGCAGCAAACAATGATAATAATGCTGCCACAAATAAGATAGTAAATAGTCTCAGACTTCGCCCCCACCTCAGACGTGCTGGTTTCAAAAAGAGAACCTGGATAGAACGGAAAAATGTAAACCTTTTTCTTGCCATGTTGTCCCCCTCGAATTCACATCAACTAAAGGAATACCCCAATAAAAATTGGCCGACATACTATCACCCAATTCCCACCGCAAACCCGTACCAACCGAGAGCAACAATTGACGCTCTAAGCTATCTCTACCTGAACTATTCCAAACAGTACCAGCATCAACAAAAGGAGTAATTTGTAAAACCCCTAACCCTCGATCGGACTTACCCAAAATCGGAAACCTAAGTTCCGCCGATGCTGAAATTCCATTATCACCCAACAGAATATCCTGCCGATAACCTCTGACACTATTCCCACCTCCAATTCCAAATTGTTCTAGAGGTAAAAGCGTCCTATTCGCCAATTGTATATCAGTTTTTGCCAACACAAAAGTGTCTCTCCTCAAGCGGCGAATCCATTGTCCCTGACCGCGCCATGCCAAAAATCGGCTATCAGGAGCCTCGCTATTAACAGTAGCATTAAACGCTCCTAATCCCAAACTAAATTGAGAGCGCAAAGCCAATAATTCATCATTGTTCCGCACAGTCCAATCTTGAAAAAACCTGACTGCTGATATTCCCGTGCGCCCTTTGGCATCTGCTCCTGCAGAAAGAGGAAAATCTTCCCCTAAAATTGAAGTGCCAGTTTCCCGCCTAGTTACTGTCACTCCGATAGCTACCTCTTGTCTAGGATGTATCAATAAAGGTTGGCGCAAAGTTATATCTAAATATTGTGCTGCTGCTTTTATATCAACCTTTTCAAAAGGTTTCTCTACGACGCGATTGGCAGTAACGCCCGCTGAGAAATTAATTGTGCCATTGTTAGGATTTAATGGCAATGTATAGCTTAGATCAAAAGCATTACTGCCCTCAGTATTGGTGTAAGCCACACTCAATCCATCGCCTTTTCCGAATAAGTTTGCTTCCGTTAGCTGTAGCTGGTGGCGGAAACTGCCGACACTGGGAGCCCGTCGATTGTCTAGTAGCAATGCAGCACTAAATGTTTTTTCTTCCTCGAAATTAACTTCAAGGGCACTTCTGTTGGACTGAGAGCCGGGTATCAACTCAGCAGAAATATTTCTAATTAAAGGATCTAGTTCGAGCAATCGTAGGGCATCTAGCAGGCGAGAAACTTGTAAAGGCTGGGAGGCGATCGCCAAACGGCTGCATACATAATTGAGATTTAGGCGCTGCTTTCCCGTCCGCCTCCTGACCCGAATTGATTCTAAGCCTCCTTCAACGATTTTGATCGTGACTTCCCCAGCAGCCCCTCGGTTTTGCAACCTTTGATTTGGTTCTTCGCTCGTGGTGGGAATGTAGGCAAAAGAGTTAATATATCCTCGGTCATTATAGAATTTTGTTACTTCGGAAATTAGTTGCTGCAATTGAGCAAATGTGATTTTTATTTCTGATAACTGATGAGTATTGCTATCTAATGTTAGCAATTTGTTAGTAATTTCCGTTTCAAGGGTTTGTTGACTAAAAACTGTATTACCAATGAAGCGAAAATTAGTAACAGAGATTGCCTCAATGACTTCATTAGTGGTATCTTCCGGTGTTTTAGTTAGAGGAGATTGCGGCTCTGGCGATCGTACTGGGAGCGGACATTCGTAAAGTTGACTGCTATCCGGCTTCGGTTCAGTTTTTCTTTCCTGCAAGCTAGGAGATGGATTAGCTGGCTGGGGTAGGTTTGGCTGGGAAGGGACGGTTTGCGGTACTAAAGGCTCTGAGAGGTTAGGATTTTGAGTTGCGGTAGGTATCTGTGTTATGAAATCTGGGCGCTCGTTGAGTTCTTCTATTGGGAATAGGAGAACGGTTTGTGCTTTCACCGGCCAAACCGTCGAACTACTAGCTAATATTCCCGCAGCTATTTGTAGGAGCCGATCGCCGCATTTCTGATTTCCTTTATCGACCATAGCAACCACGGGTAGGATTAAAAGGGCTGTGGAGAGTAACAGCAGCAGGATTAGCAGTAAAAATAACTTCTCCTTTGCTGTTAACGGCCCAACCTTGAGCCGATAGGATGGGGGCGGAAGTAGGACGAGCTTGTTGGGGTGCAGCAGTTCTGGTTCGTTGTTCTACAGGGGCTACAGCGTCGGCTAAACCGACTGCAACTGAGCCGTTGCTGAGTGTTTCCGCCGGATTTGCTGGCAAGCCGCGCCCAATTCTGGTAAAGGTTCTATCGGTTCCTGACTGTCGTTGACCGGGACAAATTTGGGCGATTGCGTCGGGATTGGCGATCGTTTTTGGTAATTGAAGTACACCTTGGGTGGGGTCAATATCGGGAGTATTGAGAATCACCTCACCGTCGAGTTGCGGGCCTGCTAGGGAGGTAGCGGTGATGTCGCTGTTTAGGGTTTGTTGCGATCGGGCCTCAGTAGCAAAAATACCTTGAGCATTAATTGTAACGCGCCCGCCTCTAGCTTCTAGGGAATTAGCACTAATGTCGCTATTTTCTAACGCTGCTAATACTCCGGTATCAATACTAATATTCCCACCCGTGGCCGAACCTGTAGCGCTAGTAGTGATTTGACTACCTCGACGCATTTGCAAGTCCTGAGTTTGTAAGCGAATATTGCCAAAATTGCCAGCAGAAGTTGTCGCTGATATCTCTCCACGATCTAGGCGAATAGAGTCCGCATTTACTATCAAATTACCAGCCGATCCTGAGCCTGAAGCACTGACAGTAACTTGGGCGCCATCCTGAATAATGAACTGCCCTGCTTGAACAGTCAAGTTTCCCCCATTGCTAGAATTGAAGGTGCGGGAACTGACAACTGCTCTGTCTGTTACTCTAAAAGTATTTGCATTGATGCTAATTTCTCCCGCCTCACCAATCGCTCCTACCTCGGTAGGTGTAAAGATTCCACTCGATTGTCCACCTGCATCCATTCCAGCTAAATAGATCGAATTAGCATTAATCTGAATACTCCCTCCATTTCCCCGCCCAAAAGTGTTGGCAATTACAACGGCACCATTTCCTACTGAAAGCACCCTGGTATTAATCCGAATATTGCCACCTTCACCTACCCCTGTTTCTTTAACGCTGCTGAAAATACCACTGGATTGTCCAACTTTTAAGTCTTCTCTGAACGGGCCTGCCCCGTTTAAAATAATAGTATCGCGGGCATTTATTATTACGCTACCAGGATTTCCCTGTCCACCTGTGCTTGTGGTTATAACAGCGCCATTGGTGACAGACAGTGATCCTGCTGTGATGTTAATGGTTCCTCCCCGACCGGCTGTTTCAGAGTCTTCCACTCGGCTGTATGCACCGCTGGAGAAAAGATCGGCGGCATTTACTCCATCAAAAGAAGCTGTATGCCGGACGTTAATGTTAATACTCCCCGCATTTCCTTGTCCCAAGGTACTAGCTTGCAAGACAGCGCCATCGGTGACAGATAAAGTTCCTGCTCTTAGATTGATATCACCGCCCTGACCTACAGCTTTGGGTTGAACCAAGCTATATGCACCGCTGGAAACGTTATCACTACCTTCTCCCTCAAAAGAAGCTTTATCCCTGACAGTTATATTCACATTGCCTGAGTTTCCCTTTCCAAAGATGCCTGTAAATATCTGACCTCCATTAGTGACTCTGAGAGATCCTGCTGTGATGCGAATATCGCCTCCTTGACCTTTGGAGTCAGATAAAACCGCGTTAGAAATAAAGCTTTGAGTACCTGTAACGGCAATCTCTCCTGTCGCATTAACCTCGATATCTCCCGCTTTACTGTCAGCGGTATCCACTCCGGCTGCTATCCCCGCTCGAAGTGTCGAACCTTGAGAAATCTCTAGGTTTCTAGCATTGACAGCAATAACCCCGCCTTCTTTAGCACGTACATTCACTTGAGTACCGTTTGTCAGAGATACATCACCTCTGGCTAACCCCTCTGGAAAGCTCAAACTCAACTGATTATTATCCCAATTCAGCCTGACTGTTCCCGATCTGCTTAAGCCGCCTAACTCAACTCTACCCCCCGGAACCTGCAAATTTCCGCCGTCCAACCTCACATCGCCACCTGCGAGTGCTATAGTTTGGCCTGGTAACACTTGGAGTCCCACAACTTTACCACTGCGATCGATCGCCCTGGATTGATTGACAATGCTGCCTGAATTTCGGTCATATTGCAAGGCAATGGGTATGTTTATTGTGAGCAAAGAGGAAGTTTGATTGGGAGCGATCGCACTAAATTCTCTCCCGCCTGCGAAATTAATGCTATTAGCTGTAGTGCCTAAAAACGAGCCGCCGATATTTAGGCTGGCATTCGGGCCAAAAATAATCCCATTGGGGTTGATGAGAAATAGGTTGGCGCAGCAATTCGCTTTGAGGATGCCATCAATGTTAGAAATTGACCCACCTGTGACGCGAGTAAAGATATTTTGAATGGTATCAACGTTGTTAAAAAATGCCGTACCGCCGGTGGGGACGGAAAATTCCCGAAAGCTATGGAATAGGTTGGGGCCCGCTGCTGTGCCGCCTTGAATCCTTAAGGTGTTTCCGTCTCTGGTGACGGTGGAGTTGAGCGGTAGAGTGCGATCGGGGGCAATTTGGGCACTTACCAAAGTGGGAAAGCCACAAATATAAAATAGAATATAGAATACTTTTGCTTTTGTTTTATTGCTCACGGGGTAAGAGGATGTAAAAGGGAGTTCTTAATGAAAGGATTGAGATAATTTGGGAAGACAATGGTTTTGAACAATATTATGTGGGAAGCTTTTTTTAGTCAAGTCATTTAACCCAAATCAGTTGGGAGTATCCCAATGAGAGCAGTCAGTATAAATACTCAGACAATTGTCTGGCTAAGGTGATGGCATAATAGAAAGCAGATAAATTACCATAATCCAAGTTCGCATGACCCCAGAAGAACAGCAGAAGATCAAAACATCTATTGCAAAATAGTTTTATGATACAATAGAAAATTTTGCTGAGAGTTGATTGAATCCCAACTCCTGACTTATTTGCACTCTTGTCTTACTAGAAACAGGATAAAATGCTAGAAAGTTCTGTTGGTCGTTACAAAATAAGTAAATCATGAAAAATCAATTTTACCTAGGGCTTGCTGAATAAGTGCTGAAAGGTTGACCGTCTGAGGGTTTCGATCGCGATCGCACAGGTGGTAAGTGCAACAAATACAGGTAAAATAGCTCAAAACCCTTGCACGACCCTTAAATGTTGTGTAAATAAAAATAAGCCCAGACGGCACCCCACCAGAAAGCTTTGAATTCCCTCATGGAGGAAAATTACCCTCAGACAACCGTTGGGTAATCATGGCTCAACTGATACCGTGGTCAGAATTTGAGGCAGAATATGCACAAAATTTTGCCGTCTCCATTGGAGCACCAGCCAAATCGTTTCGGATGGCATTGGAGGCATTAATCATCAAAGAAAAATTAGGAACTAGCGACCGCGAAACGGTAGAACAAATTAGAGAAAACCCTTATCTACAATACTTTATCGGCCTATCATCCTATAGCGCTCTCATCCCATTAGATGCCTCCCTATTGGTTCATTTTCGACAAATAATTAGCATCAATTTAGTTAACAAAGTGAACAAAAAAATGGTGCAAAAGCTCCGAGAAGCCACAACACCTCAACCAGAAACAAGCAAAAAAAAACCAGGAGAACCAAGTGAAAGTGAAAATCAGGGAAAACTACTATTAGATGCAACTTGTGCGAGTGCAGATATCGCCTATCCCACAGACATCAGCATTCTCGATAGAGCAAGAATGCAAACAGAAAAAATATTAGATATCCTCTACAAATCGATTAAACATATCTGCCAGAAGAAACCGAGAACCTACCGCAAAACAGCTCGAAAAGACTATCTAGCACTTGCCAAGCAACGCCGACCGAAACACAGCCAAAAAAGAGCAGCAATCAACAAGCAACTGCAATATCTCAACAGAAATCTACCTCATATCGAGAAATTAATTGAGTTAGGAGCGCAATTAGGCAAGTTGAAAAAGCAGAAATATAACATACTGCTAGTTTGTCACGAAGTTTACCGCCAACAAGCATGGATGTACCAAAACAAAACCAATAAGATAGAAGATAGGATCGTCAGCATAACCCAACCCCACATTCGTCCCATAGTGAGAGGAAAAGCAGGAAAACACACAGAATTTGGGGCCAAATTGTCAGCGAGCAGCTTTGAAGGGTATGTATTTTTAGATCGAATTAGTTGGGATAACTTCAATGAATCAGGAGACTTAATCGCCCAAATAGAAGCCTTCAAAGAATTTACGGTAGTAATAAATATGTAGGGCTTGCTGAATAATCGATCGTAAACCAAGATCGGGAGCGATTGATATATTCAAGCCGAGTTAAAGATAAGTTTTCCTACCTCAATCTCACCGAAGCATAAGCGCCGATCGTGTTAAATCCAGAAACAGCTATTGTTTTCCCATAACGGCATAAAAACACCTGGGGGGGTGACAAAGAGGTCTACGAGATAGACTGTATAAGGGTTGCAGCCCGCATAGCTTGTTGGTAAAAGCGGCGTTTAGAAGGAGTTAACTTGCGTTTACTGTTCTACCTCGTCAGAATATTGTCCCTTGATAATTCACCCACTTTTCTCCATCTAAACCTACACCAAATGTACTCCGTCTTCGATATCTTTTTTTAGGTTCTTTGCGGCGAGATACATATTTTTTCACCTGCTTTTTCCTTATTTCATTGCCTTGAAATATTCCCGAACTGTAGGCGAGCGTCATGAGCAAAATCATCTTAATAAGTCGGTCTCCTTTTAAGCTAGTTCCTTCAAGATCGTAGCCTCCCGTTTTACAGTCTCGGAACATTTCTTCAATACCCATCCGTTGCTGGTAAGCATCTATAGCTGCCGGCAACGATCCTAAATCTGTGAGTATAAACCACGCTTCATCAACCTTCCATGCCCCGTAGTTTCTTTTCCACGCTACTTGCAACATCAAATCCAGTAGCAGGCTGAGTTTTTCTCACTCTTTTACCTTGAAAATATAAAGAGGTTCCTGGTACTATTCCTAATTCATCTAACCGTTGCCACACTAAATGTTCCGTTTCGATGCAATGATTTTTTTTAGTCTTAAACAAAAAGATACACCCTTTTCCCTCAGCCAGTTTCCCAAATCGACAGAACAAAATTCACGGTCTCCTAAAACGATGACTTTATCTTCTGAAAATAATGGTAAAACTTGCTGTAAATTGGTTGTTTGTGACTCGAAGTTACTGTTGCCCAATTTTGGCAACAGTGACCAGTATAATGGAATTGCTCTTCGCTCCCAGATCGGGCTAACCATAAACAGATTAATGCGTCCCCATTGACTGCGGTCGATTGATCTTGATAAACGACTACCCACACGGCAATAAGTCATCAACCAATAAGTAATTAATGGGAACCAAATTAGTGAGATAGTTAAGTGAGGCAAATCGAGAAACCTTTGTAGTTTTCTCCGCCGACTTTCTGTTGTAATTGGATAGGGAAATACCCGGGAGAGCCGTTCTAATCTCACTTGTTTTTCTGATTGTATCAAGGGTAGCAAGATTTCAATCAGTTTCAATTGAGCTGAACTTAGTTGTTTCTTAAAATGAATGAGGTAGAATGTTGGTATCATTATTTTTTGGGATAGGCAAGCGTGTAACAATTCTGCTACCTATCTTTTTTTACCACAAGTTGGCTCAATCCTTACTAATTATGGGTTTCAGGCGGGTTGTCACCCCCCCAGGTATTGGAGTGGTTTTTTGATGGCCTGTCTTTATTTGTTGCGAGTGGGTCGTTTTTGTTTGGCAATTAATAAGTAATCTTTTCTTGCCTGATTCCGGTAGGTTCTTGGTTGATTTTTGATTTGACTTTTTAGAGGTTTATAGAGGATGTCTATAATTTTTTCGGTGTGAACTCTGGCTCCGTTTAATAATCCTAAGTCGGTTGGATAGCTAATATCGGCGGGAGCGCAGGTCGCATCTACGATCAGTTTTCCTTGATTAGGTGACTTATTTTTGGCGTCCGAATCCTTTTTTTTTTGATGGCTGTGGTTTCAATCATTTTCTTGACCATTCGTTCATTCACTTTTTCAATTAGGTGGGGACTAATTCTTTGACGAAAGTGAACTAATAGTGAAGGGTCAAATGGTAGTTCATTACTGTAGGTTGATTGACCGATAAAGTATTGCATATATGGGTTTTCACGGATTTGTTCTACTCTTGGACGATCGCTGATTCCGAGTTTTTCTTTAATGATTAATGCCCCCAATGCCATCCGAAACGATTTGGCTGGGGCTCCCAGGGATGTGGGGCTGTTTTCAGCATATTCTGCTTCAAATTCTGACCACGGGATGAGTTTGGTCATTTTTACCCAACGGTTGTCTGCTGACAATTTACATCCGTTGGCTAGTTCAAAATCCAAGGGTTCGACGGGAGCAAGCTCAGCTTTTCTGTACACGATCGCAGGTGGCTATGCACGGGTTTTGACCTATTTTACCTGTTTATCTTGCACTTTACTCTCGATCGCGCGCTCGAAACCCAGGCCACGCAATATGCGATCGATTATTCAGCAAGCCCTATTTACTCTGCCTCTTTTCCTTTGACCTGTGATTTTTTTTCGACTGCCTTTTTTACCCCAACTTTTTCTTCTTATCACTCGTAAACTGAATCCACTTTCACGCCCTTTACCATACCTGTAAAAGCTCTGGGGTTTCTTTTGTTATTCTTAAATACTCAGATAGCTTCTGTTTAAATACTTCTCTTTCAATGGAATTTTATTTGTCCTCTAAACTATATTTAGCCCAAATATAAACGTATTTTTTTTATGTAGTATCCTGGATATCTGGGAACCACTCAATTTAATTCCTGTGACTTTTTCTAAATATGTTGCTAGTCTGGCTGCCGTCCATCTCCCAAATTCATATCCATATTCTGCCGGATATTTATCAATTGTATCTATCAAGATTTTTTCATACTCTGGAGTGACGAAAGCGAAAATTTACTGGGCTTCTTTTATCTAAAAAACTATCCAAATTATCTGGGTCGCCATGAACTGACCAATAAGCTACCGTTGTGTAAGCAATCTCCATAAATTCACTGAATTCTCGATAAATTTTTCCGTCATTTATTAGCAATAAGATGAGAACTTTTTCCCTCACATAATTATCATCAGACTCTTTTAAGAGTTTAATGAGTCTCTGTTTTTGATTTTGAGATAGATGGTTTTTGGCGGGCATACATTCTAACTAACGATCGCTTATCTTATATTTATATTATACAATCTAGCTGCGTATCAGCTTAAACTAGCAGACCGCTGCCAACACGGTAACGAGCGTTTTCCAGTATTAGAAAGCATAGAAAGTGAAGAGATCGCTCTTCTGACTTGTTCTGGCCGGCACTTCTTTTGTAGCGGTACAATTATTCTGGCGTTGCTGTGACCGCTGATTTCTTGAACGATCCGCAATGGAATCCCCGCGTTGCTCATCGCTCGTGAGGGCCGTTCTCCGCAGGCTGTGGGTGGAAGCGCCGGTGATGCCAACTTTCTCGCAAGCTTTCTGGAACAATTGAGAGGCGGCTTCTGGATTCATGTGCTTCCTGCGGTGGTTTAGGTGGCGGCTGGGGAACAGGTACTGGTGATTGGGATGCGAGTAGGTTTCCAACAGCAGCCTCAACTCTTGAATGATCGGGATGGTGCGGGTGACGAGCTTGCCTTTGGTGTTGACGAAAGCGGATAATCGTGGAGGAGCGGACGACGCCCGCCGGGGTGAAAACATCGATGACTTTCAAGCTGCACGCTTCGGCCGTGCAGGCGGTGTACGGGCAAATTCCGAAGAGGGTGCGGTCGCGATCGCTCCAAAATCGACTTGCTACCGTCGCTCTAAATCTTGCCTTCAAACCTCTGATGCCAGATGATATACCCCGACACGGTAACAACCAGAGTGATGCCTCCTCCTACCCAAGCCAGCATAGGATTGTAACCGCTACGGCTGAGGGTCTGCATCCATAGATGGGTGCGATCGGAGGATATCAACCAATCTGCGACGAGCGGAAAAAGATACATCAAAGATGCACCAACGATAAGCCAGCCCGCCATAGAGACGAGGAGAAAGATAGTTTTGGCTGTAGATTGGCTACCCATGAGCAATTGCGGTAAAGAACTAACTTTGAGATTAGCTCTTGAGATGCGTTATGTCAGCACAGCTATGCGATAATCGCGGCCCCGACCAAAGAGACATTACCGATTTACTTGATGGGATGAAAGGAGCGATCGGCAGGGGAAGTGGATGATTCGACGTGAAGGAGCGATCGAAATCATAGATTTCTCCGATGCTAAACATGAAGGAACGTTGGATACATAATAATTAATTATTCCCCATGAAGAAACTCAGCATTGACTCTGATAATAAAATATGCAATTACAACAACGACTGACTGAGATCGACCTTGATGCCTATTTTCAACGAATTGGCTATAGCGGTGACTGCTCGCCTAGGCTGACAACGTTACAGGCAATTCATCAGCGACATTCCGAAACGATCGCCTTTGAAAACCTCAATTCGCTCCTGAAACAACCTGTGAAGCTGGATTTAGCATCCTTGCAACAAAAACTCATCAACCAGGGACGGGGCGGCTATTGTTTTGAGCAAAACTCACTGTTGCGGGCTGTTTTGCTTGCTCTTGGCTTTCAGGTAACGAATCTAGCAGCTCGCGTGCTGTGGAATTTGCCGTCCGGGACGATCGCACCTCGCAGTCATATGGTGCTGGGGGTCAATATTGATGGAGAGCCATACATTGCAGATGCGGGATTCGGAGGATTAACGCTTACCGCGCCGCTTGCTTTGACACCGGATATTGAACAACCTACCTCCCACGAACCATTTCGATTGAGCGCAGCGGATCGCAGCTACATTATGCAAGCATATATCAAGCATGAGTGGAAATCCCTTTACAGATTCGATCTTCAGGAACAAGAATTACCAGATTATGAGGTGAGTAATTGGTACGTTTCAACTCATCCCAACTCGATTTTTGTTACTAATTTGATGGTGGCAAAACCAGATTCAAATTGTCGTTATGCCTTGTGGAATAATCAGCTTACGGTGCATTATTTGGATGGTCGAACAGAACATCGTGTCCTTTCAACGGTTGCAGAGTTCCGCGCTACCCTTGAGAGTGTTTTTTGTCTCAACCTGGGAGCGATCGCCGAGATCGATCGGATGTTACAGCAATTGATTGAGCGGTCGCGTGCGATGACCTAACGGTGAAAGCGGGCAACTCTCGATTTATGGCAAGGGCGACAAGACTCGCGCGGTTCTACTTCCTTCGTCTCTGTATCTAGCACTTTTGAACAGCAGAGGAAGTGCTGGGAATTCGCTCGCCGATTTTTAGGAGTCGGAAAGCTACCAACGGTAGCCGCTTGCACAGGGTTTCGGTGACGCACTTGGTCAAGGAAGCTGCTAAACGCGCGGGAATTTCTGAGAAAACTAGCGCTCACTGGCTGCGTCACTGCCATGCGAGCCATGCGCTCAACAGGGGAGCGCCCATCCACTTGCTGAGTCAAACTTTGGGTCATGCGTCAGTTGCCACGACTTCTAAATATTTACACGCCAAACCAAATGATTCCAGCGGTCTGTAACCCTCTTCTGTCACTCTGGGAAAACAAAAATAAGAGCCAAATTTTTAACTGTAGATATAGCGAGCATTTGAGCGTTTATTTTCATTCCAGAATGGCCCCCATCAGGATTTTTGGTAAAAGTCTTATGCTCTAAGCGTTCCTGATTATTTTTTGCCTAAAGTGACAAAAGAGGGTTAAATTACTCTCTATCTTGCTGATTTTACTCGATCGCTAAAAAGATATCAAATGGGTTCTATAGCCTTTCTCGCTTTGAATTCCAAAATTGGGGGGCTTACGAGGGGCATAATTACCTCCAATTCATCAGTATATTCGCAAAAGCTGTTTCAGGGCTTGGAACTGCTACAGATCCATCAATATCTAACAGTTTTTCGCCTATCCCCACTGTACTCGAAATGGCAGGTTTCCTTTACCTTTCGCAACCTGTACCATCTTTGTCGCGATCGAATTTGTGAGGGTCTGGCGGTAATACTCGGAAGCGACGGTGAGAAATGCCGCCACAATTTAAATCAGGTGGTGCAGGTGGGATGCACACGTCGGGATAACTTGGGTCACAATTAGTTTGTTGAGCTAGTGCAGGTCTTTGTTGAGTTGGTGCAGGTTTATAAGAGGCAATCGCAATATTCAAAACGGCTAATCCTTAGCGTAAGTTTCTGTTCGACTGCTCGCTTCACCCCGATGTCAAAAAATTATTTTTCAGCAATAACAAGCATCTCAAAATCTTCAGTTGTTAATTTGTCATTCCTAGAAAATGCACCCAGTTTGGCACCATAAATATCTATCCTGCTGTAACCGAGAGTTTTAAGTAACCAGGTAATTTCGCTCGGCACATAACACCTTTCATTACAGGCAAGAGATTTCTTGTTTCCCAGGTCATCTTCAAATTCCGTTATGTTGTGCTCTCGGAATGTCATCAAGTCAAAACTATTGCTTTTGCAGGTAGAATTTCCGGCTTCTGTTTTTGATTCATAGAATTGCTCAACCGAATGATATAATGGGAACAATCCATTTAAAGTTGTGAATATAAGTTTAGCATTCGTCTTCAACGAGCGGGTGACATTTTTCAAGATTTCAAAGTTCATTTCATCAGTTTCCATGAGCGAAAATCCTCCTTCGCAAAGCATTATCACTACATCAAATTCATGATTAAATGTCAAATTTCTGGCATCCTGCTGCTGAAAATCAATCATCAATTTTTCAGTTTTTGCTTTATCCCTTGCCCTTTTTATCTGGGATGGGGATAAATCAATTCCAGTAACAGAATATCCCCGCTTTGTCAGTTCAATTGTATGTCTTCCTGTACCGCAGCCCACGTCCAATATTTTTAAGGACTTATTAAATTCTAGTTCTTGTTCTATGAAATCACACTCACCAATTGTCCCTTGTGTAAAAATCTCAGAATCATATTTCTGTCCGTAATTCTCGAATAGGGATTCGTACCATTGTTTTTGAGTCATATTAAAACCCCATCAAGGATAGAAGCTCAGAGGTGTAAATATCTTTAGCTGAATCTAAATTGTAGCTGTTTGTCTACTCCCATGATATCCTATTCCGGTCACTCAACAATTATTAATATGTAAGACCGCAAATAACTTCTCTGAACTTGACAAGCAAGCTGACCATTTTACCCCTCTTTTATCACTCTGCGAGTATAAGTCAGAAATTATGAATGCTTCAAATATTTACGCTTAGGAATGAAAAACCAATAAGGTAGTCCTGCATAGCAAGGAAAACCCTGGGGCGTTACAAATAATCTTGGTCAAAGCCCAATTGTGATGGCAGCGAACCCTGGCGTTTGGTGTGGAGGAACGCGGGAAGTGGCAGTTTTCCTCGCTTTTGAATGTTTAAACCGAAGACAGCCAGCGTTCTTCTTGCCGGTACCGAGAATGACCGCCGCTGCTAAAAGTAACAAACACGGGATTTTGAGTATCGCATTCTAAAAAAGTATACGTCCAAGTTGACCCAGACCAAACAACCTCATCTACTTCATAAATAGGTCGCGACCCTCGCGAGTTGTAAATGCTAACTCTTTGCCCTTTCTGGAATTTTGCACTTGGTTTCATTGAATAAACCTATTTTCCCTTATGATTTTTTGCCAAACTATTTTTCACCCGAATTGCTCTCTTTACTGCCAAATCGGATGCGCGCTTTGGGTCGATCGTAAATCGCCGCCACATCGCTGCCGTCTTTATCAATTAGTACCTCGAAGTCGTGGGTTAAAAAAGTTTCGATTGTGAGAACACACAAATCGGGCAGATCCGGATCGTATGCAACCCTTACAGTTTCGATGGGAATTTCTCTACCGCTCGCCACTTGCGGGCAGAGGCCCTGCCTGTAAATTTCATTCAGTGCCAGCCCTATTAATTCATAAATTGGCTTGTTTTTCGCCATATTTCCCCCTTTAGGTCGATCTGAAATTACTTGAACGCTACCGCTTTTTGTAATTACTACATCGTAATCGTGCGTTAAAAAAGTTTCAATTGAGATAAAGCACAGATCGGGAAGGCTTGGGTCGTATGAAACCTGTACGGTTTCGGTTGGAAAATCTCTGCCGCTACTCGCTTGCGGACAAAGATTTTCTTGATAAATCGCATCCAATGCCAGCCCTATTAATTCATAAATTGGCTTGTTTTTCGCCATATTGCCTCTAAAAATTGTATCTCGCCACTAGATTTTTCCAGGCACGTTCGCGCTGCGGTTGAATCGGTAGATCGCTCGTGCTGCAAGCTACGGGAGGGGCAAGATTCCTCCAGCCAGCTCGCCAGTCGGTCAGAAATTGCTGCAACTAGAAGCTGATATCGGCAAAACTTACCCAGCCAGCCAGCGACAGCCCAATATTTTCTGTTTGCAGCCATCATTATTTTACCTGCTGCGTTACTGCATCTATTCTGGGTATTTCGCGAGCTCGGCGGGATGGATGGAGGCTCCAAGGGGAGACGTTCTTTCACGGGGGGAGCTGAGCGTTCTCAGGTTCGGACGAGATCCTGGGATCGAGAAATGATTTGCCCGGTATAGAACAGTTAAGCGAACTTGATTTTTTATTCAATCTTGCTAAAATTAAGCTTACCGCTGTGATTACAGTTCAGAATAAATTTGAGGAACCGATATGTCAGACTCGAAAGCCCAAGAGCTTAAATTACAACTAGAACAGGTCATTAAAAACAGCGATAATGACAAGCTTTACAATGGAGGCAAAGCCGTTATCAATTTATTACCAGGGGGGTCGCTGGCATCCTATATTTATGAAACTTATGTCAAATCCCCCGCCAATCAGCGGTTGGACAATTTTTTACTGAATCTTGTTGATGCTATCAAAGAAATAGAAGATAAAGTAGAGAGCTTTTCCGCAGACAGCCCGATTTTTCAGACAGCATTAATATCTGCTCTAAGCACCGCAATGCGCCACCACCAAGAACAAGAATTAGCAGCGCTGAGGAATACAGTTTTAAATGCGGGGCTACCCAATGCACCGGAGGCTGATATTCAGAGAATGTTTCTAAATTGGCTAGATGAATTTACAAGCTGGCATTTGATGCTGCTCAGGTATTTGCACGAAGGTACTTATAATGACCTGCAACTTGTTCGAGATGACCTTGAGTTAAAGCGCCCTTTTTACAATCAAGTTTTACAAGACTTAAACGCAAAAGGTTTAATTCAATTGAAAGAAGTGTATGTAACCAAAGAAAAGAATGAGAAATACGAAAGGCAGTTTGGAAGCCTGGGGATTCCATTACCTATACCTCAGCAGATAATCTCAGGTTACGAGCTTCCTTATCGAGATACAAACTTGGTATCTTTCAAGAAAGTTGAGGATATTGACGCAATTGTTCGGAAAAGCGAATATTATTATCAGTACGGCAGCCAAGCCTCCAAGATAGAGCGCGTTACGGATGTGGGTAAATTATTTTTGGATTTCATTAAAAACCCCTTGAAAAAGTAAGCTTTGACCGCTGCCAGCAGTAAAAGCCGATCGTATTGGGGCGATCGCTACTAGCACTATAGAACACGAGAAATCTTTATTTAAGTCCCGCTAGTACCAATCGCCACCCTGCGGGTACAGCGATCGCCCAATATCAAGAGAATCCTTACCTACACCTCTTCTTTCAACCCATCCTCCAGCCACATCCGCACCAAGAGTCCGCTTTCTTGCGCCCCGTTTTAGCAGCCAGCACCATTGGTGACAAGTTAAGGCTGTAAGTCTTTTGTCAAGAGGCTTTCGGAGAGTTCTTAAAAAAGAATTGGTCAGACCCTCGTTGCTTTTCAGGAAAAGGGGCAATAATTAA
Organism: Oscillatoria nigro-viridis PCC 7112; assembly: GCF_000317475.1. NCBI lineage: Bacteria > Bacillati > Cyanobacteriota > Cyanophyceae > Oscillatoriales > Oscillatoriaceae > Phormidium > Phormidium nigroviride. The sequence continues at coordinate 1,890,899 of NC_019729.1, forward strand.
CTTAACATTCGGTTTTCGCTGCTGTTTAATAATGCCTAAATCTCGATTTTGGGGGTCAGCAAAATACTTGATTGGCTCTGTTGCTTTACCTTGATGATGAGCCATAGTAAAATGATAAAGACCGCGATAAATCATTTCTAAAGAAATCTGCTCAAAAGGTAGAGCTAGTTCATCAGCTACCGCATCACCTAAATCTACTAAAACTGCATAAAATAACCAAGTTGCCCAAATCTGTAATTTAATCCCATTGATTGAACCCGTCCATAAATAGCTTAAATCTAACAGCCTTTTTACAATATTAAAAGCTTCTTCAATCCGCCAACGTCTTCGATACAAATCTGCTACTACATAAGGGGGTAATTTTTCTGGCTCTAGCACACTTGTTAAATAAGAATGCCAGGTTTTTATGAACGAACTTCAATCAAACGTAAGGTAATAAACGGAGTTTTCTTTGTTCCAGACCCCAAACGTATCTTACGGTCTCGCAGTCCATAACTATCGGTAAATACTTCCTCTACTTTGATGGCGGCTCCTTTCTTTATTCGGGTAATAAAGTTAACCTTTTGCTCAATTAAGTTTAACCAAAAATAAAGCGATCGAAGCCTCTATCTAATAGTAATAACGTATTTTCGCTGACTAAATTAAGGATATTCTCTTCAAGTTTTACATCAGATTCTTTCGCATTTTCGGTAAACCTAATTTCGACTGGCAATCTAGTTACTAGATCAATTACTGTACTTATTTTCCCCGCCAATTGTCCTATTTTAGCTGACTCTAAGTTTGATAATTTCCGAAATAATGCCTCTAATATTGAACTATCTATAATCCAAATCTGCTCAAATCTTGTTAAGGTAAACTGAATACTTTCTGGTAAGGTTCGTTGATTTCTCCTCTGCCAATTTGTTCTTAAACGCGGTAATAAATCCTTAAATACTTGTTCAAACAGCTCAGCAGGAAAGGTCAAAAATCTTTGTGAGAGTGCTTGTTGGCTGACTTTAGTGGGATTACACCACAGAAAGCCGTCTCTCGTTAACATTCGGGTCAGCTCTCTTACCCCTGCCACATCTCGCCATAGTAAGGTTAAGACCGCAGCCATCATCAATGGCAAGTTGAGAATTCGGTCTCGAAGTTTTAGCTGACGGTAGGAATTTTCCTGATTGAGCATGGCTGGTGTCAGTAATGCTTCTAGTTGCTGGGCAATTACTTCATCCTCTATCAGTGGTCGTTGTTTCTTTTTCGCGTGGTCCCGATTGGTAGTTCTGGTCTTGGTCATGGCTGGTCATAATTGCTCAACTACTTGCCTATTCTGAGTTTCATCTATTTTTTAACCAATGTAAATACCCCCTTGACAATTTACCCATCACCTTAACTTGTCACTAATGAGCCAGCACCGACAGCTTGCGGTACTCTCCTGACGGACATATCTACCGTAAACCTGACCGTCGTTTCTTTGTCTGGCGCTTGGATGCGGTGAGTCAGCCTACTTTTCTTTGATTGAACGGGATGGGTTCTGGCACGGGTGCTTCCGGTATTGGCGGTGTTGGTGCTGGCAATGCAGATTCCGCTGCTGGCTGTGTTTCCGATGTTAGCGATGCTGTTGGTTTTGCCGATGGCGGTAGAGCTTCCGTTTCCATTGGCTGTGTTTCCAGCGCGAGCGTTGTTACTTCCGGTGCTGTTGGTGCAGCTTCCGCTGTACCGAAAACAAACTCGGGCACCGCACTGCCGAGGGATTTGCATTTCTAGCGTCATGACAGCGCTCCTGTAATTTCTTTAAAAAGTTGGCTTCTTTCCCGGAATCTTTCGCTGGTTGACCGCCTGCATTGCTGGATCGAGCTGTGATTGATGCGATCGCCCCAGGCGAATATTGCTGAATAAGACTTGGGTTGAATTGTTTTTTATGAATTGCTGGGCGCATCAACCGTACCTAAATTCAGCAGCGCTAAAAGTTCTAGTTGCTCGGCAGCTCCGCTGATGGGTTATTGTGACTTCGATCGCTTGTAATGCCGACGAGGCTTACCCAACACCTTCGGTATTATCACGCAGAAAATGCCAGCACTATCACTTGCTCTTAAGGGAAACTACGAGATGATTGAGGTGTCGAGTTCAAAGCAATCCCGTGTCTCCAGTCAACCTTCTCCCCGGCGCTATCAACGAAATCATCGCTGCTGTCACCGATACTCACCGCCTTACCAAAGCTGACCGCTACGGCATGATGGCCGCCATCCTCGACGAGTCTATTACTGAAGAAGAACGCGGCTCGCTCGACCGCCTGATTCGCTCCCTGGTCAAAGGTCGAATTCAAGTCGCTGACGAACTCTCTACCGTCTTGTAAAAAACAAAAAGCTGATTGAGAACTCGACACTCTACAGCGGCTTTTTGTTGGGAAAGTTTAGACAAGTCGCGCTGTACAACTCTCTTGCGATTAAGGGGACAGACCGAAATCTTCCGGTTTCCACAAACTCGATGCCGCGCGCCCGAACATGAGAACATCCTGGATTTGCTCTTCGGTCACGCTTTCGTCGAACAGCCAAACTTTGGTGGTGGGGATGCCGGTTTCGCCGTCTCCTTTCGTCCAAATCTTCATAGTTCGAGTTTCGCCGATTGCAATCTTGGGGCGGTCTGCTTCTGCAACAAATCCCAGCGGGTAGAACCCGACTAACTCAGCGCTTTGGGGGTACATCAAATCAACGGCGAGCGTGGGGACAACCTTACCGGTGCGGGGAGCTGCCCAATCCCGCAGCACGATTCTAATTTGAACCGTCCGCCCTTTCCACTTAGCCTTCGACCAGTGGTTGGGCTGCTGTTTGTGCACGTTGTACACCTCGAAAAAACTCGGCGGGTCGGGATTCAATACTTCTCGGTTAACCCTAGAACCGTCAAAAAGCCTCGCTGTAAGTTTCCCTCTAAAAAGCCAACGCACAGAGGTACATGAATTAAAATCCGATCCCTAACTTATTCTATCCTTAATACGGCTCAACCCTAACCGAGAACTACTGACATGATTCCAGCGATTAAAAAAGCTTGGCTTTACACGTTTTGCTTGTTTTTACTGACTCTTGGTTGCACGAGCGTTAACTCCAGCAATAGAGAAGATACTCCCAACAACGAGACAAGTGCACCGAGCGGTATCGCAATATCCAACGCCGAACGCACAAACGAATTACGCGATCGGATCGAACAAATTTCTCAGGCGGCTCTAGGGCGCGTTGGAGTTACAGCCACAGTGCTAGAAACCGGAGAGTCAGTCACTCTGAATGGAGATGGGCAATTTCCGATGCAAAGCGTTTACAAGTTTCCTATTGCAATGGCTGTTCTGGATCGAGTAGACCGAGGAAAACTGAAGCTAGACCAGAAAATTCGTGTAGAAGCCAGCGATGTCCTCCAGGGTAGTCGGATTCTCGACGAAAAATCGCAGGGAATGGAGTTCAGTCTGTCTGAACTATTAAAGTACATGGTTTCTGAAAGTGACAATACGTCTTGTGATGTGCTCTTAAAACTCCTCGGCGAACCAAAGGTTGTCACTGAGTATTTGCGCGGTCTTGGCGTAAACGATATCGTTGTTGCTCAGACGGAGAAGGAGCTGGCGCAAGACACAGCAGCGAAGTACCGCAACTATGCGACACCTGATGCCGCCGTCGCTTTGCTGCGCGCCTTTCACGAGGGAAAAGGGCTTTCAAAATCCAGTCAAGCTTTATTGCTGCAATTGATGACAGAGACAACTACAGGCCCAAAGCGCATTAAAGGACTGTTGCCTGATGGGACGGTTGTGGCCCACAAAACGGGTACTTCGTCTACTGTAAATGGAATGACGGCTGCAACCAACGATATTGGACTCGTGACGCTCCCCAATGGACGGCATCTGGCGATCTCTGTTTTTGTTTCAGACTCTAGAGCAAACGATGCGGTACGCGAGGAAGTCATCGCAAAAGTGGCGAAAGCAGCATGGGACGAATGGAGCAAATAGTTGCTGGAGTTGCAGGTTTTAACGGTCGAGCGCTCTCTTTTATAGCGGAACTCAAAAAGAACTTTTGCGATTCCTAAATCTTTGATACCGCTGGGCGCTGAGCGCATTTTTAGCAACCGATGCCCTTCCACAACAAGTAACGCATTTTCTTGGCTCTGGTTTGCAGGGTTTGCGTCTCTTGGCTTTCATTTGAGCGCTCCCGCGATTTCCTTAAACAGCAGGCTGTACCCATTCCCGGAATATGAGGCAGGTTGACCGCCCCAATCCCACAAGGTAGCGCCCTGACTCGAAGAATCGGCGATCGCCTGTTTTTGGTGGATGACTGATTTGAACGCTTTAACGGTGCCGGCAAGTTTCCCCAACAGCTCCATTGCTTCGGTTTTGAGCTTCGTCTCATTCACGAAGAACCTCGGGCGACAGTTAAACATTCAAACATTCAGCCATCTAGACATTCAGATGTTTAAACGGAACTTCCCCCATACACGGGGGAAGTTTGGTCTGAAACCATTACAGGGTAAGACTTTCCCGGAGGGGGAAAATCTTTTACATGACTACAATTTTCTCTAACCCTTATGTGGCGGGGTTTTTGCTTAAATTCATGATAGAACAATACTTTCGCCCTCAATATTAAGCAAATCTTAAATACATGACTACGGTTTGAGAGCGGTCAATTGGCTAAAACCGAGATGGGGAAAAGAATACAGCCCTCGAAACTCCCCCCGCAGGGGGAAAGTTCCGTTTAAACTGATATTGAGCTACTGTCTAGATGAACGCTTTTCATTGATACTTGAAATTTTTGCGCTGCTTTCAGGGCAATTGCTGTAAATAACTTTGTTGTTCCAGCTCGATAATATTTGTCTAATGCTCTCCCGATTCTGTCATCATTTAATTGTTCTGGCGTCACTCCTTATCCGATTAGATGTTCTGTTGCTTTTCCCACAAAAAATGTGTCAAATAGGTAGATTGGGGCGCTCAAAAATCCCAATCCGTTCAAAATCATTGCTTTCATTACTTGTCCTGGGCTGAGGGTTTCTTTAATTCTTATTCCCACTTTTTTGTTGACTTCTTCTACCAATTCCATTTCATCTATGAGCCCTGCTACTATCCCCAAATGGTCTAAATTTACGATATTTATAGCTTTCGAGGGCTTTTTCATGGTTTTAATGGTTGCTCTACTTGCACCAATTATTATACCTTAAAAAAGCCTCAATTGATTGCTGTGCAATCATTTGAGGCTTGGAAAGTTCTGAATTATTTTGAAATTAAATCCGAGCGAATATCTGCGGAATGTGGGATACAACTAATCGCTTTAAATTTAGTTCCCGTTCCCGCTCTTAACATTTCTTTACTTACTTTGGTTTTTTTATGCCGACCTACTTAAAGCAGCTTTGGGATGACCTAAACTGGGTATTTCGCAGGCAAAATTATGCTCTAGGATTTGGAACAAAGTTTCAATATTCCAACGTTTTCTATACAATTCGGTTACTTGAACTGCACTGACCACTTCCGTTGGTAGGCTAGTAAGAATAGCAATTTCCGACTCGCCGTCACGAGTAGGTTTATGAAGATGCAGGACTACTCGTCGTATTTTTTCTAAATATTCTCCTCTAGGGGTGATACTAATTGTTTGTTCAAAAACAGTGCCTGTCTCGACTTGACCAACTTCGCTCAAAGGAGTCAAAGCTTTCGCTTGGTAGGGTTTTGTGTTCTCTTACCAAAAAGTTGGCTGACGCCTGATGTCAGCCCAAGAGAAATCCTTGAGTACACATATTGCGATCGGCAATCCATAATTCACCGCTTTTAACAGTCTGTAACACCTGCTCAAACAATGCACGCTCTGCACGCTCGCTAGTATAACCATCCAGGCATGGGAATACATTAATTGCTAATCTTAAATCAGGGTCAAGCACAACTAGTACAGCACGGCGGAAATAAACAGACCATATTCGTGGGAAAATAAATAGTCGGCTTAAAAACCGTTTGGGCGAACGTATCAAGGAATCACGGTGTGCCTAAGTTAACTCCTAAAACATTAAATTTAAGCGATGACGAGCGGACTCAACTTCAAAAGTTGAGCGACAGACACAACACGCCGCAACAGATAGCCTTACGAGCGAGAATAATTCTCATGGCATCTGATAACCAAAACCATCGTGAAATTGCCCGAAGTTTAGATATCAATAGGCAAATGGCTCGTTTATGGCGAAATCGATGGCTGGAGACCGACGGCAAGGACTGATCGATTTTGCAAAGATTACAAGATCAAGAGCGTGTGGGTGCACCAGTAAAATTTAGTATGGAACAAATAATCGAGTTGTTTGCATTCTTTGTGTTCGTCACCATTCGATTACGGCAGGCCAATAAGTCACTGGACATAAGCGAACACTGGCAGATGAAATCATGAAACAAGGCATTATTGAAAGCATATCAGTCCGCCATGTGGGAAGATTACTAAAAGAAGCAGAAGTTAAACCCCACGCCTTGTCGCTACTGGTTAACCCCCCCCTGAAGACGCAGAATTTGACGCAAAAGTGGAAGATATTACTGGTTTATACATGAGTGCGATTGAGCGTCATCTTCAGGGGGAACGCACAATATCCATTGATGAGATGACAGGTATTCAAGCGACTGAGCGCTTACAAAAAGACTTGCCAATGCGACCAGGCAAAGTCGCAAGAAGGGAATTTGAGTACATTCGTCACGGCACACAAAGCTTAATTGCTAGCTTCGATGTTGCCACGGGTCAAATTATCGAGCCGACTTGTGGAGATACCAGAACAGAAGTTGATTTTGCCCTTCATATTCGTCGCACAATTGAAACTGACCCTGATGCCCAAAAATGGCATTTGATTATGGACTGCCTGAACACTCATCAGTCTGAGTCCCTGGTTCGTTTGGTTGCAGAAACAGAAGGTTTGGATATTGACTTGGGTATTAAGGGGAAAAGTGGCATCCTTAAATCAATGAAATCTCGCACTACTTTTTTGAATGACCCCGCACACCGAATTGTTTTCCATTACACACCGAAACATTCTTCATGGCTCAATCAAATTGAGATTTGGTTCAGTATTTTGGTTCGCCAGTTACTAAGAAGAGCAAGTTTCGTCAGTACCGATGATTTGAAAAATCGAATCCTGAATTTTATCGACTACTTTAATCACACAATGGCTAAACCTTTTAAGTGGACATATAAGGGCAAAGTTTTGGCTATTTAATGGTCTGCTTATTTTCGCCGTGCTGTACTAGTACAGCATGGCGGAAATAAAGTACCTATTTTATGGGAGACAGGGGCTAAGTGAGATAAATTGTACTCAGAACAGACATAAGGAACGAGAACATGGCACAATTAGCTCCAAAATCATTAACCCTAAGTGAGTGTGAGCGTCAAGAGTTAGAAAAGCTGCTCAATCGCCGTAGCACGCCACAACAAATAGCACTGCGAACAAAAATAATTCTGCTGGCAGACACAGGGAAGAATAACCGTGATCTTGGACGGGAATTGAGCATCACTCGATTCATGGCTCGTAGATGGCGGCATCGATGGTTAGAGTTAAGTGAGCGAAAATTACCAGTTATTGAACGCTTGCAAGACGATTGGCGCTGTGGTGCGCCAGCCAAATTTAGTATGGAGCAAGTTGTAGAATTATTTGCTCTTGCCTGTTGTGAGCCAGAAGATTGCGGACGACCGATCAGTCATTGGACGGCAAGGGAATTAGCAGAAGAGATGGTTAAACAAGGTAGGGTCGAAAGTATATCTCCACGTCATGTAGGACGGTTATTAGAAGAAGCCCAAATTAAGCCTTACTCAGAGTCGCTACTGGTTGACTCCCCCCCCTAGATGAAGAATTTGATGCCAAAGTCCAAAACATCACTAACTTATACATCACAGCAATAGAACGAGCTGTCGTAGGGGAACGAACAGTTTGCATTGATGAAATGACAGGTATTCAAGCAATTGAACGTAAAGAGAAAGACTTACCATTGCGACCAGGTAAAGTTCAACGACGAGAATTTGAGTATATCCGTCATGGCACACAGGCATTAATTGCCAACTTCGATATTGTGACAGGTCAAGTTATCTATCCGACTTGTGGAGACTCACGAACTGAACAAGACTTTGCCCAAAACCTATCTGCTCTGCTCGCTTTGCGACCCTGATACCAAAAAGTGGCATTTAATTATGGATTGCCTCAATACTCATCAGTCTGAATCTTTGGTTCGCCTTGTAGTTGAATTGGAAGGATTAGAAATTGATTTGGGTGTTAAGGGTAAAAGTGGCATCCTTCAATCAATGCAAACACGAGCAGCCTTTTTAAGTGACCCAACGCATCGAATTGTTTTCCATTACACGCCCAAACACTCATCTTGGCTTAATCAAATTGAAATATGGTTTAGTATCCTTGTCCGTAAGCTGCTCAGACGGGGAACTTTCACGAGTACCAATGAACTAAAAAACCGGATATTAGATTTCATCGACTACTTTAATCGAACTATGGCAAAGCCATTCAAGTGGACTTATAAGGGTAAAGTATTAGCGGTTTAGTGGGTATTCTATTTTCGCCGAGCTGTACTAGGGTTTTGCCTGGTAGCGCAGCAGCAGCATGCGGTCTCAGAACTTTCAAGCGATGGTCAGTGGGTGCCAAACAATTACCATCCAGGATTCTGAGAGGATGTTTTAAAAGTGAGGAGCTTTTGTAAGAAAGCTCACAAGGTTTAAGCTGAGATTTGTAGACAACAGCACCTTGTGAGCAAATGACGTGCAGCATATCCTAACAATTTGACATGGGAACAGTGGGAATTAATTGTATACCTGTTTCCAGAAGCTTGCGCGTGGTGGTCGTCCCCGGAGCATAGCAATCTACGCTGTCGTTAATGCCATTCTCGGTAGTGCTATGTCTTGCGATGTACCTGGCGAGCATTACCCGGCGATTTTCCACCTTGGTCTACGGTTTACGGCTATTTCCGAAGATGGCGCCAAGACGGTACGTGGTTGAAAGTCCACGACAAACTTTATCAATGGGTCAGGGTGGCAGCCGGACGGGAGCCTAGTCCCTCAGAAGCTGCTGTAGACAGTCAATCAGTCGAAACAGTAACGATGATCTACCAAGAAGTCGGCTATGATGCAGGTAAAAAAATACACGGGCGGAAGCGACATTTGACAGTTGATTTACGGTAGTCTAGTTTTACGAGTTTTAGTGACATCCGCTTCGATGCCAGAACGTGCTGGAGCCTTCATAAGTCCTCAAACGACTTCATCATATGGGTCGCGTGAATCGCTTACATACGATTTGGATGGATGGTGGGTATCGGGGTGAAGACTTTATGCGATGGGTAATGGATATGTTCCGTTGAATTGTTGAAATCGTCCTAAGACCATTAGAGAAGAAGGGTTTCGTTCACTTACCTAAACGTTGGGTTGTAGAGCGAACTTTTGGGTGGCTCAACTGGTGTCGGCGTTTGAGTAAAGATTACGAAAGACTACCTGAAACTTCGGAGACTTTTATCTATATTGCCATGATACGTATTATGGTTCGACGGCTTGCATAATTTTTAGCTCACTCCTACTTTTAAAACATCCTCTGATTGGATAACCTGATAAGATGGGATGAGGAACACCTCCAATCAGCTCCATTAAAGTTGCCATCGAGGCCGAGGTCTCTCTCAACACTGCTGCGCTGACAGCCAGTTCTATTCCCGACAGTTTTTGATCGACAGCCCTGCGACTCACATTAAGTTCAGTCGCTTTGTGTCGATACGCAGCATTGACGCAAGGATAAATGCCACAAACCACCAAACTCATCATGTCTACAAGACTGGAGAACAATAACTCCCGTGTATATTGGCTTTGAGCGTTTTTCTCAAAAATGCTATCCATTTGCTCATGGCTCAATATACGCTCCATTAGACCTCGCACCATGATGGTGATGGGAGTTTTTTGGACAAATCTGTCAAATATTGCTTCTAGCATCAACTTTTTCCTCGCTTATCCTATTCCCAGCCTACCTTCTGTTCTTCGGAATACACTATCGAGACTGCCGTGCAGACAGGACTTCCAGATCAAGCTCAGCAAACACCTTGACAGGGCTGGGCTAGAAGCCCACCCCACAAGAAAATTTAATGTTTGTGGAACAGGCATCCTGCCTGTTAGGCCACAAGAAAATTTAATGTTTGTGGAACAGGCATCCTGCCTGTTAGGCCCACAAGAAAATTCACTCTTTGTGGAACAGGCATCCTGCCTGCTCTTCAGGATAGTACAAGATGTAAGCAGACACCAATGCAATTCCCAATTCCCAATTCCCTAAATGTTTAACAAAGTTTTGATTGCAAATCGCGGTGAAATTGCCTGCCGAATTATCCGCACCCTCGATCGCCTCGGAATTGCTTCGGTAGCAGTATATTCTGAAGCCGACGCCCGCGCCTCGCACGTTTTTGCCGCCAGCGAAGCCGTTTGTATCGGTGCAGCCGCCGCAGCCGAGAGTTATTTGCGGTTCGATCGCATTCTCGAAGTTGCGCGCCAAACAAAAGCTCAAGCTATCCATCCGGGTTACGGATTTTTGAGCGAAAATGCTGAATTTGCCGAAGCTTGTGCAAGCGAAAATATTGCATTTATCGGCCCGACTCCGAGTCAGTTGCGCTGCTTTGGATTGAAGCACACCGCGCGGGAAATAGCCGCTGCAAATCAAGTGCCGCTAACTCCCGGAAGCGAACTTTTAGCAAGTTTAGAGGATGCCCAAAAAGCGGCTGGGGCGATCGGCTATCCGGTGATGCTCAAAAGTACCGCAGGCGGCGGCGGCATCGGTTTGCAGGCTTGTTTTGGCGATCGAGATTTGGCAGAAGCCTTTGAAAAAGTACAGCGTTTGAGTAAAAGCAATTTTAAACAAAGCGGCGTTTTTTTAGAGAAATACATTCAAACAGCCAGACACATAGAAGTCCAAATCTTTGGAGATGGCAAAGGAAATGTCATAGCCTTGGGCGAGCGAGATTGTTCGGTGCAGCGCCGCAATCAAAAAGTAATAGAAGAGACCCCCGCCCCTGCTATTAGCGACGAACAGCGAAATCAGTTGTACGGTGCAGCCGTGCGGTTGGGAAAAGCGGTAAATTACCAGTCAGCGGGTACTGTTGAATTTGTATTTGATGTCGATGCAAAACAGTTTTATTTTTTGGAAGTCAACACGCGCTTGCAAGTCGAGCACGGCGTTACTGAAGCTGTCAACAACATCGACCTCGTTGAGTGGATGGTAAAACAGGCTTCGGGAGATTTGTTCCCCCTGGAAGAGTACCGCTATCGGCCGCAGGGACACTCAATTGAGGTGCGAATTTATGCGGAAGATGCCGGCAAGAATTTTCAGCCGAGTTCCGGGTTGCTGAATCAAGTTGCGTTTCCCGAAAACGTCCGCTGCGACAGTTGGATAGAAAGCGGCACGGAGGTTACTCCTTTTTACGATCCGCTGCTAGCCAAAGTAATCGTTTGCGGGGATAATCGAACCCAGGCGATCGCTCAACTAAAAGCTGCTTTAGATGCCAGTGAAATAGCGGGAATTGAAACTAATTTAGATTACCTGCGCCAGATTTTGGACGATTCCCGATTCAGCCGGGGCGAACTGAGCACGCGCTTTTTAAACTCTTTTGAATACGCCCCTTTAACGATCGATGTATTGGATGGGGGAACCTACAGCAGCATTCAAGATTATCCGGGGCGGATTGGCTATTGGGATGTTGGCGTGCCACCTTCTGGGCCGATGGATCATCTGGCATTTCGATCGGCAAATCGTTTAGTAGGAAATCCTGAATCGACAGCAGGATTGGAATTCACAGCGACAGGCCCAACTCTGCGCTTTAATGCCGATACAGTTATTAGTTTAACCGGTGCAACTATGAAGGGAACGCTAAACGGCGAATCGGTGCCGTTTTGGACGGCAATTCCCGTTAAAGCTGGCAGCATTCTCAAGTTAAAAGCCATTCAAGGCGGCGGCTACCGCACTTATTTAGCAGTCAAACACGGCTTGAATGTCCCCGATTATTTGGGCAGCAAATCAACTTTTGTACTGGGCAAATTTGGCGGACACGCCGGCCGCACGCTGCGTCCGGGAGATGTGCTTAAACTGCATCAAACTGCAACTCTGGAAGCGGAATTATCTTTGCCTCCCGAACTAATTCCCACCTACAGCAATAATTGGGAAATTGGTGTTTTGTACGGGCCTCACGGCGCGCCGGATTTCTTTACTGAGTCAGACATGGAAATGTTTTTCTCCACAGAATGGCAGGTGCATTACAACTCGACGCGGACGGGCATTCGGCTGATCGGCCCGAAACCGACTTGGGCGCGTCAAGACGGAGGAGAAGCGGGTTTGCACCCGTCTAACATTCACGATAATGCTTACGCGATCGGCACGATCGACTTTACGGGCGATATGCCGGTAATTCTCGGTCTTGACGGCCCGAGTTTGGGAGGTTTTGTGTGTCCTGCTACTATTGTGCAGTCGGAATTGTGGAAAATCGGGCAACTGAAACCGGGGGACAGCATTCGCTTTCACTGTTTGAGTTTTGCTGAAGCTTTGCAGCGGGAATTAGCACAAAATAGGCAAATTGCTACTTTTTGCTTGCCTGTTTTTGGGGAAAATGCGGAGAAATTGCCCGCAGTTTCCGCTTCTCCAATTTTGCACGAAATTCCTGAATTTCCGGGACAGGTTGCTGTTACTTACCGTCAAGCTGGGGATAAATATATTCTAGTTGAATACGGCCCGTTGGTGCTGGATTTAAATTTGCGTTTTCGGGCGCACGCATTGATGGCACAGTTGAAAGCAAATCCGTTGCCCGGTGTGATCGAATTAGTGCCGGGAATGCGATCGCTCCAAATTCACTTTGAGGGCCGCCAGATTTCGCAACAGCAGCTAATGCAGGCGCTGATTGCGGCGGAGGCGGAACTTCCGGCGATCGAGGATTTGGAAGTGCCGGCGCGAATTGTGCACTTGCCTTTATCTTGGGAAGATGAATCGACGCTGTTGGCCATTGAAAAATATATGCAGTCTGTGCGATCGGATGCACCTTGGTGTCCCAGAAATATTGAGTTTATTCGCCGCATAAACGGGCTTGACAGCATCGAACAAGTCAGAGAAATTGTATTTAATGCTAGCTATTTAGTAATGGGTTTGGGAGACGTTTATTTAGGCGCGCCCGTCGCAACTCCCCTCGATCCGCGCCACCGTTTGGTTACTACTAAATACAATCCCGCCCGCACTTGGACTCCTGAAAATGCAGTTGGCATTGGGGGCGCGTATTTGTGCGTTTACGGGATGGAAGGGCCGGGAGGTTATCAATTTGTCGGCCGCACAGTGCAAATGTGGAATCGGTTCAAACAAACGGCGGATTTCCAGTCTGGTAAACCTTGGCTTTTGCGCTTTTTTGACCAAATCCGATTTTATCCGGTTTCTCATGAGGAATTGCACCGCTGCCGGGAAGCATTTATCGAAGGGAAGTTTAAATTAAAGGTTGAGGAAATCACTTTTAATTTGAGAGAATACAATGAGTTTTTGCATTCTATTGCGGGCAGTGCGGCTGAGTTTAAAGCGCAGCAGCAGGCCGCATTTAATGCAGAGCGCGATCGCTGGGCCGCATCCGGGGAATTTGAAGCTGAATCTGCCGCAGAATCCTCGGCGGATGTGGCTTCTGACACGGCGGCGGAGGTTACTTTGCCGATCGGCTGTGAGGCAGTTGTCGCTCACGTTTCGGCCAATGTTTGGCAGGTGCTGGTTAATGTGGGAGATGCGGTTGCTGAGGGCGATCGCCTGTTAATTTTGGAAGCGATGAAAATGGAAATTGCTATTACTGCTGATGGTGCGGGCACTGTCGCTCAGTTGTTTTGTGAAAAGGGAAAAACAGTGACAGCCGGACAAATTCTAGCGGCTGTTCAACCGAATTAATCCCTCTGTTGTCAGTTCGGGGACAGTGGGAAGCTAGGCAGCAACCAAATCTGTAACTACTCTCTGGGTTAGCCGCTGCATACGTTATACGTTAGTTTTGATCCTCAAGGATTCTCGGCTAATTGGGGATTTATTGACCGCCGAGGTCGGTGGGCTGGGGAGCATCTCACTTTTGCAGTTAAGCTAGAAATTGGAGTTTTAAGGCAGGAGGCAGGAGGAAAGAGGAAGAAGGAAGGAGGCAGGAGGAAAGAGGAAGAAGGAAGGAGCCAGAAGAAGTGTTTTTACAAATATGAGATGCTCCCGGTGGGCTGCCCGACCCCAATACGCGGATGTGAATTTCTTCTCAGAAGGATTTGCTGTTGTCGTTGGTGGGCAACAGTGGGACTTCATTCCCCGCTAGACCATCACGCGATCGCCTGTAAAACTGTTTGACCAAAGCGAATCGTTAATTTAGCATTTATCAGGAAATTGGGTTTAAAACCCCCTCCTTCTAGGGCGGCTTTAATTTCTTAAATCCCTTCCTAAAAATCAGGAATTGCTGGTATTTGTAGTATACTAAAATCGTCAAGGTTAAACTCGCAATACCCTCGTGAAACAGTTAAGACACACTTTTAGGTATAAACCGGGGGACGCAGAGCGGCGAAAACTCTTAAAACAGCTAAAGGATCAACCCATCCTTAAACCAGTAAAAACAAACAATTTCTTGATTTGTTAAGTAGGGTAGGGCATACCCAAACTCGCTTGCTTGTATCAAGCGTACGCTTTTGGAGATAGACCCTAGGCGGGTTACTGTGAATTAGACTCGTCAATTTGTACTATTGTACGGTTGAAAGGTTTAAGGACTGCCGCAAGGACATGGTGCTTAAAGGTCAGTCGATGAATTAAGAATCCCCACGCCTTTAGACCGGGGAGTGTCAAAGTGTTGATATTTGTTGGCTCTGCACAATCAAGTTAAGAAAGGCGCAGATGAGCGAAATGGATGAACATAAAGTTAATTTCCAGGTAAATTTAGAAATTTTTGGAGAGGTTCAGCCAAATCACCAGCTAATTTCCTAAATTTTTTCATGTTGTACAGCTCACCCAATAATATGGCTTCAGTATCAAAGGTAATTATCATCGGGGGTGGAATTGGCGGTCTGACCCTAGCCCGTGCCTGTCTCGATGTGGGCATTGCAGTTGAACTATACGAGAAGCGCGGTCTGGATGTTATGCTTTCCGGGCCCGGAGGCATATTCATCCAACGCAATGCTTTGCGCGTCTACAAGCTTTTGCAATCAGGGCAGATTTACCAGCGTTTCTACCAGCAGGGAGGCAAGATCCTCAAAGGTGGGTTTTTTGACCAAAAAGCGGAACCCCTCTACATTAACGCTCCTCAATTCATAGGCGAAGATGACTTGGGTGTGTGCCTCCTGCGACCTGAACTTCAGCAGATTTTATGGGAAGCCTTGCCAGAGGGAACTGTGCGGACTGGCGCTGCCTTTGAGAAATTTGAGGACACGGGCAACGGCATTCGGGTCTTTTTCTCTGATGGTCGCACTGCTGAGGGTGACATCTTAGTAGGCGCAGATGGTCTTTACTCCAAGGTACGGGCTAAGCTCAATGGTAGGGAGCGGTTAGAGGAGCCTGTTTACAGTGGGACTTGCTGCTGGAGAGGCTACTTTGATGGCTCTGGCTTACCACTAGATCCACAATACAGTTGGGCAGAATTCTGGGGTCAGGGCACTCGTTTTGGCTACTTCGATGTCGGTGGCGGTCGGTTTGCTTTCTATGCTTTCAACAATACCCCAGCGGGCGGTAATGACGATGCACTGGGCGGTTCCTTGAATGCCTTGCGCTCGCTGTTTAAAGGCTATGCTGACCCAGTACCCGCTATCATCGAGGCTCTCGATCGGGAGAAAATTTACCGAGATGATATTGTCGATCGGCCACCGCTGGGAACCCAATGGGGGCAAGGGCGAGTTACCTTAATCGGGGATGCCGCCCACCCAGTTCAACCGAGTATCGGTCAAGGGGGCTGTATGGCGGTGGAAGACTCTTTTGAACTAGCGAAACTCCTATGTACTAGCCAAGCTGGTGGCGATACTGTTCCTTACCTATTGCGGCAGTTTGAAGCCAGCCGCGCTCAGCGAGTTACTCGCGTATTCAATAGTTCCAGACAAATAGGCAAATTGGGGCAGGCGGATACGGCGATCGGATGTTTGTTGCGGAACGGCATTTACAAGCTCACTCCTACTTGGTTGGCTGACTTGCAGTTCAAATGGTTGTTTGATTACCAACCTCAATGGAATCAGACCCGTACAAATCATTCCGCATAAGCTTGACATTGGGAAACGTGAAATACTCTGTCAGTTTCCCAATGCGATAATTGGTAGTCCTGCATAGTCATGGTTAAGATATTTTTTCACTAACTTCAATAATCGTTATAATGATGGATAAAACACCAGAGATCGGCAAACAAACTGTCAGAGACACTCTTTACCTTTAAAGTTTTGCTTGCCACAATAAGTCAGACCATTGTTTCTGACATTTTTATAACCGCAAGGGGGACAATTGATAGAGAAGGAAGTTAAGAAAGTGGAGCTAAATGATTCTACCCGATTTCCCTAACTATGCACCTCTACCAAATTATTAAAGCGTTGTGAATTTAGGTTGAAAAACTTTAATAACTTTGAAATTAGAGCTTTGATTAGCTGAAACTTTTCTACATTTTTAGCAGAGTAAGTACGAAAGAGCCGTTTGATTATTTGCCAACAGTTAACAGGAGGATGGAGAAGGTTTTGGGGAAACAAACCTGTGAAAACATTTACGCTCTGCCTTGTCAGCTTAACAACTATATCTTATCGATTTGTCCCTTGGCTGGAAGATAATGGTGACGTATTTGCGTAACACATAGCAGGTTCGATGTTCTGTTTAGGCTTGAAATTTGTTTAAGTCCCGTTAACTTAACTCCAGCAGCCCAGAAGAGAGCGGCAAACCATCCTGAAATACCAGCAATTCTCCCGGCTGAATTTGCGTCCAAACTTCGTTATCTGTCAGAGGAAAAGTGGCAATAACAGCCACGCGATCGCCCTCGTTGGTCAATTCCCGAAAATCGACTGTTACATCTTCGTCGATCGAGTGAGCGCTAGCAAAAGGTGCTTGTCGCACAATATAATGCAGATTAGTAGAACAGTGGGTGAACAAGTGTTCTCCATCGGAAAGTAAATAATTAAAAATTCCGTGTTCTGCCAAACTTTTAGTAATTTCCTCCAGTACCGGGTAAATTTCTGCTAAAGCAGGCTTACTTTGAGGAAAAGTAGAGCGCAGCTTTTCTAATATCAAACAGAATGCTTTTTCGCTGTCAGTTTTGCCAACCGGTTTGTAAACTCCGGTACATTCTGGATCAAAATTTTCGAGATTTCCGTTGTGAGCAAACACCCAATAACGTCCCCAAAGTTCCCGAATAAAAGGGTGGCAGTTTTCCAGAGCAATTTCGCCTTGCGTAGCTTTGCGGATGTGAGCAATGACGTTAGTTGAATGAATGGGATAGCGACGCACTACTTCTGCAACCGGAGAAGCAATCGCAGGTTTAGAGTCTATAAAAAGGCGACATCCCAAACCTTCAAAGAAAGCAATTCCCCAACCGTCTTGATGAACGTCAGTTTTGCCCCCCCTTGCAGAAAAACCCTCAAAAGAAAAGCAAATATCTGTCGGAACATTGCAGTTCATTCCCAGTAATTGGCACATAGCTTTTAAGTCTCTGGAGTGTGGATCGATCGCGCAGCTATTGGCAGCTACAGATTGACCATTATACTATTATAGTATGAATTGATTTAGCCTAATAAAAAAGACAGAATAATTTTCGATTGTCAACCGTAATGCTAATTAAATTTTCAAAAATGCGTGAAGCCAAGCTATCCCGAACGCGCGTGCGATCCCGTTGCGGTAGGGAATCGCCCAAAATTCAATCGCGTTCCCCGGAGAACAGTCTTCATCGTTCCATTTGTCCTGCAATTTTTTTAATTAAATTTATGTAAAATTCACTTTTGTGGGGGAAAGTCTGAAAGTTGTTTGATATCCTTCAAAACTATTTGAGGCCTCCCTTTGTATTGTTCTACCTTCCCACTGACATACACATATCCCCGTCCCAGACCCGCATAACGCTTCTCGATTAGCCGCTTCAAGGGAGCTCTTTCATCAGTTTCAGCATTTGGTATCCACAAATCTAATTTATGATACACCGAACCAGCATAAATTAGAGCGCTTCCGCCGATCCATTTAGTAATTCCCGCCTGCAAATCGCAGAAAATAGTAATAGATTTAGCTTTCTCAGAAGCCGCTAATATTTTCGGGTAGTGCAACCTCAAAGAAAGCGCTCCTGCCGTTGCTTCCGACAACCGAAACTCTTCAACAATCGAGCCTCGCATCGACCACCAAGGCAGTAAATTAGCATAGTTGCGAGAGGGGACTTTGGCATTGATAATCGGATTCCAAATCATCAGATTGTAAGCTTTTGCCGCCGATTCTGCCTCAGTCATTTGTCGGTGATACAATCTGGAGCGCCCGTATTTGACGAAGTAAGGACTCCAGCCTTCTTCAATCAGTTTAAGATTGTAATTTTCTCCGTCTTTATGTACGTAACAGAGGAGACGCCCGTAGTTGTCGCGGTGTTTTTGTAGAGCCACTTCAACCGAATCGTCTGTATCAAATTCTATGTCAATTTGAGCAAGTCCGCCATCTGCTGTGCCGAAGTATTTTTTAGCCATTTCCGAAGCTGCTTTCCCCGCTGCCGTTACAGGTTTGGAACCTCCCGAATGACTTTCTTCGGTATCGACGCAAATCAGGCGCAGAGCCTCGGTTTTGCCGTTGAGAGAAATTTTGATGCTGTCGCCATCAACTACTTTAGTTATTTGCAGGTTCGGAATTCTGGTTGCCATATTGTGAACCCTGTTGCACTTGAGATTTCATGCAGGTATCGGTTGGATCATACACGAGTTCGTTATCAATAGCAACTGTAATTTTTGTTGTTTGTATTAATATTTGTCAACTGTGGCGTATTTTATCAAATCGGGGAAAAAATCTCGAAAATCTGATTCTAATCGCTGATAGTTAGCTGTCAAATCTTCTATGCCGCTTGCCAAGTTATTTGTCCGTTTGAGTCGCGCCGACATTCTTGTAAGAGTGATGCCGATTTCGGCAATTTCCTGATAAGATGAAAGCAAGTCGCGGGCAATTATTGTGGGCAGCAAACGCTGGAGAGAGTCAGGTAATATATCGCGGTTGTCTTGCAATATTTTATAGACATTCTGAGAAAAATCCCGGAGCGGAATTTCTGAATATTCCAGCCAATTTTTAGCCAAGAAGTGGTCGTAAAACACGTCTATCAAAACTCCAGCAAACCTGCGTCTATCGGCGCAAACAAGGCTTTTACTCGATCGCACTATTGCGTGAGAGTCCGTGTAACTATCTACTTTGCGGTGCAAATCGATGCCCTTTCTAATTTCCTCGGAATAAAGGTTGACGGCAGAACCTTTGACAAAATCTCCTAAGAGGTTGCCAATCAGGGATTCTGGCGTGCCTTTTGATAAGAATAGATGAGCCAAATAATTCATTAACTACACAACTGCATAACCTGTATGGGGTCTGACATCTGCAGGATGAAAACCTAAAACAATGGAATCCTTGGAAATTCCAGCAGCTACAAGTTCTTTCGTCATGCCGTATTCTGTCTCATCTCGCTGTACCCAAATCTTATCATCAATAATATCTATATGAACCAAACAGCCGTGAATTCGTTTGGCTTTATCCCAGCCTAAATTAACTAGCAGGTAACAATCAGATTTTTCATCAAACACGGCTTTACAAATTATATCGCCATGATAGTAAGGAATTTTTTTGTAAGGTTCGAGAACTGTTTTAATCGTGTTTCTAAAGTTAGCTAAAGTATCCATTTTACGATCGCCTCTTGATTTGGGTCGAATACAATCAGCTTGAGCTTTTCATCTTCAATCATTAATTGACCGATCGGATAACAAAAGAGCGATCTCCTAACTGTAGTATGCTGGCGATCGCTGCACCCACACTCAAATATTGCTTGCGATCGGCTACATCTCTTGACGGAACGCTCTAATAGCTTCCCCAGCATCAGTTTCGGCCATCAAAATACAGCGTTTCATCAAATCGAGATCGAGGTTATTGAGTCCGGGTAGCTGACTGCGATCGCTCTTTTCATAGCTACCGTCTTGGAGATGATATATCTTCAGTAATCCATCTTCCCAAAACCAAACCTCTGGAACACCCAAAGGTTTATAGCGCTCTAACTTACTGATTCCTCCACTGGTAAAGACAACTTCGATCGACAAATCTGGAATCGGTTTTACACTCCCGATGCAGTAGGATTCATCTGCTTGCACAGAGACAACTCCCGATCTTTCCTGCGTCATTGCCCCTGTGGGCTTGAAGAAAATTCCCTGTTCGACGAGAAAGGTAGTTACTAAGTAACCGATAACATGAGCAAAAGTTTCGTGGTCTTCTCCAGGCATCAGAATCTCGATCGTCCCATCATAGTAAAATAGTCGCACCCCAGGGGAGCCTTCAAAGCCCTTTTGGATAAATTTAAACCGTTCCCACATTCCATGATGGACAATGCGTTGGTCTGTGGTTTTGCTTAGTAGTGGAGGCATCGCGCTCAGATCCAGTCCAGAAATTATCTTGATTGTAGCTTGTATTTTTAACGAATGCGAATCTCTCCCTCTTTAGCATAGATAACAGCTTGCATAGGAGTAAGAAAATCCATCCCTAGCAGACCGTCTACAAAAGTGGTCGCAGGTAACGTGTAGGCAACTATAGGAAAATTTTCTAAACGCTCGCCCAAGCAATTAAACCAAGGCACAGATACTACTGGTGCTTCGACAATACCGCCACCTGCTGATGTCCTAATTCTGCGTAGAGGATTTTGGATATCGCAACCAAGAGCTTCTAATATATTTACCCGCAAGACGGTATAAGTTGAGCCTGTATCAACTAATAATCTGAATTGTCTGACAGTATTACTTGTGCTAGAGGCAGCAGCTTTTAAGACGAGTAAATTTCCGTAACGCGAACACCGATAAAGTCTTTGTGAAGTCACGATATCGCCGAATAGTCATCAGGAATAGGACCAGTGTATTCTATAGAAATTGACCGGATATCTTTAAATTTTGTCAAAGCTCGGTCTATTTCTTCTCGCTCCGGTGAATGAGCTAAGACTTCACCGCGAATCACATTCCATAAATCGTCGGATTCAGTATCAGCAATTAGCACCCACTCGCGGGGATAGCGATCGCGTATTTCTGTCGCAGTCAAGATTTCCCCTGTGGGTTGGTAATCCGATCCGTTGTTATTTTGAATCAGAACTTGAGAGGGCTGGTTGGTTTCTGCTTGAGTAATTTCTTCATTTAAGATTTGCCAAAGTCGGCGTTTTTCTTCGAGTTGGAGGGAGGCGATCGCATCTAGCAGGACTTGAAAAGGAATTTGCAACTGGACGGTTTCTGGGAGCATGGCGTGTCTCAAGGGATGTTGAGGTAATTTCTCTGATAACTCTTGAATTAGCTGATAACTTAGCTTTACCTAGATAATTCTTGAATACCCAACTCAGGCTAGTTACCATAATACATCACCCATTTTGTCAATATGATAAATTTCATTGGACTTCATCACTTGAGCAATTCCTTCTGTAAAGTCAGCAACTTCATCAAATTGGCATTGAATTACCATTTGAGCTTTCTGATTAACATACCCCCATTTATTACCAACTTTGACTCGCCCTAAACCCTCACAAAGTTGAGTCGCTTCATCAAATTCCAGCTTACCTAGTAGGCGACCACTCTGATCTATATACCCCCATTTATTATCTATTTTGACTGCTGCAATACCCTCCGAAAAACTAATCGCCTTGTCAAATTGAGGGGTTATAATTACGTTATCCATCTTATCAATATAACCTATTTTTTCATCAATTTTAACTGGAATTAAGCCTTCGCCGAAGTTTCCAGACCAATCAAATTTAGGTTGAATTAGCATTCGCCCGACATTGTTGATATATCCATACTTATTACCAACTTTAACTCTTGCAAGACCACTATAAAATTTTCCAGCACTATCATATCTAGGCTGTATTACTATCTTTCCAAGATTGTCAATATAACCCCACTTTTCTACTATCTTCACTGCTGCTAGACTTTCCGAGAACTCATGAGCATAATTGAATTCAGGCGAAATTACTATTTCATTGTTTTCATCTCGATATCCCCACAAATCATCTTGTTGAAATGGTGCTAGCTGAGTATTCATTGCATACAATCTCCATTGAGCTAATTAATTGATTTTACCTAATCCTAGTTATTTATTGTTTAAGTAAAAGGCGAGCGCTCTGTTGATTTAAGGAAAAAGAGCGATCTCAATCTAACCGCAGATAAACCAGACTACTATCCGCGTTTATCTGCGGTTACAAAATACCCCTACGCACCTCCCCGCAACTTATCCAAAACCGTCCGGTCTTCCAAAGTCGAAGTATCCCCAGAAACCTCTTGTCCCGCAGCCAAAGAACGCAGCAAACGCCGCATAATCTTCCCGCTTCGAGTCTTCGGCAAAGCATCAGTAAATCGAATTTCGCCGGGACGGGCGATCGCCCCAATTTCCTTAACAACGTGCTGCTTCAACTCCTTAGCCAATTCATCGCTAGGTTGCTGCGAGTTGTCCAGCGTGACAAAGGCGACAATTTCCTCACCTTTAATCTCGTCGGGTTTACCGACAACCGCAGCTTCCGCCACGGCTGGATGCGATACCAAAGCTGACTCGACTTCCATTGTGCCGAGTCGGTGTCCGGCCACATTAATTACATCGTCAACGCGGCCCATTACCCAGAAATAACCGTCTTTGTCCTTGTGCGCCCCGTCCCCTGCAAAGTAGACGAATTCGCCATCTTTCGGGTGCAAATATTCCCAATAAGTGCGGCGGAAGCGATCGGGATCGTTGTAAAGTGTACGCATCATTCCCGGCCAAGGATGTTTCACCACTAAATAACCGCCGCTTTCCTTAGTGACTGGTTCGCCATCTTGGTCAACAACATCGACCACAATTCCGGGGAACGGTAGGGTTGCAGAACCGGGTTTTGTAGGAATTGCACCGGGCAAAGCGGTAATCATAATTCCCCCGGTTTCTGTTTGCCACCAAGTATCGACGATCGGACAATTCGACTTGCCAATTACTCGTTGATACCACATCCAAGCTTCGGGATTGATCGGTTCGCCGACGGTTCCTAACAGTCGTAAAGATGACAAATTGCGCGCGTTGGGCAAGTGTTCGCCCATTTTCATGAATGTTCTGATGGCGGTGGGTGCAGTATAGAAAACGGTGACGCCGTATTTTTCAATTACATCCCAAAAACAGCCAGGATTTGAAGGGCGAGGAGCACCTTCATACATTAAAGTTGTCGCACCGTTGGACAGCGGCCCGTAGACAATATAACTGTGTCCAGTAATCCAGCCGACATCAGCAGTACACCAGTAAACATCGGTATCTTGGAGGTCGAATATCCATTTGGTTGTCATGTGGGTATAAAGGTTATAACCACCGGTTGTATGGACGACACCTTTCGGTTTGCCGGTACTGCCACTGGTGTAGAGTACGAACAGCATATCTTCGCTGTCCATCGGTTCGGCGGGACAATTTGCCGATGCACCTTTTTGCAAATCGTGCCACCAATGATCGCGCCCTGGTTCCATGTCAATTTTCTGTTTGGTGCGCTGAACTACGAGAACGTTGGTAACGCTGGGTGTGGCATTATTTGCTAATGCTTTGTCTACTTGTGTTTTGAGGCCGACGGCGGTATCTTTGCGGAAGCCACCGTCAGCGGTGATGACGAGTTTTGCTTGGCCGTCGTTAAGCCGATCGCGCAAAGCTTCTGCACTAAAACCGCCAAAAACAACGCTGTGTACTGCACCGATTCTGGCGCAGGCTAGCATGGCGATCGCAGCTTCGGGAATCATGGGCATATAAATGCCGACGCGATCGCCCTTTTGGACTCCCAATTGTTTGATGACGTTCGCCATTTGGCAGACTTCGCGGTGGAGTTGCGCGTAGGTGAGGGTGCGGGAGTCTCCGGGTTCGCCTTCCCAAATCAGGGCGGCTTTATTTTTGCGCCAAGTGGTTAAGTGGCGATCGAGACAATTGTAGGAAATGTTAATTTTACCGTTGACAAACCATTTAGCAAAAGGCGGCTGCCAGTCGAGCACGGTATCCCAGTTTTGGAACCAGTGCAATTCTTCGGCGGCAAGTTCTGCCCAGAATGCTTGGGGGTCAGCTTTGGCTTTGTCGTAGAGGGCTTGGTATTCTTCTAGGCTTTTGATGTGAGCTTTTTGGGAGAATTCAGCGGGCGGCTGAAATAGCCGTTTTTCATGCAGAATTGATTCGATGGTATCTTGTGACATTGCTTTTAACTTTCACTTCGGTTCGTCTTTTTAACTATTGTTTGCATAAGTTGGGGCAAAAGTATGTTTATTTTCCTTAAGACTTTGGGGAAATTTGTAAATGTTGGGACTGTATTAGAAATTATAGCACTGGTAAATTGTAAATTATATCTTGGTACTCATTATCAAATGATGCTTCATAAATCAGAAGCAGTAGTTCAATATTTTGACCGATACTCAGCTTGGAATTCAGGATAAAGATTCCTGGGACATGACCATTTTGCTCTAAATGCTCTGTTAAATGAACTGGCATAGAGCGGCGGTTGTTGGTAACAAGAATGAAATTGTGGATTTCACACCAAATAAGAATTTCTGGATCGAGAGTGCCTTTAGAAGGTGCTGTTAGTTCTCCCACTGCTAGAACAACCAGATCGGGATTGCGCCTGCGAATTTGGTTAACATACGCAGGATCGACATTTTCATCAAAGAGATACTGGATTGGCATCAGCTTTGCTCCTTGCCTCTCTTTCTGCTTTAAATTTGTGAAGTTTTTCTGTCACTGGAGGAGGATTGCGACGTTGTTCTTCTCGCATTTCTTCGCCCCATTCCAGCCATTCGGTTATGTATTTACCGACTGCTTCTTTGTTGTGCAGGTAATACAAAATAGTCGCATAAACTTGTTCCAGGGTGAGCGATGTATAAACGTTAGCAATTTCTTCGGGAGTTCGAGCGCGAAACAGGTATTCATAGAGAATGGTTTCGATGCCAATGCGGGAACCTTTGAGCCGAATATCGTCAGGTCTGAGGAAGTTGAAGTAGTCTTCTAGTTGCGTGGTTTGGTGGTTGGCTTCATGAGATTGCTTCTCTTGATTAATTTCTGTTACTTCGGGAACCAGCACAATTACTTCGGCTCGGCTGTTGCGATATAACTTGAGCGGTTCACCAACGCACAATTGTCCTCGATCGTCGATCGTTGCCATCACTTTAATTGCTTTCATACAATCTACCCGATTTACAGGAGCGATATCTGGTATGATTATATCATAACAAATCCGATGGTAATGCTTTTATAATTGATTTGATAACTGACATTAACAGCCGATCGCACAAAAGCCATGACGCAAAATTTAGAAGCAAGCCAACTCTCTCTAAACGACGTTCGCCGCCTTCTCAAACTGGAAAGACAAACAGGAGGAGGTTTTACTGATTTTTTCTCTCTGGAACCTCTGACGGATTTTGAACAACAGCAACTGTTGGAAATCAGCAATGACTTTTGGCGGTATCTAGAAGCAGGTAAAGTTTCTGAAGAATTGGTTAAGTTTTTAGCACTTTCACCGTTAATGAGATTAACGGGATTTTTTCAAGTTCCTGTGGTGCTGACAATGGAAGATAGCATCCCGATCGAGGTTGAGGATGGGGATACTTTAATTAAAGGGCGCTTGGATGTTTTAGCCGTAAATCAGCCGGAGGCAGAGCTCGCGGCTGCACAGTTTTGGATTTTGGTAGTCGAGGCGAAAAATAGTGCGTTAGCGAAGCCCTCGAAGAGGATCGCACCTTTGACTGGTTTGCCGCAACTCCTGACTTATACTTATAAAAGTTTGCAGCAGCAATCGTCTGTTTGGGGATTGACGACGAATGGCGAAAGTTATCGGTTTGTGCGGGTGACGCGGGGAAATCCTTGTACTTATCAGATTTTACCGGAATTGAATTTGATTGACCGAGAGCGATCGCTCTTGTTGGCGCAAGTGTTGAAAGCGATTTGCAAGTTGCAGAATGTGCAGTTGCAGTTGGCTTAATCTCTCAGGTTAAAATCTGTGCTTAACCTACTGCCTAGACAGATATTCTGTAGGGGAGAAACCCCTTGAGTCCCTAATCGCCCTCTATCGCTGGTTCTAAATGTTGTTAACTGCTGTTGGGAAACTGCTGCTCAAATTAGAAATCAAGATTTGTTAAAAATTTACAAAGCCGAGTGACAAAATACAAGTCGTTCTCTAGAATTAGAAACGGAGAGACCCTGAAACTGAACCTAAGAAAGTGTCTGAACTTAGACAAAATCTAATTACCAGAGATTGGGTAATCATCGCCACCGAACGGGCGAAAAGACCGGATCAATTCGCCAACCCAAAAAAGTGCGAAACATTAGTGCCTCCGCACCGTGCCGATTGCCCGTTTTGCGTGGGAAATGAGGAAGACGCAACCTTAGAAACTTGCCGTTTGGGCGATTCCCTACGGGATAGCTTCGCTTCACGCACTGCCTGGAAAGTCAGGGCAATTCCCAACAAATATCCCGCCCTTTCCCCGACAGCAGAATGGATGAGGATATCATCGGGAATTCACCGCAGGATGGCGGGAATCGGCGTGCACGAAGTAATTGTAGAACATCCGCGACACGATTTGACGACAGCTTTGTTGAGCATTGAAGAAGTTGCCAACATACTTTTAGTATACCGCCAGCGCTATGTAGAAATTAGAAAAAATCCCCACATTGAAACAATTATTATCTTCAAAAATCATGGGGAAAGTGCCGGAACTTCTCTCGAACACCCCCACTCGCAGATAGCAGCGACGCCCGTTGTACCCAGCCAATTTCGCAGCCGCATCGACGAAGCTATTAGATATTTTGACGACACGGGAGAATGTCTGTTTTGCCGGACTGTGGAAGATGAATTAGCGGCGAGAGAAAGAGTGATTTGTGAGAGTAAAGATTTTGTGGCTTTTATCCCTTACGCTGCACTTTCACCGTTTCACACTTGGATTTTTCCGCGCCGACATTCCTCTTCATTTGATGACCTTACTGATGGGGAAATTACGGATCTTGCTGATACTTTGAAAACTGTACTGGCTAAGCTTTATTACGGATTGAACAATCCCGATTACAACTATACTATTCGATCGATGCCGATCGCCGAAGGGGGAACAAAATACTTTCACTGGTATATCGCAATTATTCCCAGAGTCACCAAGCAAGCTGGATTTGAGTTGGGCAGCGGGATGTTTATCAATACTGCTTTGCCAGAAGAAAGTGCGGCGTTTTTGCGATCGATCGAAATTCCTCGGGACAGTAATTTCTCCCCCATCTAAAGTATCCTACATCACAATAAGCTGTCGCGCATTTAAATTGTATATTGAGGGCGGGCGGGACGCCCACCCCACAAGACTTTGATTTTTTTAGACACACAATTTAAATGCCGCCACAGCTTAGGTCAAATTTACTTCAATTGGGGTGGAAATGCACGCAGCTACTCTGAGTTGCGAGTCTGTGTTGGGGAAGGAAACTGATATTATTTGAGATTTGAGGTTAAAGAATTGGGAATAAAGGATAATCTAAGGATTTAGATCACCGGTCTAAAGTTGGATTCTTTTTTTAAACTGGTATAACTTACGCTCTAAAGTTATGAACGTATAAATACTTAGGGATGTTACCAAACTCACAATAAACTTTCGACATACTGCCAGCCGTCGTCGCCAAAAGTAGCTCTCAACATATCTCTAATTTTGGCATCGAGCGATAATATCCCCTCGCCCAATTCACCATTCTCGCCGGTTTCGCAACTGTCATCAGACATATGTTCTTGGATGTGAGCCAGAGTATCGGCGAAATTAGCCAAAAAATAATGTTCGTGCACCCACGCTGTCGGATCTGGTATTGCTGCACTCCCAAAAGCTCGATCGACTAAATCTTTTTTGGCAACATCGTCAGTCTGATTTTTCATGTTGAGTTCGATTTAGGTAGATTTTGTAACTTATCCCATTTTAACCTTAATTTTCAACAGAATAGCAATCCCGATCGACCACAGCAGTGACAAATTTGTGTATTGTGTGCGATCGCGATCCTAATTTTTGTGTCTATCGCGTGTTATCATATTACCTCAAACTCTGCGGTCAATAATGTTCACATCGAGCAAAATACACTTGGGAATCATTCCGTGAACTCCTTTTTGAGGATTGTTGACAGCCTGCGTAATCCGAAAATTTACCGAGAGGGAACACAAAACATAAGCATCTTCTTCTTTGAAACCCGCAAAAGTTTGCAGCCAATAAACCGTCTGTTTTACCGCCATCTCAAACGCTTCATCTAAAGTTATACCAAATCCCATAATCACAATATGAGTCGGCGTTTCTGCAAACGGAAATCTCAGAAGTAAATCCTTGCGTAAGATGATTTGAATAGTCCCGTTCATCGAAGTTTCAATGGCAGTACCGTCAACTTCACCGTCTCCTTGTGCCGAATGTCCGTCGCCGATGGACAGTAAACCGCCGCGCAGAAAAACAGGTAAAAATAACCGCGTTCCTGCTTGTAGTTCCTGATTGTCCATATTGCCGCCGTAGCGCTCTGGAGGAATAGAAGAACGGTTGATTTCTGCATTGGCAACGCCGATAATTCCAAAAAAAGGATGCAGGGGTATCCGAATGCCGCTACCTGCGGGAAATTCAGCAGTTTTTTGCTCTAAATCTAGCGGAATAAACCGCAATTTAGGTTCGGGGAAATACTCAGGCAAAGCTCCCCATCCGGCGCGAATTGCATTAAATCCTACTGGTAAACTTGGGTAAACATCCTCAATGTGAATTTCTAAAACGTCTCCCGGTTCGGCATTGTTAACATAAATCGGGCCTGTTAGCAAGTGGGGGCCCGGGCCAACTTTGCGGTTGGGAGGCAAATTCTGACAAATATCTAAAAATTCGGGCGTGAGAAATTTCGGCGGGGCCTTGTCAGCAACATAATATCCTGAATAGGTTTCGATATCGATGCGATCGCCCGAATCCACCCTTAAAGCAGGTTCGATATTCGGAGAAAAACCGCCCAAGTGTACGGTTTTGCAGTTAGCCTTGAGAAGGTGGCGGGTCATGGGATTTTAGATTTTAGATTTTAGATTGAAGCAAGGGCGTTATGAATTTTATATCGCAAGTCTCAATCATTTTTGATAATTTTTTTAATGAACCACAGAGGGCGCAGAGGGCGCTGAGAAAGAGAATGGAGAGATCGGAAGATGTGAAAAAATGGTTAAAGTTTGTTAGATGTGAGATATTTTACTAATTTCTTAACTTTTTGATAACGTTAGTAGTTTAAAATTTAGAGTTGGTGGCGCGGGTTTATATGTATTTGGGTGGGGAGTTCTGTTTTGCTGGTGAAACCCCCCGTACAACTAATGACTAATGACTTATGTTAACGCCTTTGCCTAATAAAGTAGAATTTTCTCAAGGTTATTCTCGCAATCCCTGGTTTTTTGCTGTTTGGATTTTGATTGTCCTCTTGCTAGGTTTCATGATGCCATCTTACCTTAACAAACCTCAGCTTTTAACCGATCCGTTTTTGCAACTTCCAACAGCAAACTCGGTGCGAGTTGTCTGGTTCACAGAGTTTGCCGGTACTCGGAACACTGTTGCTTACGGCCAAAATTTGAATCAAGTTGTGACGGCAAATACTACCAAGCTAAGCCGCACTCGCGAAGACAAAGACTCGCGCATCTCGGATGAAATCAAACAAAGCATAATTGACAGCAATCCAATTGTCCGCGACATCTGGCGCCACGAAGCAGAAGTCCCCAATTTAATGCCCGGTGTTCGCATTCCTTATCGAGTCACCAGCGAAAGGAAAGACGGCGCATCTGTCAGCAGCAAAATATTCACTCTTTCTCCGACACCAGCAGCAGGAATTGCGCTCAAAATCCTCCTCACTTCCGACCATCAATTGATGCCGATGACAGCGGCAAATCTCCAGAAAGTAGCCGAAACAATTGGGAGAGTTGACGCGGTTTTTATGGCAGGGGATTTAATTAATATACCCGATCGCGCTTCCGAATGGTTTGACGACTACCGAGGCCGCGCCTTCTTTCCCGCTATGCAAGGTCGCGCATTTTCAGAACTCGACAAAAACGGCATCAAAACCGTTTACAGCGGCGGCGAACTGATCCAACACGCGCCTTTATTTCCCGCCATTGGCAATCACGAAATCATGGGTCGCTTTGCAACCAACAGCAAACTCGATTACCAATTTAACGATCCTTTTCCCCGCGCCGCTGCCGAGAAAATATACGCTCAACGTGCTGCCTCTTTGAATCCCAATAATGACCCTTCAGTTCGCGAATTTTGGCTGAAAAACAATAGTTTTAATAGCGATACCTATGACGAGATTTTCAATTTACCGGGAGGTAAAAATTACTATGCTGTGACTTTTGGCG
Source organism: Oscillatoria nigro-viridis PCC 7112 (assembly GCF_000317475.1). Classification (NCBI taxonomy): domain Bacteria; kingdom Bacillati; phylum Cyanobacteriota; class Cyanophyceae; order Oscillatoriales; family Oscillatoriaceae; genus Phormidium; species Phormidium nigroviride. Next base: position 1,921,389 of record NC_019729.1, read on the forward strand.
ACGTGCGGTTAGTGACTTTGTACGTTGCGAATATCTGGCGGACTCCGAATTTAGATCCGGGTGCGAGAGGCCGGTATCGGGAACGGGACGAAGATTTTAATAATCCCGAAAAATGGGGATACGGACAGCATATTTTTGAGCCGATTGTCAAGGGCAGCGCTCAATATAATTGGCTGCAACAAGAGTTAAAAAGTTCGGAATTCCAGCAGGCAAAATATAAAATTGTGATGTTTCACCACCCGCCGCATTCTCTGGGTGACAATATTGTACCTGCTTATACCGATCCAGTGCAAATAGTCGATCGCGCTCTCGATGGCGAGATTAAAATGGTGCGTTACGAGTATCCGAAACAGCAAGATTATCTGATTCGGGATGTAGTGCCGCTGCTAGAAACAGCGGGGGTGCAGTTGGTATTTTACGGACATTCGCACTTGTGGAATCGGTTTGTAAGTTCCAGCGGAATGCACTTTTTGGAGACTTCTAATGTGGGCAACAGTTACGGTGCTTTTGTGGGAGAAAAGCGCCGATTTGTGCCGCCGGGATATCGGGAAGATTACAGCGCTATTGGAGACCCGAACGGATTGGAACCTGTGGTGCCGACTGTTGCGCCTTTGTTGGGGAAAGATGGGCGGCCGCTGCCGTATATTGATAGCAATGATATTACGGCTTTTACTATTTTTGATACGGGGGAGGGTACGGTTAGCAGCTACTATTTTGATACGCGGAAACCGGAGTCGGAAGTGGTGAAGTTTGATGAGTTTAAGTTGAAAAATTCGCTATCTAGCTTAAAAATCCGTAAAAATTAAAAGCGCTCGTTTTCATAATCGATAAATTAGTTACTGCTATGATAACTTAAGGCTTCTGACTTCTGCTATACTTAGGTATACTGCATCCAAATTAAACTTACCCAGTAGAGCGCGGTCATGCCTGAACTAAACCTCTTAGAAAAACAAGAAGAAGTAAGCTTTGATGAGGAAGATGAAGCTCTAGATTATGAGCTTGAATCTAATGGTAATACCAAATCAGTATTAGACGAAATTTCCGAAATTATTGTAGCTGGGAATGATTGGACGACAGCCACCATACTCGATCAACTTGTTCGTGACAATATTCAACTTAATCCAAGATTTCAAAGACGAGATGCTTGGGATATAACTCGCAAAAGCAGGTTTATTGAATCAATTTTTCTGGGATTTCCCATTCCAGATATAGTTTTGGCTTCTCAAGATAAAAAGCGCGGAAAATTTGTAGTTCTTGACGGCAAGCAACGCTTGCTTACGATTCTGCAATTTTATGGAAGGAGCGAAACTCCCAACGATAGTTTTGCTTTGAAAAACTTAGAATTTAGACCTGAACTCAATGGTTGTACGCATGAGGCTATAAAAAACGATATTCTCCATAGTTCTGTACTTGATGCACTCGATAATCAAAGTCTTCGTACTACATTGATTCGGAATTGGCATACAGAAAGTTTACTCTACAAAATTTTTCTCCGTCTGAATGTAGAAAATACTCCGCTATCTCCACAAGAACTCAGGCAAGCATTGCATCCAGGTGATTTCATCAATTTTTTAGATGACGAATCAATTAAAAATCAGGCTTTAAGAAAAATACTTAAATCCCAAAATCCCGATCCTCGGATGCGCGATGTCGAATTCTTACTGCGATATGTAGGATTCCATCATTTTTTATCCGATTATCGCGGTAATCTTAAAGTGTTCCTGGATATGACTTGCAAAAAACTCAACAAGGATTGGAAAGAGAAAGAAACTGAGGTCAGATATACAGTTAGCCAATTTGAAAAGGCAGTGCAAACAACCACTACAATATTTGGAGAAGAAAATATATTTCGCGTGTGGTTGAGCAGTGATAATACTTACCGAGGTAAGTTTAATCGAGCTATTTTAGATGTAATGGTTTTTTATTTTTCAGATCCAGTTATTAGAGAAGCTGCTGAGAATAATCCGGCGGCTGTGGAAAAAGCTTTTAAAGAGTTATGTTCATCATCTAATAGCGAATTCAGAGAAGCTGTTGAGAAAACCACAACTAGCATTCGCGCAACTCATACTCGTCTCTCACTGTGGGGCAAAGCTTTGTTAAAGGTTTTGGATGTAAAGTTTAATGTACCTGAACTCGTAGATAACCATATTATCTTTAACGGTTTGAGGTAAGTTATTGAGAGGTATGCCAAAATCAGTTAGATTTCGTACTCTAACCCAGCAGTTAAATAGGTTAAAAAAACAATTTCTTCCTAAGATTAATCCTCTAGGTTCATATTCCGATCGGCAGCTAGCCTTAACTCTTGCCTACAGAGTTTTAGTTCATGCCGAAATTGAGGCTTATTTTGAAGACAGAGTTTGGGAAGTAGCCCTTAATGCTAAAAAGAATTGGGATAGTCAGGGTAAGACTTGCCGTACTTTAATCTGCTTGCTTGGCTTTTCTGGTCAAATGATGGAAGCACCACCAGATACACTGAGTCCAACTAAGGGAAGTAAAGCTTTGCCACCGGAAAAAATAAAAATCAACAAAAAAATAGATTTAGCTATTAATAGTTTTAAGCGAAGCATTGACTCGAATCATGGAATCAAAGAAGCTAATCTTCTGGCGTTGCTTTTGCCAATAGGAATAGATACCGATGATTTAGATCCTGCTTGGCTGGCTACCATGAATACGTTTGGGGAAGAAAGAGGTGTTGCGGCACATACTTCAGCTACATCCCCGAAAACTATTAGAAGCCTAAATCCTATAAATGAACTGCGGAGGGTGGAGCAAATTATTCAAGAACTTTTGAGGGTGGATGAGCTGATTGATAATTTAATGAGATAAATGAATAAACCGAGACCAATTGTCAAGAGTTTAATCTTTTTGGTAGGCTTCTAGCCGCAACGGGCAAGATGCCCGTTCCACAATACTTTATTTTTTTGTGGCACAGGCATCTTGCCTGTGCTCAAACAGCTTATTCAGAAGGGTGCAAGATGTCAGATTAAACCTTCTCTTTCGCAGGGGGAACCAAACCGGTTTTATTCAAACCCGCATCAATCTGCCTCAGCAATTTAAAATCGTCTTCGGGTAAAGAATTAACAGGCGAGTGTTTTTCCAGAAACGAGAATGCTTGCCGAAATTCACGGGGCCGGGAGTCGATCGCGCTATCGAAATGACAGGGTACAATCCTGTGAAAGTCCCAACTCGCCACTTTATCCACCCAATCGAGAGTTTCCCTGGGCGCGCGGTTGAGAATCAATCTCTGCAAAATCGGCGCGACAAACAACCGCCCTCCTCCCCGCAAAGCCTCAAACGATCGCACCCAATCTGTTTTCCACTTGAACGGATACAACCCGAAATAAGCTTTCCTAGAGCGTTCTGGCGCTTGGCGCGCGCTGGCAAATACCTCCGACCACGGCGGCACTTCCAGCACGCTGGGGCTAAAATACATGGCAAATAAGGCGATTCTCTGCCACCCTTTCCGCCGATTTTCCTGGGTGTCTGCCACAATGTCCGAGGCGCTTTCTTTGGCGTGAAACAGCAGCGGGTACGAGTCGAGTTGGACGATCGCCGGCGGATTTTCGGGAATGGAAACCACGGAATCTGTTAGCATCAGCGTGCGCGATCGCCTGTGAAATAACGCAACTTCGGCAAATCTGCCCAAACCGAGGTCGATGGGGCCGAGAATTGCCCAGTCAAATTGATCGGCTAACGGCGTGTTGCTGCTGTCAAAGGGCAGTACAGACGTGCGTTTCGCCGGCAAACCCAGCCACGAGAGCGGCAAATTCACGGGGAAACTCCACTGCTGCGGGGCGACAAACACCTGCGCTTCGGGAAAACACCTCGCAAAGGGGCCGACAAAAACTTTGTGCTCGATGCCTGAAACCGTTGTCAGCAGGATGTACTTAACCTCGCCGTGCTCTGCTACTAACTCCTTTACCAAGCGGATGCACTCAGGAGTCGGTGCCACGGGGGCGTAGACGAGAAGGCCTTCGGGTTCTAGTTTAATTACTGTCATCCGAATCGGGACGACTACGTAGAAAATGCCTTGTAGTTGGTCAAAAGTCCAGATTGTGTCCTTGACTATTTCCTTGCGGATGGTGCGCCGCTTGCTGTAGGGATAGAGGGGGACGATGGGCCAAAAAGCCCAAGAATAGTCCCGAGAATCAATCTGTGCTGATGTTGGTATGCCTTCGCCCTCTGCCACTGGTGCGACTCCTTGCCGATTTTTTTGTACGTGCGTGCGATCGAACTGTTTTTATCTTATTTCACTCCTGTTGCGCGGATTCGAGGAGTTGAAAAGGGGTTTCACCAGGCCTGGGTGCGAAAACTATTAAACCAACTGTTCGGGATCGATGCCTAACTCCCGCAACCGCGCCGCTAGTCTTTCCTCTCGCTGTTGAGATGCTATGAGTTGCTGTTGAGATTCTATCAGTTGCCGTTCCGCCGCCGTTGCTCTTTCACCCGGACTCAAAATCAACCCTCCTTGGGCCGTAAACCACCGCAACCACAACCGATTCATACTCTTATAAGTGCCTTGCCACCAACCTAAACTCAACTGCAACTCAGGAATAAATAACCGCCCATCAATTAATTCTGCAGGTTCATAGTGGCCTCCTACAAGATGAAAAGCTTGCAATTCATCCGTGTAGCGACTGAACACAAAATAGTAAGGAATCCGCAAAATTTGTTCGTAAACTTGCCACTTAGTCGGCGGTTCCCCAGCTTGCTGAACAGTCCGCCCTAAATCTTCATCTTCAGTGCCCGGCGATAGCAATTCCACCACCACAAACGGATTTACCCGTTCTTGCCAAACTACATAACTCAAACGCATATCGCGCCCTTGATAAAGCCTTGGCACACCCACCGCAGCAAACCAATCCGGGCGTTTGTGCCAGCGCGGTTGTGTTGCATCGTAATACAAATTTAGGTCACTGGCTGTAAAGACTTGTTCCGCATCCCATCCCGGCGGCAAAAACGTGAATTCCAAGAGTTGCGGCTGATCTAAATGAAATGTATCTGGCAAACCGGGCTCCTTTGGATCTTCGCTAGGTAAATCGTACATTGTTGGCAAACTCTGCCGGGGGTCTAGAGGCGGTTCAGCTTGAGCAGGCGGGTAAGTCGGGAATGTCATAATGAATTCTGAGGTTGCTTATCCTGATATGATTATAGCCTTGTGAGAATGTCTGGCATTTCTAAAGAATTCCCATTAACTCTCAATCTCAAATCTACAATCAAAACTCCAAAATCGATATGACTCAAAACTACCGCATCACTCTTTTACCAGGAGACGGCATCGGCCCTGAAATTATCGCTGTGGCGGTAGATGTCCTGAAACTTGTCGGTCAACAATTGGACATCGGCTTTGAATTTCAAGAAGCTTTAATTGGCGGCGCTGCTATTGACGCAACAGGCAATCCGCTGCCGGAAGAAACACTCTTAAAATGCCGCAACTGCGATGCAGTATTGTTGGCAGCCATCGGCGGTTACAAGTGGGATAATTTGCCCCGCGAACAGCGCCCGGAAACTGGATTATTGGGACTGCGCGCCGGATTGGGATTGTTTGCAAATTTGCGCCCTGCGACTATTTTACCGCAATTGGTTGATGCTTCTAGTTTGAAACGGGAAGTTGTCGAAGGCGTGGATATTATGGTCGTCCGCGAACTCACCGGCGGCATTTATTTCGGCAAACCGAAAGGCATTTTTGAGACGGAAACAGGCGAAAAACGCGGCGTTAATACGATGGCTTACACCGAGTCAGAAATTGACAGAATCGGGCGAGTGGCTTTTGAGACTGCCAGGAAGCGCGGGAAAAGGCTGTGTTCCGTTGATAAAGCGAATGTTTTGGATGTTTCGCAACTGTGGCGCGATCGCATTATTGCCCTTTCTTCAGAATACCCTGATGTCGAACTTTCTCACCTCTACGTTGACAACGCAGCCATGCAGTTAATTCGCTGGCCGAAACAGTTCGATACAATTGTCACCGGCAATTTATTCGGCGACATTCTTTCCGATGCGGCGGCGATGCTAACTGGTAGTATTGGGATGCTGCCTTCTGCTAGTTTGGGATCGACCGGGCCGGGAGTTTTTGAACCCGTGCACGGTTCCGCACCGGACATCGCCGGACAAGATAAAGCCAATCCCATCGCCCAAGTTTTGAGTGCGGCAATGATGCTGCGCTACGCCTTAAATCAGCCGGAAGCTGCTAATAAAATCGAGCAAGCAGTTGTCGAAGTTTTGGATCGAGGTTATCGCACTGGTGATATCATGTCGGAAGGCATGAAACTCGTCGGCTGTCGGGCAATGGGCGATGCTTTAATTGAAGTTCTGCAAGGTTAATTTATTTACCTTGTAGGGGCGGGTTTTACCAATAATATTCGACGCGCACGCACAATCTCATAAACCCGCCCCCAGACAACTAATAACCTATATCAACCTTGACTTTAAGCGCAGGGAAAAAGTGTACATTGAGGCTTACCGTTGAGAGGGGGCGGGTTGATAAGATTATTAATTTTTTGCCCAGATGGTTGGTCAAACCCGCCCCTACAGGAATTGGGGTTTAATGTTCCGCTGTCAAAAGCTGAAATTGCTCGGTATCGATGCGATTTGCTCGATACTCGTCGGCCCTCGGGCAATGGGCGATGCTTTAATTGAAGTTCTGCAAGGTTAATTTATTTACCTTGTAGGGGCGGGTTTTACCAATAATATTCGACGCGCACGCACAATCTCATAAACCCGCCCCCAGACAACTAATAACCTATATCAACCTTGACTTTAAGCGCAGGGAAAAAGTGTACATTGAGGCTTACCGTTGAGAGGGGGCGGGTTGATAAGATTATTAATTTTTTTCCCAGATGGTTGGTCAAACCCGCCCCTACAGGAATTGGCGTTTAATGTTCCGCTGTCAAAAGCTGAAATTGCTCGGTATCGATGCGATTTGCTCGATACTCGTCGGCTGTCGGGCAATGGGCGATGCTTTAATTGAAGTTCTGCAAGGTTAATTTATTTACCTTGTAGGGGCGGGTTTTACGAATAATATTCGACGCACACATACAACCTCATAAACCCGCCCCCAGACAACTAATAACCTATATCCACCTTGACTTTGATCGCAGGTCAAAAATGTACATTGAGGCTTACCGTTGAGAGGGGGCGGGTTGATAAGATTATTAATTTTTGGCGATTATGGTTGGTAAAACCCGCCCCTACAGGAATTGGGGTTTAATGTTCCGCAGTAGATTGAGGTTGAACGTTGGGTTGGGGCGGGTTGATCATATTATTAGTTTTTGGCAATTATGGTTGGTAAAACCCGCCCCTATAGGAATTGGCGTTTAATGTTCGGCTGTCAAAAGATTGAATTGCTCGGTATCGATGCGATTTGCTTGATACAAAACTTCAGCTATTTCCGAAAGCGCTAACACAGAATGGGCGCGATAACCGTTAGCCTGCATCTTATCTTTGACTCCCTGTTCGTGGTCGATTAATACCACGATATCTTCCACATTCAAGCCAGCCGATTTTAACTTAGCCGCGCCTTCCATCACGCTTTTGCCACTAATCAAAATGTCATCGACTACGACAATCGTTTCTCCTGCCTGAAAATGCCCCTCAATTAATTTGCCTGCACCGTAAGTTTTCACCTCCTTGCGCGGGAAAATCATCGGGCGTTCCATCCGCAAGGCTAAACCGGTTGCTGTGGGTAAAGAACCGTAGGGAATTCCTGCAATGCGATCGAATTTTAACTCCTTGAGAATGTCTGCATAAGCGCTGACAATTTGATGAAAAATCTGCGGAATAGAGATAATTTTCCGCAAGTCGATGTAATATGGAAATACGGCCCCCGATGCTTGTACGTGGTCGCCAAAAACTACGCAGCCGATGTCATAAAGTTGCAAGATTAAATCGCGGTGAGGTTCCGGTTGCAAAAAGCAAACATCCGGCAGCCACAGTTCGCAAGTGGGACTACCTTCGATCGCCCGCAGCCTCTGTTTATTAATACTATCCCGCAATTTCTCAATTTCTCGGCGCGGCTCTTTCCCCGCTAATAAACTTGGGGGGACTGGCAGCAATAAATCTTCACCATTCTTGCTTAAACCGGCCGCCAGCAGTTGTGCGAGGTCGTTTTCTTCTGTGAGGTCATTTTCTTCGGCGATGTCTCCTTCGACTAAAATTAGGCGTTCGGGAGCCTCTTTGCGGATGCGGGCTAACATATCCGGCATTACTCCTACTTCTAAACCGAGTTTTTCGGGAGTTCCCCAAAGTTGAGAGAGTCGGACTAATTGCAAGTACAAAGGGTTTTCTGGCGTCGGGTATTCTTGCACAGCCTCGGCTGAGGGGTTGGCGGTGGCACAGAGGACAAAAACAGTTTTTCCAGCGTATAACAAAAATGGCGCTACTTGGTCGAATCCGGCATAGGGACTTAAAGTAATAGCGTCAACTCGCCAGTCTTGAAATACAATTTTGGCAAAGACTGTGCTGGTATTTAAATCGCAGTGTTTGGCATCTAAAATTACTGGCAGGTGAGGGGGAATAATTGTTAAAATTTCTTGCAGCAATGCCCAACCGGGAATACCGAGAGATTGGTAAAAACCGAGGGTGATTTTGCAGGCACAGATTAAATCGGCTGTTTGGTCGATCGCACTTTTTAGCTTTGACAACAAATCAGTTACAAAAGTTTGAGTCTCTTCGCCAGTCATGGAAACCTGCGGGGGCCAGGTTTCGGGGTCGGGGTCGAGGGCTAGATACAGCAAACTTTGATTGTTTTCAACAGCCGCTAACAGTTTATCGAAAAAGTTGGTGCGATCGCTCATAGTGTGTTGTGGAGGTAAGGGGAAATTAAAAAATTGCAGGTGAAAGTGGGAGGGGTGTTGTGCCGGAATCAACCGATCCCCGTTGAAATTGAAATTAAGAATCTTTTAAGATTGTAGAAGGTAAAGAGCAGGAAATCTGTAACTTTAGGAGTAGTTTCATCGGGAATGATTTTCGGGTTGGCTGCACCGGTGATTGCACCTAAGCCGCAGCAAGTCAATTACTTGTGGTAAACTAACCTGTGTCCGGGCGGCGATTCGATCGGCATTCGCCTGCGGTACGCGAGTTTAGCAAATGCGAATTTGCAAGGGGCAGATTTGAGAGAAGCAAATTTTAGGGAAGCTAATTTATTGGGGGTAAATTTGAGCGGGGCTTCTTGGCGGCAAGCTAATTTACAAGGCGCTAATTTGACTCAAGTTAATTTAACCAGATCCCGTTTAACGGGTCTAATCTAAAAAATGCTACCGTTGGAGGTGTTATTTGGGTTGACGGTAGTATTAAATATAGAAATCCTTGCAGGAGTCGTAAATTTTTTACCCCACCCCAACCCTCCCCGAACCCAAGGGGAGTCCGTAAGAAATTCACAAATGATGCGAGGATTGCTGTAGAAGTAGAAGTTAAAGCAATGCCCGCCTTATCATATGGATAGTAATAAATGATCGGTACGATCGACTTTACGATTTGGGACGAGTTGCTGCAACGCTACGTTGACGATTTCGGCCGCGTCAATTATCGGCGCTGGACAACTGAGGGGGCGGATGTTTTGAGGGTGTGGCTGGAAAGTTTGGCGGATGTGGATTTGGCCGATGGTAGTGATGCGGATGCGCGGCTGGCGTTGTGGCTGAATGCGTACAATGCGATCGCAATTTCTCAAGTTCTGGAAGTATATCCGATCGCGTCGATCCGTCCCAAAGTTTTGGGAATTCCCAACTGGCTGAGTTTTTTGGATTTTTTCACCCGTTCCAATACGATTATTGGCGGCAAAAAGTACAGTCTCAATCAAATCGAACACGCAATTTTGCGGCCGGAATTTGCGGAACCGCGCATCCATTTTGCATTAGTTTGCGCTTCAGTCGGGTGCCCGCTGCTGCGCCGGGGGGCTTATTTCCCGGAGTCGGTACGGACTCAACTAGAAGCGGATGCCAGCCGTTTTATTCACAATCCTGATAAGGTGCGATATGATGCCGAGAAAAAGACGCTTTATTTGAGCAAGATTTTTAAGTGGTACGGCGAGGATTTTGTAAAGGCGGCGGGTTCGGTGGCTGAGTATGTGGGCGGTTATTTGGGGCCGGAGGCTGCTGTGGGTGATGGATGGGCGATCGTTTTTTTGCCTTACGACTGGAATTTGAATCGGGTTGATGGATAAAATTTGCGGAAGTGGATAGGTGTTTTTTTGAGGGGTAATTTTTTTAGTCTGTCGTTACCCTTCAAATTGCCAGATTCAACAGGGCGATCGGATGACTCCGAGGCAACGGGGCGATCGACTCTCACGGCTGCACGGCGATCAGACGGCTGCACTCGAACAGGATTAAATGGTTTACGTCAAGATATTGAATTAAAATAGTATTTAACAATTTAATTTTACTTTGCAAAATGTCTAATACTAATGGTAATGAACCAATTACAGTAGAAGTAGCCACAGTGAGATTTTTTGATGGACTCGAATTAGATGGCTACAAGATGCCTGATGGTGAGTTTCGTATTGGACTAACTGGTGCAAGCTTAGTTTTAGGTTATGGCGACAACTGGCTGCCTCGGCTTCTTCGTAAAAAAGATGGTATCTCACTCAAAGCCTTACTAGCTCTGGGTTTTAGTAAAAAAACTCAAAAAGTAGTAAGTGAACCAACCAAGGGTTCTAAAAAGGTTGAAACTATAAGTTTAGAGGATTTTAACAGACTTATAGTTTATACCGTTTCTAGACATAAAAAAGCTGCATTAGCACTACAACAGTCTTTAACCGTAGTTTCTTTACTTGATTTTTTCCTAGCTGCGTTTGGAAGAGCGCCTTTAAACATGGAACAGAAACGCCATTTGTTTTACGAAAAATATGCGGTTACTATTAGTCCTGACGGATGGCAACAAATGAGTAAGCGGGATATATTGAGGCTAGCTCTACATACTGGGTTGTCTCCTTCTCAGAAAAATAACAATGTTATAGATGGTGTTTCTCCAGACTCGCTCCCACCCACAGATGATTCTATAGGTGTTAAAGACTTGGGACTAATAACCGAGAGTTTTATTGTGCCAAAAAATCCGCCAAAAATCAAAGATGATTTTTTGGAGAATTGGTTTGACGATAATAGAACGGAAATAGCTTACAGTCTGATTGCAATGATAGTTGCGTTAGGAATGGTATTAAGTGAAAACGAAAAAGCATTAGATGAAAATAATATAGTGTCTTTTGGGGAACTGTTACTAAGGTGTCTATATTCGGGTGTGGGAATGTTTTTGGGGGTAAAATTGGTTTCTGCAATTTGGAGATTTTTTTGTAAAATAGCAAAAAACTTTCTCTAGTTTTCTAATGTAGCGGTAATGGTTACAAAGCTTAGGCGGTGAAATAGGTTTATCCTGACCGAGCTGTATCACTTTTAAGCTCTGGATCAAGATATGCTCCTTCCTAAAACATATGTGTTGCCAGATTAATTTCGGAAAACGGCATTAGTGTATTGTATCGGGAGTGTATCCTGATCCCTGCTGTTTTTTCCAATAGGTTAAAGTTAATTGTCACAATAAAATAAGTGCTACGGAGAGGCAAAGCATATGACGCGAGAGGAAGCAGTGCGAAAAATTAAGCGAGTTACCAATGAAAAATTGATAGAACTAAATCTGTCGTCGCTGAGTTTGAAAAAATTGCCACTGGAAATTGTCAATTGTACGCATTTGACACGACTTAACCTTAGCAACAATCAGATTACCTATATTCCAAAGGCGCTCGGGCAATTGTCGAATCTGACAGAGCTTAACCTCAGTAACAATCAGATTACCTACATTCCAAAGGCGCTCGGGCAATTGTCGAATCTGACAGAGCTTAACCTCAGTAACAATCAGATTACCTCTATCCCAGAAGTGTTCGGGCAACTGTCTAATCTGCAATGGCTCAACCTTGGACAAAATCAGATTACCTCCTACCCAGAAGCACTTTGGCAATTATCCAATCTTACACGTCTTAATCTCAGTAAAAATCAGATTACCTATATCCCAGAAGCGCTTTGGTCATTATTCTTCAATCTTACACATTTTGATCTCAGTGAAAATCAGATTACCTTCATCCCAGAAACACTGGAGTACTTACCCGATCTTACACACCTTGATCTCAGTGAAAATCAGATTACCTTTATCCCAGAAACACTGGGGCAATTATTCAATCTTACACGTCTTAATCTCAGTGAAAATCAGATTACCTCCATCCCAGAGGCGCTCGGACAACTCTCAAATCTGACAGAGCTTAACCTCTATGATAACAAGATTACCTCCATCCCAGAAGCGCTCGGACAACTCTCAAATTTGACATTCCTTAACCTCAATAAAAACAAGATTACCTCCATCCCAGAGGCGCTCGGACAACTCTCAAATTTGACATTCCTTAACCTCAATAACAACAAGATTACCTCTATCCCAGAGACGCTCGGGCAACTGTCAAGTCTGACAGAGCTTTACCTCTATGATAACCAGATTACCTCCATCCCAGAGGCGCTCGGGCAACTGTCGAGTCTGACAGAGCTTCTCCTCCATAACAACAAGATTACCTCCATCCCAGAGACGCTCGGGCAACTGTCGAATCTAACAAATTTTGGTCTCAGTGAAAATCAGATTACCTCCATCCCAGAGGCGCTCGGGCAACTATCGAATTTGACATTCCTTGACCTCGATAACAATAAGATTACCTCCATCCCAGAGGCGCTCGGACAACTGTCGAATCTGACAGAGCTTTACCTCGATAACAATAAGATTACCTCCATCCCAGAGGCGCTCGGACAACTGTTGAATCTGAAAGAGCTTCGCTTCCTTAATAATCAGATTACTAAAATTCCGGATGTGATTTGCAGCATGAAAAATTTGAAAAACCTAGATTTGCGAGGTAATCCGGTGCCGATTCCCCCGCAAGTTCTGGGGCACGGTCAAGACTATGAAGGTTGTGGTGATTTGTCAACCATTCTTGACTCTTACTTCTACAGCCGTAATCCAGCGCTACCTGAGCTAAATGCTGAGCATCAGAAAATTAAATCTGAGGGACATTTTGACCCTGAAACTCTCCAAGAAGATGCCAGACGACGGACAACTGCTTCTATTGTGCAGCGACAGGGACAGCCTGAATTTCGACGTAAGTTATTAACTGCTTACGGCGGTCGATGTCCAATAACTGATTGTGATGTAGCAGCAGCTATCGAAGCAGCACATATAATTCCTTATCAAGGTACTCAAACCAATCATTTAACAAATGGTTTACCGCTCAGAGCAGACATACACACTCTGTTCGATTTGCATCTACTATCAATTCGACCAGATACCAATGAAGTGGTAATTGCCCCTGAACTCGTCGGCACCTGTTACCAAGATTTGGCTGATCGGAAACTGGCTTTACCAGAGGATAAAAACACAGCACCAAATCAAAACGCTCTCAGCAAACATTATGAAACTTTTCTCAGCAAATGCAAAAGTGTTCCTTTACAAAGGTTACAAGCCCTAAGCGGGGAAAATTGATTTTGCCCGCCTAGATTTATTTAGCAAAGTAAGGTTGATGATATTCTCACGTCACTATCTAAAAATGGTGTGACTGTTAGCGAAACTTACAGGTTGCAATCAACCTAAATCCCTATCAGGGATTGAAACATGGCCTTAATCAGGTTGAGGGTGGAGATTTTCACTAATCGGTAGGTGGTTAGATGAATGCTAACCAATTAGCTATTGATCCGCCCTTAAACCTCTCCACTGAAAATCTGTTGAACCGTCAAACTTAGCTGTGGAAACATCGGAGATACGATCGCCTCTCCATCCCGAAATACCCCAACCTCAACATATTGCCCCTCCTCAAGCCGCAAAACCGTCACAACTTGTTCAATTGGATCGATAACCCAATACTCTGCGATGCCCCGCGCTGCGTACTGAGCTCGTTTGCGCTCGTAATCCCGATCCCTGCCCACTCTACCCGGACTCACTACCTCCACAACAAACCGAGGAGGCAGCATATCGAAAGTGATAGTTAGCCTGATTGCTGTCAGCGGAATATGTTCAGGTTCCAGAATTATCAAATCGGGGTAGCGGTTGGCGGCATCTCCCGATCGCAAAACGGCAACTTGAACCTCGCAATTATGCGTTTTAATCAGCCTGAGTGGCACTAGCCCGCTGCTAGCAAAATAGAAAAATAGATAGTTAGCAATGAAATTATTAGGTTCAGATTCTGGTGGCAAAGCTATTAACTCCCCATCAATTAACTCATAGCGTTGACCCGTATCATTTGAGTAATTAAGGTACTCGTCAAAAGTTAATTTTTTAGATTGAGCTTGTACCATAATTTTACATTCCTTTATTTATTCGTTTCTTTCTGCTGGGAGTTTGTTTATATATAGCAATCCTAAATGATTTGCGTAATTATTGTAGGGGCAATCCCCCCGTGGTTGCCCCGATAGATAGGGGGTAGGCACGGGGGCACTACCCCTACAAATTTATCTGAATGATTTAGGATTGCTATAGAAACGGTTTTAACAGCCGAAGGATATCAATCAAAACTGCTGTGCAAGTTCAGCAGGTGTCCCAGCCTCCATCGACAATCGACCCACAAGTGACATATTAAAAACTATCACAGTTCAAATCCTCTGGAATATTAAAAATGATTTCAGATAAATTTCGGCGCGAGTTGCGAGAACAAGCCAAACTCTGGCAAGCAGAAGGACTCATCGACACTTCATTCTACCAACAACTTTCCGAACGCTACCAATTCAACACACTCGAAACCGCCTCCCGCAACCGATTCCTCAGCATTCTGATGAGTCTCGGCGGCATTCTCCTCGGTATAGGAGTCATCACCTTTGTAGCGGCAAACTGGCAAGTTTGGTCGCGCGAAGTGAGAGTTGCACTGCTGCTAAGTCTTTTCGTAGCAGTCAATGCAGCAGGTTTCTATCTATGGCGAATTCCCCCATCCCGAAGCAAAAACTCCCATCCAAATATGCCCGCAACAAAAGGGCGAAACAAACTCCTAGGTGAAGGATTGTTGCTATTAGGTGCTCTGATTTTAGGAGCAAATATGGCATTGATGGCGCAAATGTTCCACATTGGCGGTTCTTCCTACGGACTTTACCTTGCTTGGGGAATCGGCGTGCTCGGAATGGCTTACAGTTTGCGGTTGACTTCCTTGGGCGTTTTGTCCGCACTTTTAATCGGTTTGGGCTATTGGCTTGCCGTGTTAGATTGGTCTTCCAAAGTCGAGTTTTCTTGGCTGGAAGTTTTGGTGCGGCAAATGCCGATCGCAGCCAGTATAATGTTTGTGCCGCTGGCTTATTGGTGTCGATCGCGTGCTATTTTTGCCATAGGTGCGATCGCGATAATTTTTTCCCTACAAGTTTCTATCGTCCAAGGGTTAAATCAAACCTGGGGTACAGCAATTTTTTGTGCTTTACCGCCCGCTTTGCTGTGGGGATACGACGATGCAATCTGGCCGAAGGTAAACAGCAGGCTGTTTCAACCTACCGCCCGCAGTTTAGCCCTGCTGTTTCTCGCCGGTGTGTTTTATGTTCTTTCTTTCCACTGGTTGTGGCCGGATTCGCCGAATCCTGCGCCAACTGAGCCCGATTGGGTTTTGCTGGCAAATGTGGTTGTTTTGGGCGGTTTCACGGTGTTTGAGTGGCTGCGTTTGGGACGTTTGGAACTGCGGCGACCAAAACAAAAAGGAGTGGATTTGACGACAGGTGCGATCGGCATTTTAATCCTCGCCAGCGCCTTAATACCGTTTTTTCACCTCAATTTTACCCCCATTCCTCAATTAGCCACTTTTCTGTTCAATGTTTTCTTATTTTTGCTCGCTGTCGGCTTAATCCGAGAAGGTTTAGCTTTAGGAAACCGCCAGAGTTTTTGGGGAGGAATGGTATTAATCACCCTGCAAATTATCAGCCGAGTCTTTGAATACAACACAGGATTGTTGCTCAAATCTTTTGTATTTGTTTTGTGCGGAATTGGCGTAATTGCTGCGGGTTTGTGGTTCGAGCGCCACTTCGCAAAAATCCCCGATGAATAGAAATTATTCATCTCTTTCTTCTCTCCCTGGGCGCCCTCTGCGGTCTCTGCGGTTTAATCATTCCGAAACAACCGCAAACAATATAACCCATACATAACATGAACACAAACAACACTGACTTATTAGTAAAAAATCCAGATACAACAAATCTGTTTCAGCTTCCCCCGGAAGCGAAACGCCTTCCCGCGTGGCGGCTGTGGGTTCCTTTGCTCTTGCAAATCGGACTAATTGCCGCCGTACCCGCCACCGCTGTTTACACTTTTATTACTGGCAAAACAGTTGTCCTGCAAACAGCACCAGTAGACCCTTACGACTTTTTGCGCGGATATTACCAAGTTTTGAGCTATGATATTTCCGATATCACAAATCTCCAAAAACTACCCGGCTGGAAAGATTTACCTACCGAAAAAAAACCTTGTCCGCCCGGAATTGTTTGTCCCAAAAATCCGCACAATGTCAAACCAAAAACCAGTTTTTATGTAATCTTAGAAGCGCCAAAAACCGCGACTAATCCCGGCCGCCCCCAAGCTTGGAAACCCGTCCGCGTCAGTCTGGAAAATCCCGGCAATTTGCCCGCCAACCAAATCGCAATTAAGGGCAAATATAACGGTTGGCGGATGGAATACGGCTTAGAAACTTATTATATGCCAGAGGACGAAAGGGAAAAAGTCAATCAGGAGATTAGCGAAGCTCAGAGGAAGCAGCGACAATCTTTTTTGGTAGAAGTAAAGATTGACAAAACAGGCCGTGCTGTGCCTGTGAGTTTGTGGGTGCGCGATCGCAATTATCGATTTTAGCTGATATCTCGCACCATTGTCAGCAACAGGCAAGATGCCTGTTCCACAAAATATAAACTTTCTTGTGGAACAGGCCGAAAAGCCTGTTCCTAAACAAGTAATTGAGAACGGTGCAACATATGAGTTTTAGCCAATCAGGGCAAAAGGTCGATCGGTCTTTTGCCCTGGTTTTGAGTATTTTAGCTTAGGGAGGGGCAGAGGTTCGGCGATACCCTACCGCAACGGGTTCCCAGGCGCAATGGGATAGCTTCGCTCGCGCGGACATTTCAATTGCCGACAACCCAGGAGAATCTAGTGAAATACCTAACACTAACCTTGCGGTGAGCGTGTAGGCTTCGTGTCTCATTTGCCGTTGCTCTGTTGGGGATATCCATTGCTGAATATTCGTCACTCAAGACGATCCAAGTCTTACACAGCATCTCTGGCTTGGCAGCCTTTATCCCTTCGTAGGGAACCCACGCAGAAACCCTGTTTCCCAAGGCAAAAAACTATTCCGTATGACAAACTTGGATTGTATTTCACATTAGAACGTATCCCAATCACCAGCGGTCTGTCTTTTCCCCCTTTCTCTCGCAGTTATCCTTGGTAAGCATACTACTGCTACTGTGACCTGTTGTTTGCAGCCGAGTGGGTGGGTCGCAACCACTTATATCTTACCATCTTTTTGTGAGAAATCAGGAAATTTTTGATTATTTAATAGACCTTGCGAAAGCTTATATCCCAACGCCCAATTGAGTACAATTACAGCGTGGGACTTACGCCAATTGAGTTAAGATATATAAGACTTGCAAAAATCTTGCCAGTTCAAGGGCGCAAGTCATGACTCTACTGGAGCTTCTCATGTTAGCCGAGCTAATCTCTGCCAGACGAATACTCAAGACCAAACTCCTCGACTTCTTAGGACTTCCCGAAAATTGCCAAGACCAAACGGATCATCTCGTCAACCGAATTGTATCCCTGCTGGAAGCAAATCCAGCCGAACAAGAAAGATTTTGGGAGACATTCAAAAGTGAATTAGCCGTAGATCCGGTAGAATTAGAAGCAATACTCAAGTGTTCGCCAGCAGAACGCCAGCAGTGGATTGAACAAGACAAACTCCCTATTTTAGAATACCGCTCTTTCCGCAAATCAGGAATCCATTTAGAATATCCCGTTCACGACAGAAGATTCATCTTAAGTCTAACGCCAACCGATATTAATAATTGGCGCAAAGAACCCAAAGGGCTGATTAAAAATGATCGCCAAATACCCACCCCAATCAATACAGAAACGCCTGAAGAAAACGAACAATCGCGAGTAGCTTTTAGTTCAGCTTGGGAAAAAATCATTGCCGACTGGAAAGAACAAGGTTCTGCGGAAATT
Source organism: Oscillatoria nigro-viridis PCC 7112 (assembly GCF_000317475.1). Taxonomy (NCBI): domain Bacteria; kingdom Bacillati; phylum Cyanobacteriota; class Cyanophyceae; order Oscillatoriales; family Oscillatoriaceae; genus Phormidium; species Phormidium nigroviride. The sequence goes on from NC_019729.1 coordinate 1,939,566, forward strand.
TCAGCAACCTTCCAGCTAGCTTACTGGACTGTTTGGGCGTCGCGCTGGGCCAAAGAAAATCAGCTCAACAGCTTTAAAGCAATTAATAAATATAAGGAAGTCTACGAAACTCACCAGCAGGAATGGTATCAGCGAAAAAATCAAGCAGTCAAGTTACTGATTGAAATGCCCTACGCCATGCTTTACTTCTACCGTCCGGCGGATTCTGACAAATTATATCTCGAACTGTGCGACGACCACCAGGAAATGATGAAAGATGGCTACTATTGGGACAAGTGGGATTTTTTCTATCAGAACCGCAAACTTGTAAATAAGTGCCGCGAATGTCTGTACTGCGAAACCAAAGATTATTACTCGCTTTACTATCTTGAAATCAAAAGCGACAAGTTTCCCGATTTTAGTTTTTCTTTCCACACGCCGTACACCATCGGCAGAAAATTTTTGCCGCATCCAGAAACGCTGCCTTATGTAGAACACGTAGAACAGGACGGCATTTTTCGCTTTGGTCGCCCGCTGCTGGAACAAGAGAAAGTTATTCACACAGAAAAGGATGTATTGCTTAAGTTTGAGGCGGCTTTGGCAGAAGCGAAAAAGTTTGTTTAGTTAGCAGTCATTAGTAGACTTATTGCTGCTGATTTTTTGATTGATAGGGAAAGCAATGATATCAAATCTGTTAGGGTCGGAATTATTCAGATATCTATTCTCTTTGTCTGCGTGAATCAGCGTCAATCCATTGTCCGGGGCGGTTGATTTTTATTGTTTTTACCGCACATCCAGGCAGATAAACACAGATTAACGCAGATAAATTATTATATCTATTCCGATTGCACCTTCGGTGATTGTTGACGGTTGACTGGATTTGACGCCAGACGATGCTACCGGATTTGATATGACTTTTGAACTTGGATTACTTGAATGCTGCCGCCAGCATAAATTTTGGGTTGTTGAGTTTCTTCGGAATTGTACGATCGCAATCCCACCTCGGCAAACAAACTCCCCAAGTCTGTTTCGCTCAAGTTCCAAGCAGTTTCAGTCTCAAACAACCACAAAAATACAGCAAACTCAGGCTTAAATACCGGATTTGTATGCCGATGAAAATCTACCAAAATGAATAGACCACCGGGAGCGATCGCGCGCTACACTTCTTGAAAGATTTATCGCAACTGTGCCGATCGCATTTCGTGCATCGCAACGCTGCTGTAAACCAAGTCAAACTGACAGTCGGCAAAAGGCATCGACTCGGTAAAAGCTTCTACATAATTGGGTGATGGCACATTTTTCCTGGCCGGTTACAGAGAGAATGGCGAAGCGTCAAGTCCTGTGACATCCTGGGAATATTGCACGTGAAATTGCGTAGTTTGACCGCTACGGCAGCAAAGGTCTAAAACTTTAGTTTCCGCGCTGACGGTCAAATTTTCCCAGGCTAGTTGACCCAAACGAGCCTAGCCGCCTACGCTCAAAGCAGGCAGATGCGCGATCGCATCGTAGAGCCACTGATACCGATAACTTAAATCTCTAAAAATAGTTGCTACAGTCAAAATTATGTATACCTTGCTATCGACTTAAGATATTATCGGGAAATTGGGTTTAAAACCCCGTCCTTCTAGCACGGCTTTAATTTCTTAAATCCATTCCCAAAAATCAGGGAATTGCTGGCACCTGTGGTATACTACGATAGTCAAGGTTCAACTCCTTTGCCATCGTGAAACAGTTAAGACACACTTTTAGGCACAAACTGTTGGACACAGAGCAGCGCAAACTCTTAAAACAGCTAGAGAATCAACGTATTCTCTTTACCAGCAAACAAATATTTGGTTCATTTGTTAAGTAGGGTAGGACATACCCGAACTCTAGGCTATATCCTAGTACGCTTTTGGAGACAGACCCTCTGGGGTGGCTGTGAGTTGAACTCGTCAATTGGTGGTATTTTCTACGGTTGAAAGGTTTAAGAATTGCCGCAAGGACATAGCGCTTAAAGGTCAGTCGCTGAATTAAGAATCCCCACGCCTTTAGGCCCGGGAGTGTCAAATGATAAAGATAAGTAACAGAACTGAGACGATGGGAGAGCTGTAACCGCTATGGGTCGTGTGGGAGTATTGCTATTAAACTTGGGCGGGCCAGATCAAATCGAGGATGTCCGTCCTTTCCTGTTCAACTTGTTTGCTGACCCGGAAATCATTCGCATTCCGTTTCCGTGGATGCAAAAACCGCTCGCCTGGTTGATTTCGACCCTGCGCTTTCAAAAATCCCAGGAAAACTACCGCCAAATCGGGGGCGGCTCTCCTTTACGGCGGATTACCGAGGAACAAGCCGCTTCGCTGCAAGAACTCTTGCAAAAAAAGGGACAGGATGCTCGAGTTTACGTGGGGATGCGTTACTGGCATCCTTTTACCGAAGAGGCACTCGCCAAAATTAAGCGCGATCGCATCGAACATTTGACTATTTTGCCACTGTATCCTCAATTTTCGATCAGCACCAGCGGTTCTAGCTTCCGGCAGCTAGAAGAAATGTGGGGCAAAGATCCAGATCTCAAGGATATAGAATATACCGCGATTCCTTCTTGGTATCAGCGGCCGGGCTACATTCAGGCAATGTCGGAATTGATTGCCCAAGAACTAGACCACAATCCAGATCCCGATCGAGTTCACATCTTTTTCAGCGCCCACGGCGTCCCCCTCAGCTACGTAGAAGAGGCTGGAGACCCCTATCAGCGCGAGATAGAAGATTGCACTCGTCTGATTATGGAAAATTTGAACCGATCGAACGAACACACTCTAGCTTATCAAAGTCGGGTTGGCCCGGTGGAATGGCTCAAGCCTTACACCGAAGACGCCATTACCGAATTGGCAGAAAATGGAGTCCAAGATTTGTTGGTAGTTCCGATTAGTTTTGTTTCCGAACACATCGAGACTCTGCAAGAAATTGACATGGAGTATCGAGAATTAGCAGAAGAATCGGGGATTGAAAATTTCTACCGAGTGCCCGCCCTAAATACTCATCCGGTGTTTATTGAAGCCTTGGCCGATTTAGTCATCGAGTCGATCGAATCTCCCAGCGTTAAATTCTCTGATGTTATACGCCCTTCCAAAATAGTGAAAATGTACCCTCAAGAGCAGTGGGAGTGGGGTTTGACTACGGGGGCGGAAGTCTGGAACGGTCGTTTAGCAATGATTGGTTTTATCGCACTATTGATGGAGTTAATTACGGGTCAGGGCCCGCTACACTCGATCGGATTGCTTTAAATTGACAGTTGACTGTTGACAGTTGACTGTTGACAGTTGACTGTTGTTACAAATGACTAATGATATCAAATCCGTTGGGATCGGAATTATTCATCTCTCTCTTCTCTTCCTGGGCGCCAATAGCGGTCTCTGCGGTTAAATCATTCCGAAACAACCGTAAACGATATAACTAATCACCAATAAGCTGTTACGCATTTAAATTGTATATTCAGGGCGGGCGGGACGCCCACTCCACAAGACTTTTATTTTTTTTTACAGAAAATTTAAAGACAGAACAGCTTAGCTAATCACCAATAACTAATCACCAATCACTAATCACTAATTAATCAGGATCGCGCTTGCGGCGGCGGGGATTTCCCCTATCGCCCGGTATTCCCTGACTTTTGTACCAGCGATACCACTCTTTAGAACTGCGAATTGCCAGCCACAGCAGCATCATAGCAACTAACCCTCCCTGCCGCGGGGCGTCAAAGGCAAACAAAACCAAGGAAATGCACAGAACATCTTGGAGGAAAATCACCCAAATCGGCAAACCCCGCAGCCGGTAAAACCATCCGGCTTGTACCAGTTGCAGCACTAAAGCCAACAAACCTCCGACAATACCAATTATCCACAGCATCCAAGGGTGAGCAATAGTTTCCTCGATCGAACTTACTTGAGCGATCGCAATTCCCATAATTGCTCCTACAATGGGGCTGAAAATAATTTGCACAATTTGCAGTACCCGCTGTCCTACAAAGGTTTTAGAAGCAAATAACTCTAACAGCGACCAACTCACCAAGATGGCGATCGCCACCTGGGGGGGAACCCCCGACAAGAGAGGTATTTCCGACCAAAGTTTGTCAATCCGCAACAAACCAATTAACAGCAGGGGCAGGGCAATTCTCATACCCCCTGCCGCAGATCCAGAGAGTGCGGCTAGGAGTCCAACCATAATAATAATTCAGTTTCTAACGTCAGCTAAAGCCTCGATCTATTTCAGAATTTAATTCCCCTGATGGCTGGCTGTGATTTGAGCGATCGAACTCAAATTGGGGCTTGAACTTAAATATCACTCTCTATTGTAAGTGTATCTGCTTAATCCTGCTTGGCACTGCGATCTTGTCGATCGACACCAGGCAGTTTGTGAACAGTTGACCGTTGACAGTTGACAGAATTCCACCTGGATTGTGATTAAATTAGCTTAAGCACCAGAAGCCTTCTTCTCTCTGACAACTGACAACTAACAACTGTCAAGTGACAACTAACAACTGACAACAGTCAACTGACAACAGTCAACTAACTTCTTATGTCTGATTCATTATTTGCCGATGCCAGCCGCCGATTAGAACGAGCCTTAAAATATGTGTCGCTTTCCGAGGATACGATCGAACGGCTGAAACACCCCAAATCCAGTTTAGTGGTATCGATTCCCGTGCGGATGGACGACGGTTCCCTGCGAATTTTCCAAGGTTATCGGGTGCGCTACGACAATACCAGAGGCCCGTCTAAAGGAGGAGTGCGCTATCATCCGGGAGTATCCCTTGATGAAGTGCAATCCTTAGCATTTTGGATGACTTTTAAATGTGCAGTTTTGAACTTGCCTTTTGGAGGAGCCAAGGGCGGAATTACTCTCAATCCCAAGGAATTGTCCAAACTGGAATTGGAACGGTTGAGCCGGGGCTATGTTGATGCGATCGCAGATTTCATCGGCCCCGATGTCGATATTCCCGCGCCGGATGTCTACACCAATCCCATGATTATGGGTTGGATGATGGATCAGTACAATATTATTAAGCGGCAGCTTTGTCCAGCGGTTGTGACTGGAAAACCAGTGACAATCGGCGGCAGTTTGGGCAGAGATACCGCAACAGCAATGGGTGCTTTTTTTGTAGTACAAACTATTCTACCCAAATTTGAGCTAAATCCTCAAGATACGACTGTAGCAGTACAAGGTTTTGGTAATGCCGGTGCAGAAATAGCAGAATTGCTGTGGAAAGCAGGTTACAAAGTTGTTGCTGTCAGCGATTCCCAAGGGGGAATTTATGCTAAACAAGGGCTGGACATCCCCAGTATTCGAGGCTTTAAAGAGTCTAACAAAGGTATCAAAGCTGTTTACTGCGAAGGTTCAGTTTGCAATATTATCGAACACGAAATCTTGACAAATGAACAACTTTTAGCATTAGATGTAGACGTGCTGGTTCCTGCAGCTTTGGAAAATCAAATAACGGAAGCCAATGTTAATGATGTTAAGGCTAAGTTTATTTTTGAAGTAGCTAACGGCCCGATTGATTCTGCTGCTGATTTGGTTTTAGAAGCGAGGGGAATTCAGGTAATTCCTGATATTTTAGTTAATGCCGGAGGCGTAACGGTTAGTTATTTTGAGTGGGTGCAAAACCGCAGCGGGCTTTATTGGACGCTGGAGGAAGTCAACCAGCGGTTGAAGCATAAAATGGTCGAAGAAACAGAAGCAATTTGGAAAAAATCTCAGGAATTGTCAGTTTCCATGAGAACTGCTGCTTACGTGTACGGGTTAAATCGACTCGGAGAAGCGATGAATGCGAAGGGAACGCGGGATTATTATGTGAACGGTTGAGGGAAGTGGGGTAAGATTGTGCGATCGTACAATCTTACCGCACTTATTCGAGAAGAGCGCAGTCTACGAACTGACTTGGCAAAAATTGGCTTTGAATTGGGGAATTTTAGGTTTGCACGCAGCCGTTGATTTGAGCGCAACTTTGCTGTTGCAGAAGCGGAAAGATATTTTCAAATAACGCAAAACACGGCTATGTTCTCTTAGTCTCGCGTTGCGGGGAATAAAGTTTGTGTAGAGGGGATTCAAACCGCCGATTTCAATCCCTTTTTACGATATTGGGAAAAAAGTCAGCAAATGAGTTACTGCTGCTGTTTTCTTTTCCATAAGCATCTTCTATGATGACATCAAAGTCAGATGTATTATAGGTTCGTAAATATTGTTTTATCTTCTCCTCATCGCGATCTTTTAGCAGCAAATAGGCAGCAAATCTCACCGACATTATCCGATCTTGCAATGCTTGAATTATAAAATCCAAGCCTGCTTCCCCATATTTAGGCGCTTCGGGGAGTGCGGAGATTCTAATGTAGACAACGGGCGATGCTAAGCGGCTTTTAAGGCCAGAGATGCCTCCTAAGACAGCAGCATCTATCGGGGGCGGATTTTGGCCGCCGAGGACGGCATCGTATTCTCTAGGTTGATTTTGGTGGTTTGACATGATTTCAACCAGGGACTTTTGCTAGTTTGTCGGGCTGCAATGGAGGCATCGCGAGCAATTCCTCAACTGAGAAAGGTTGGGGTTGAGGAATTGCAGCTTCAGCATCCATGAGCTCTTTCATTTTCTCAAAAATCAAAACTGTTCCTTCTTCTCCGTCCGTTAGTTTATCGTAAAAATAAGGTATGGAAAACCAATGCTCAAAAGCAATCTCTAACAAACCGTTAGTTGCTAATTGCACTTGCCAATATCGAGAATATCTGGCATCTACTATCTCAAATAACGGGGCTGGATTGTGTATGGGATAATAAGTATACCGCTCATCGCAAATATAGTACGATAAATTCCCTTGCCATTCAGAGATAGCATAGACAATATACTCTTTACCTACTATCAGTTTAAATTCAGTTTCTTTGGTGATGTCTAACGGTGGATTTAGGTAAGTTTCCGGCAAATAAGCCCCTTGATTGGCAATGCAGCGAATCTTCATAGTATATTAACCTCACTGGTTTTTAGGTGCTATTTTGGGGTATGTACGTTTGATTTTGTACTCAACATTTAGGAGAGTGCGGGCATTTCTATACCAATGGATTTCAACGACAGCTCCTTCGATAATCGCGCTTTGGTTACTAGCCATTTTATACCAATCTTCAGGCTGACCGCCATAGTTGGCAACCAATCTGGGAGCATCTCCTAGCGGTCTCCTGGAACCGCCTTGAATCATGATGGCAGGTTGAGCCTTAGCATCTTGCAGCAGTATTTGCTCTTGTAAATTAGTAGGAATATCATCTGGAATTCCACCTCTTATCATGTTGCTATTAGTTACCAAAATAAAAAAAAATTAATCTACCAAATCGTCTAAGGAAAGCTTCAGGAGGTCGCACAATGCTTTCGTCTGTTCGAGATAGAGTTTTGGAATATGTCTGCCCGCTTCCCAATTTTTCACAGTGGTTACAGTCACGCCCAATTCATCAGCAACTTGCTGCTGCGTCAAAGACAGCGATTGGCGTCGCTGTTTGAGTTTTTCCCCCACACTACTCATTCACTGCACCGATTTCAGAATTCCTATGGTTAACTTGACTTAACCAAAAATTGTCCGTAGTATCAGAGGAGAACATCACGTTCGTCAGAAAGCCAGTGCGTCCCGGCTACCAACCTATCAGCACTGGCTCTGGCTCCCATACGTATGGAGACAAGTTAATTATGCCTTACAAAGAACGACTTTACCCTTGGGTTATGGTTCGTTTGCTACCCAAAATGCAGCGATTGACAGTTGGTCAGTTCCGCACTCGATCGGATGCGGACGGTCATCTAGAGATTCTCCGTCGCTTGGTTCCTGGCGGGAAATTCGCGGTGATATTTAACCCCGACCTGCTAGAATCCCAGCAAGCTGACACTTGCGACAGAAGATTCGATCGGTAATTTTCAAATAACCCCTTCCCGGACACGGGGAGGGAGTGACAATTAGTCGTTGGGTGGGGGCGGGTTTACGAGATTATTGATTTTAGGCAATTATGGTTGGTGAACCCACCCCTACGATTTTTGCTGAACCAGCACTTAAAAACATAAAAAAATCCCCCAAACGGGGGATTTCTTTCAACGCTATTACATAGTCTTAGTCTCCGGCATCAAACACTTATCGGAATCGCAGCCCGCCGGCCCCGAATCCATCATTTCACCCAAGTCATAACGGCTCAAAGCCGCATGAAAAACATCAATTTCGCGGCGCGCTAAAGTCTCTTCCACCATCTTGGTGTAAGTTTCCTTGCTCACCGGTTCAAAGGGCAGACGCGGGAATGTTTCAAGAGCATCAAACCGAGCTAAAAGCGCTGCGGAAATGTAGCCTTCATCATCGCGAATCGCTTCATAAATCCGAGTGCCCAAACTTTCAACTTCATTTTCGCGCAGTTCAATGGTGGCCGAAGTGTTATGTCTGACATAGAACTTTTGCACCTGCATATAAAAGTCCATTTGTGCCGCCGCTGAGAATTTGTTAATATCAATTTCATCAGCACCGGGCAAGTCAGCCCAACTTACCGCAACAGGTATTTCTACCAGCCATTCCGTGCAGCGTTCGTCGAAGGGATTGTTCAGCAAATTGCCGTTTTCATCCTTGTCAGATTGAGATGGAATCACGTTGTATCCGTAGTCGATGCAGGCGAGGGCTACGGGGTCGTTTTTGCCGAAAGTGATGCGGCGAATGAAACGCTGGGCTTTCGGCGGATGCCACCCCGGCGAAGCACCTGTCAGCAGAGATTTAGTACCCGACGGTTGAACGGTTGTGCAGCGATTCGGGCGTTTTAAGGAATGGCGATCGCAATAATCCCATACTACCCGATCGACAATCTCGCGCCAACCACTCAAATACTCTTCTTCCCGCTGTTTAAAAGCGATTCCTTGGGGAGTTTGCGGGCGGCCTTCCACCCACCAGCGCAGCCACTCAACACCGAAAGCGTGAACGAAGAAATCGAACAATCCCGTGAAAGATACGCCGACAATCGGGTCTAGTTCGCGGCTGTATTGATAGCGGGGTTCAAGAAATTTGTGATTGAGAAGTACCGCGACAGATAGAGCCGCAGCCCTGAAAGCTTCCTCCTGTTCTTTGAAGTTGTAAGGATCAATTTGATTGAGGTGAACCTCCGCCAAATTGCAGTTTCCAGTTAGAGTGCCACCAAACACCCCTTTATGGAATTCTGGCTCGTTGAAACAGAAGGTATCATGGTTTCCCGGTAAAACTTCTACGGAGTGGATTACCTGATATTTACCTTTCGCTTTCGGTTGATGACCCCGTGAGGTATCCAAGCGTTGACAAGGAATCGCTGCACAATCAGTAATTTGTAGATACCACAAGTCACGGTTACGAGTGCCTAAGTTAGTAGTAGTTCCCGCAGTTGCTAAAAGATTAACGGAAGAACGAATCCCACACTTAGTCAATAGTAAATAAACTCGATAAGCGCGGTCATAGTCGGACAAATAAATCCGAATGCCACCACTAGGAACAATGGAACCATCAGCATCTGCTAAACCAGCAATGAAATTCAGAATTGATTCTCGATCCCAGGATGCAATTTCATCAAAAGCTGCGGCCGTATTTTTGAGCGAGCGAACCTGTTCTGGCTCAAACTCCTTTTGGAATCCCACGTAAAGCAAGCATGGAACATCTTTGGATTCTGTGTAATAGCGTTTTTTACCGCTAGTTTTGCCTGCAATAGCTAACTCTTGGTCGCTTTTAGCTCCGTACAGACGCAGTTGTAATTGTGGCTTGCCATTCGACTGACAAAGGGAACCATCACCCACCAATTGACCTAATGTGTAAGCCCAAATGGGTTCTACAAATTTGCCATCTCGATAAGAGATTTGGAAGGGTTCAGTGTGTAGGCTGTACTTGGTGATTTTTAGGAGTTCCGCGAGGGCCCCTGTGGTTAATTCTTCATACTGGTTGCCAAAGCGGTCTTTCACAAAAAAACGATGTTTTTCTGTGACATCTAAATAAGTGCCATCACCAAAAGAGACGCGATAAAGTTGACGATTTTGCCCCGTCAGCATCGGTACAACTTTGCTCCAACGCTGGCCATTCCACACTTCTACAGCTTGTCCGACAACCTCCTGAATGCGGTGCATTCCATCGCGAGTAATTAACATCGTTTCACCTGAAACGCAGTGGAAGTTAGAGCCGATGATTTCCAGTTTTGTTACCCTAAAGGCTTTTTATCCTTTAGTTCTACAGATTCCATTTTACCTGTAGCTCGGCGTACTTTTTCATCTACTTTAGTTGTAAATGCCCCGCACTCTTGCCAGGATTATATTCTTCAAAAAAGAAGGTTCACCCGGTACGCTCTACGGTGGTAAAGGATTTTTAATTCCCTTACTTACCTCGGAGTTAACATCTCAGTCTTCTCCGATTTTGCGAGGTTTTTAACGTGAGGCAAAATTACTTACCACACGGGTTTAAGCCCACACGGACTAACCGATGCTCTAGTTCCTCAGCAGTCATGTCAGGATGGCGTTCCTGCAACCACTCTTTAGCTTTTCCTTCGTCGTAAGCTTTCAAAAATTCAAGTTTAAGACTCGGTGTTGACAGTAAATCAACGTTAGCTCTAGCTACGGCTTCGCCAGCCCATTGAATCGCACCTTCCCCGCTGTAATACTGTTTGCGGACAGCATCAATACATTCTTCTAGTGTAGGTTTGGTATGGAAAACTCGCGTATGGTTGGCCATCCGAAGGGCATCGCGTTCGGGATCTATTCTCCAGTTGCCGCTTTCATCTTGTTGCCACAAATTATTTTTAGCATTTGCTCCGAGTTCGTCATCAGCATAAAACTGACGCATTCCGGCCGATCTTCTAATGTTTCCAGCAACAATTGTCACCGCCGCTTCATCTATCAAAATGCAGCATTCAACAGAATTTAACTGCCGCCCTAAAGCTTTATTCAAAATAGCGGCGCAGCGCTGATAAAGGTCGGGCAATTTCACCGGATTTGCTACTCCGCCAAAACCTTTTAAAGGTTCTCCCACCGGGCGAACGTCGCTCAAATCGATAAATACTTGAACTTCTCCTGCAAATCTTTCATCTGTGGATAATTCCAGCAAAGTTTGATAGGAGTTTACCCAACCTTGGCGAGAATCTCCGACATAAATAGTTGCGGTTTTTTCGGCTATTTTTACTTCTGTTTCTTGACGGCGCGACTGGGCGGGTGTAGAGCCGATTTCGCCTTGCATGGTTAGGGTTAAGCGGTTGCGAATCGGCGGCAGTTGGCTGATATATTGTGGTTCCAAGACTGCCCCTGTGCCATTAAACTAAGCAACACCCTCGCGAGTGCTACTCGTCTCCAGAACCGGACATGAGACTTTCACCTCATCCGGCTCCTCAGAAAACATACCTCTGTCATAGGAACTGCTCAGACTGCCATCTCTGGCTGTCTTTTGGTCATGGCAATGTCTATGCAATGCTTGAATGTTCTCGAACTTCTTTTTCCCGCCCAAGCTGATTGGTAGAATGTGGTCAAGCTCAATTTGATCTTCCGTTGTAAAAGTTAGATCGCATTGGGCGCATTTTCCTTTCTGCTTGTGCAAGGTTTTGGCGAGTAAAGAGGGAATTTCTTTACTTTTCCCAGTTCTTGAACCCCAGTAGACGAAATCACCGTTGAATGGTGAAGCATCGCCTTTAACCTTGATATGGCGAACAATCTTAGTCCATGTATGCTTTGACAAGATATATCTTTCATCTGTGTCTGGGTTGATATAACCAAACACCCAGTTATCCCCACCTACTTTTGTCCAGTATTTCTCAACTACCCATTTAGCACCCTTATTTGGATGTCTGTATCTCGCCCACGATGTTAGCTTGGTATAAATCAGATGATTCAAATCTCTGAAAGCATCTGTTGAGCAAGCAGATGAGTAATAGTTAGCCCATCCTTGAATGAGGGGGTTGAGTTTCTGAATTAGCACTTTTTGTGGTGCGGATTTATGGGAATCGATGATGTCAGATATAGCCTTATAGTGACGCTGTACCGTTTTTTTACTGGGTTGGATGATTGTTTGGAATCCCAGGATTTTTCCCGCTCTGGGTGCTTTGGCGCTCATCCCATCGTTGACTGGAAATTGTCGTATGTTAAAACCCAAGAAATCAAATCCAGGTTGTTGCCCTTCATATTCTTCAAAGGTGTGACAAATTATAGTCTTGCTTGGTTTTAGTTCCAAGCCGATGTCTTTTAAGAAACCTTCAATGACGGCTTTTGCCCCTAATACAACATTGATGTCTTCGTGAATAAGCACGAAGTCGTCTGCATAGCGAATCAAACTGAGGGCATTCCGGTTTTGCTTTTTCCCGTGGTTCCTACGAGTAGGTAGGGTGTTCGCATATTCCTTAATAGCCTCTTCCATTCCGTGTAAAGCAATGTTTGCCAGTAGCGGAGAGATAACTCCCCCTTGTGGTGTACCTGCTTCTGTTGGGAATATATTCTGCCCATCCATATATCCAGCTTTTAGCCAGCTACGGATTAACTGTTTCATGGAGGGATAGGTGTTTACTTTGCTCAGCAGTTTTTGATGGTCAATGTTGTCAAAGCATTTAGAGATATCTGCATCTAAGACATACTTAGCTTTGCAATGGATAGCTAAGTAGATGGCTTCGATGGCATCATGTGTTGCCCGCCCTGGTCTAAACCCATAACTATTTGGCTCAAAGTAGGCTTCCCATTGTGGTTCTAAGGCTAGTTTGGCTAATGCCTGTAAAGCCCTATCTGTTATTGTGGGAATTCCTAGAGGTCGCTTTTCATCTGTCCCTGGCTTAGGAATCCAGATTCTTCGGGTTGGTTTGACCTTCCCGGTAATCTTTAGATTTTTTGCTAGTTCCAAACGTTGAGCGTAATTGAGGGATTTTACTCCGTCTATTCCCGCTGTCTTCTTGCCTCGGTTGTCTTGGGTTATTTGTCGCGTTGCTAGAAGCTTCGCGTACCAGGACTTCATCAAGGTTTTCTGGAGTCGTCGCATTGCTTTGACATCCCCACGTTGAGCAGCTTTATGTATGCGCTTTTGCAACTTAAACACCATCCTCTGAATTTTCTTCCAGTTGATGTTGTTCCATACCGCCGTAGTCTTAAAACTCGTTTTAGTCGTTTTCATTGCTACTTGTACCTACATATATCTGTTTCCCGTGAGTCCGTCAGCATATCCTACGCATTACCGCAGGCATTAGCTTCTGACTCAATCTCGCCACATAGCTCATCCGGTTAGCACCTACTCAGGCATCGACCTCCTGAGAGAAACTATGTGGTTACTTCGTTCCTGATAGTCATTGGTTGAGAGTTTAGGTTTCTACTGTTCACCGGGATTGCGAGTGGTGCAGACCGCAACGGATGCTATTGGGGTCACTCTATCCTTGCCTTTTGGCACAGCCTGTTAGTCCACTAGGCTGTTTTACATGATCGCGATGATTCAGACGTAGATTCGCTTTCGCTAACCATACTCTCTTGCTAGTTGGAGTCGAAGCCTGGACTGACTTCTTACCACCGTTCATTCCCGCTTCACGGATTGATGGCTAGTCGCTACCGTGGGGAAAGTGCTTTCACCCTTGCACTTAGGGGGTTGGGCTTCATCAGTTATTTATATGCTTTCCAGATTCACCATTAGATATTTGTATGGTTTTGCTGTACTGACATTATCTTATTTTGATGTCACCAACATGACTATCAAGTTGTCAAGGTTCTTACCGTTATTGGTAGACAAACCCTTGCGGCTAATCCCCCAAACCCTTATGAGGCTTGGTTTCTAGCCAACGAATCGCACGCAGCCCATCATCGCCAAATCCATCAACAAACCAAAGGAACGCCAGTCGAGAATATTTGTTGAGGAGCAATTATATGCGCCGGAAAAATTCTCTGGTTGCTCGATCCATTTGCTGCCGCCTACCCACAGCCAGCGGCCTGAAGCGAGGGTTTTGAGCTGGTTTTGCATCCGGTGCAGCAGTTGTGTTTCTTCGGGGGTGAGGTTTCCAAGCGATGCCAACCCCTTGACGGTTCGATCGCACACTTGGGCCCAAGTCTCCCTTCCCGTCTCGGTACGGCGGCTGTACGTCCTGAAAAATACTGGATTGGCTGCGGGTGCTGTTTCGGGGAAATCAGACAGGTTGCGTCGATCGCTGGCACTCGATCGTTCTAATTCTCGAACCATAGGTTGTGTACTGACGTGTGGGAATAAATCAACAGACTACGAATATACAACAGGATTCAGATTTAGGGTAAAAGGTGAATATATTTGACAATTTGCACTAGATATGGGGCACAGAACTGTACAAGCTCGATCGCGCGATCGGCTCAAAACTTGACAAAAAAACCCGATTTCTTCCTGAAACCGGGTGAACAGCAAATCTTGTCAATTGTCAACCCTTTGTCAATAAAAACTCAATATTCGGTAACAGCGGGTCTTGAACAACCCCCACACCGTTAAAGCCCCAACGTTCGAGCAGCTTTTTCACCTGAGAACCGGAAATCGATTCTACTCCAAATCGATCGGCAACATCAGCAGCGTGGGCGTTGAGATAGCTCAAAGCCTCATAGTCTTCGCGAAACATCAGCAGGTAACTCACTGCCGCATCTGGATTGGGATTCGCGGACAGATATTTGCCGTCACTGCGGGAACGTAGCAAGTAAAAAACTTGAGATAACATATTATCTTGGTTGCCAAAATAATATGTTACCTCAAATTGGCAATTGGGAATTGCCCAAACGATTTTAGACTGACAATTTGAGATAGTAGAAAAGTTGAGTTTTTTTCAACTTTCTACCTAAAAACTACATAATTGATGCCTAAAATCGCTGGGAATCTAGCAGTTAAATCAAAGTCAGTGCTAAGCCTTTAATCCCTCGCCCGTCGCCAATTTGACCGACAATCGAAGCTTGACCGGTCGTCAAATTGATATTGTACAGGCTGGAAACTCCGCCAACCTCGATCGCAGCCAAAGCCGTCTCGTTACCGCCAACACTCCTGATATCAAAGCCGAGAACATTACCAGCATCAATTCCCAAAGACCCGATCGTATTCAACACTCCATTATTCGGCGGATCTTGCCGCACCAAAACATCTAAATTGGTGTCAATTGCAAATAGTGTCGTCGAAGTTGCCCCTGCAAAGTTATTCACATACGCAGCAGCAGCGGCCGCGCCGGGATTGCCAAAATTGCGATCGCCCGCAGCATAAGCCAAATTCCCGTCGAGTTGAACTCCCCCCGTCAGCGTGTCAAAATCGACAAGTGCCCCGGTATCCGGGTTGAGGCGGGCGTTTTGACCGGCTTGATTGACAAACCGAATTCGATCGACTGTCGGATTGAAATCAAAACCCGCAGCCCCCGGAGTTAGGGGAACAGCAAACTGCCCGCTACCGACTGGACTTGCTTGCCCAGTCACCGGATCGATCGCGTACAAGCGATTGCTAGAACCCACACCGTAAAGCACACCGTTAGCGGGGCGAAAATCAATTCCCAGCAAACTTTCTCCCGGCTGCAACCCAGTAACTGCCACGTCGCTGAGAATCGCCCGCGGTGCCGCCTCGTTAAAACCGACAATTGTTTCAGCGCCATTTCTGACAGTTAAGGCGTAAGCTGTAGGCAAAGGCAAAGCCAAACCGTTAATCTGTCTCCCGTCGGCAATTTGACCGACAAAGGAAGCTTGACCGCTACTTAAATTGATATTGTACAAGCCGGAAATGCCACCAACTTCCAGCGCCGCCACCGCCACCTCGCGGCCGCCAACACTCTTGACATCAAAGCCGAGAACGCTAGTAGCATCAACTCCCAAAGATCCGATCGTATTCAACACTCCATTATTCGGCGGATCTTGTCGCACCAAAACATCCAAATTGCTGTCAATTGCAAATAGCGTTGTCGAAGTTGCGCCCGCAAAGTTATTTGTGTACGCAGCCCCTGCTGCAGCAGGATTTGACCCAAAATTGCGATCGCCCGCCCGGTAAGCCAAATTCCCGTCGAGTTGAATTCCCCCCGCCAGCGTGTCAAAATCGACAATCGCCCCGTTATCCGGGTTGAGGCGGGCGTTTTGATCGGCTTCATTGACAAACCGAATTCGATCGACTGTCGGATTGAAATCAAAACCTGCAGCCCCCGAAGTTAGGGGAACAGCAAACTGCCCGCTACCGACTTGACTGGCTTCCCCGGTTCTCGGATTGATAGTATACAAGCGATTGCTAGAACCCACACCGTAAAGCACACCGTTAGCCGGCCGATAATCAATTCCCAGCAAACTTTCTCCCTGCTGCAATCCAGTCACGGGCAAATCAGAGATCACACTTCCGGGATTGGAAAGACTAAAACCGACAATCCGATTAGCAGGAGTTAAAGCATAAGCCGTTGTCCGCGCTGGAGGCGGGGGACTGGGAACAACGCTGCTAATATTATTAGTGAAACTTGCCTGGTTAATCGCACCTTGTCTCACTCCTTGGAGAGTAGCGAGAAATTCTCCTGTTACCCGGTCTTGAATAACAGTATTGTTTCCAGCTTCGAGAATATTTAACTCGCTAAAACTGAGACCTTCGCCCAAACCGATTAAATCTGTACCGACTGTAAAATCGGCGATCGCGTCCGCATTTGCCAAACTAACACCGCCGCTGGTACGGTTCGGGTCAGCCTCTGCGTAGCGCCTCAAAACAAATAGGTCTGCCCCGTCTCCGCCTATCAGGACATCAGTATCTCGATCGCCCGACAAAACATCATTACCGGAGTTTCCCGATATAGAATCGCTGCCTTTCCCGCCCACTAAAAAATCGTTACCTTCTCCGCCGTTAATAGTGTCGTTATCTAAATCTCCAAAAAGCGAATCTTGACCAGAATTGCCATCAATTAAATCGCTTTGCTTACCTCCATAAATGCTGTCATTACCAGAGTTTCCGGCAATGGTGTCAGTGCCCATCAAACCAAAAATCAGGTCATCTTCTGGAGTTCCTGCTAGCAAGTTTGCTTGGGCGGTGCCTCTAATTTCTGCCATGTTCTAGTCACCCTCTAAATTTGATACTTCTGTTGCCTAACGGCGGTGGTATTCTCAGTCAAAATATCACAAATTCGCACTTTTAGGATAGTTTTTCTTATTTTCGCCTGTAGGGGTGGGTTGCCATAAAAGTATTACACGCAGCTAAAATGATATATAAACCCGCCCCCGATTCAAATAAACCCACTCCTAAATACAGATCGCTTAGCCGTATTTTATAGTTGCCTGTGTAGGCAAGGGCGATCGCAGCTCAACTGCAAACAGTCAAGCTGAAATGTTTAGCGGTGCGAACCTATGAAATTTTGTACTGCATTCATTAGTAATATACGCTGACTCTATAATTTTGGATCTGTACAGTTAGAGAGGCAGTTAAATAATTTCCCTTTTTTCTTCTTGTGGGATGGGCGTCCCGCCCGTCTATTGGGGACGGGCGGGACGCCCATCCCACAACAAACATGAAAAGTGGATTTTATTTAATTTTAATTCCTTAGAAATTATTTTTAAACTTTAATCTTAAAGTCTGCGAAGGTGGGCTATGTGTGTGTAGCAGCGACCACCATCGCTCAAAATAAAGTGGATAATAACTGCCGAATTTGTCTAATAAGTTGAACAGTCATCTGAAGAGGACTCAAGCATTCAGGCAGGGGTGTAAATCCCTGCCTGAATCGGAGTTTCACGTTTGATACCTTCCCCTGCTTTTTCAAGCTTTCAGCAGTGCTTTAGAAGCTGATTGCCCTGCGAGTTTCAGTTGCGATCGCAATTTGAAGTTCAACAACACCAAGACAGTCCACTGACTGAGTATGGAGAGCAAAAATGTATTTCCTGACGCTGCCAAAGACGAAGACCAAAAGCCACTAAATGTTGAAGACAACCAGAGAATAGGAGCTTTTTCTGGGGTTAGTAAGAGCATAGATAAAATCAGAGGCGGCAACAAGATAGCGCCACCGACTGTGCAGATGGCCCACATTTCCTGATTTCGGGTTTTGGTAAATAGGAATAGTTGGGTGATGGCTGCGTAAATTAGGATGAGATTCAGACAGCCAATTACACCCCAAAATCCGTTGATATCAGGTTTTTCCAACAGCGCCCAAGGTGTTAAAATTATTACTGAGCTGAGGAAATCGATCGCGATCGCAACTACAGCCGGACTTTTATCGCTCCAAATTAAATCGAGTAGCGGGTAGCGCCGCCACAGCTTCTGATTGCTGGGAACGATTTGTTTCCGATACCTCGCCCAATCGTACAATGATTGTCGGTCAGATGTTAAAGCTGCAATTAAACCTAAGAACATCACCAAATTCAAGATAAGTAAACAGATGAGATTAGCGGAGTTTGGGGGGTCTGATTGGAGTGCAAACCCTAAAAATATTACCTGACAGCAGATAACTAGCAAATAACTTTGCCGCTTGCTCAAAACTGTAGCACTGGGATTTGGAAAGCGGCGCTGCCATCCCTGCCACATCCAGTAGGTTCCTGTACCGCAAACCAAGAGAGACAAAGCAATGCCGCTCGCAATATTTGTACCCACTGGCGAGTAAAACCATTGCAACTTGTCTAAGTTTTCAACTAACGAATCGAAATCTGTTTTATCAGCTAGAAAAAGCGAATATCTCAGGATAGCAAGGGGAGACAAAAAATGTAACACATCCCCAGCAGCTCGCGTGAGCGGGAGGCAAGAAATCCCAAACACAACAAAAACCGTAGCGCTAGCCAACCAAGGTTGAAATCCTCCCAACCAACTGGTTGTCAATCCAAATAGCATCGAACCGCTGTAAAATAAAGCACAGCTAGCTGCAACCGCTGTGTAGAAACATAAAATTTCATTCAGGGGTATTTGAGCAGCTAATCCAGCATACAAATGCAGCGGTACGGCCAGAATTGCTGCTAGATACAGTAAAATTGGGACGCCAAGAATTTTGCCGAGAAAAATAGTTTTGGCAGACTGGGGACTGAGGCGAATAAAGTTGAGCGTGCCGCGGCGTTCCTCCTTGTCTAAGTCGCTGACAAGTAGATAAGTCCCTGCTACTAATAAAGCTAACACGCTCAATATGCTCAGCCAAATGAATATCTCTAGCCACCACTCCCGCCAGTTAATGACAAAGTTGCCCAAGGCATCTCTGACACACTTTCTCGTAGAGGAATCGGCAGTCTCTAAGCAAAATCTGTGATAGATGGGGTAAGTGTACTCCCCATTACGAGGGGTAACGGGTATCTGGGCGCTGTAATACATCAATAGCAGCAGTTGACCGCTTAGGGAAAAGGCAGAGGCGATCGCCATATTGCCAGTATTCAAGCGGCCTTTGATTTCTCGAAATAACTGGGGATTCCAGTTGCCTATTTTGTCTAGTAAGTGGAGTGTCATGGTTGATTAGTTATTGGTGATTTGATTGGTAATTCTCTCTCTTCTCTTCCTCTGTGTCCTCTGTGCTCTCTGCGGTGAAATAATTCCGATCCAACCGTAAAAAATATAACTCAGTTATAACTCACTGTTGAATTATTTTCAATAACGGGCAAGATGCCCGTTCCACAAAGAATTAATTTGATTCTGGAAACGAGCAAATTAGGATGCTTGTTTGTGTCCCATCTTGAGAAAGATAGTTTCTAAGTCTTCTTGAGTGCAGTGGAATTCGGTTAGGGGAATGTTGGCCGCGACGAGTTCGCGCAATAAATTTGCCGCATCTTCCGCGCTTCCTGAAAAATCAACGCACACCTGTTGAGTTTCCGCGATTATTGCCCAATTTTCCACCCAAGGAAAGTTTTTTAATGCCGATGTTAGCGCTTCTAATTTATTTCCTAAAACCGACATCAAAATTTGCTGGCGGCTGAGGCGTTTGTAAAGTTCTTGTAAAGGTGCGCTTTCGACCAGATATCCGAGTTCCATGATACCCACCCAGCTACAAAGTTCGGCTAAGTCGCTGAGGACGTGAGATGATATGACTACGGTCATGCCGGCTTCTTGCAAAACTTTGATAATTTCGCGGAACTGCATTCGGGCGATCGGATCTAAGCCAGAAACGGGTTCGTCTAACAACAGCAACAGCGGTTCGTGGATGATAGTTCTCCCCAAACTCAGGCGCTGTTTCATCCCCCGCGACAGGGTGGAAATTAAGCTGTTGCGCTTGTTGGTTAGTTGCACGAGTTCTAACACGGAATTGATTCGCTCTCGGCGGCGCGGTTGCTGGAGGTTGTAGAGTCGGGCAAAATAGTCTAAATAATCCCAAACAGTCAAGTCATCGTAGAGGGGAAAGTCATCGGGAAGAAAGCCGATGCGCTGTTTGAGAATCGGGTGCGATCGATCGCGCAATAACCTATCCCCGTTGATGTAAATTTCCCCTACAGTCGGTTCCTCAGCCGCCGCCAACATCCGCAGCAAAGTAGTTTTGCCGGCACCGTTGGGGCCGATCAGTCCGCATACTTCGCCTGCTGCTACTTGCAAATCGATGTCATTGACGGCTATATGGCGATCGAATTGTTTTGTCAGCCCGCGAGTTTCTATTGCTAGTTGTTTTGCCATGTTTGGAGGGTGAATGAAGTTTTATTGGTGCATTCCTGGGAATCATAAAAGTTATATCGAGTCCGATTGATTTGAGGGGATTATTCGTGGGGGAGGGCGGGTTTATTTAACCTGTCTGCAAACTTTAAGCCTGCTGGCGAACCCGCCCCTACAGCTAATGGAGAATGCTGCAATATCTCAGATAGATCCGATCCGTTATGACAAATGCCATGTCTTGTAGGGGCAGGTTCACCGACAATAATTGCCGAAAACCGACAATTTCATAAACCTGCCCCCGCCCGACGACAAATCGCTAATCTACCGGACAGGATATTACGCATCCACACCAAAGAAACAGGGTTTTTGTCGCTTTTAGGTGCTATAACTAAGTATTCCCCAAAAAAAACCGTTTCCCATCGCCCGTGCGTAAATCCCGATCGCAATAGATGCCTACAGCTACCCTAGCTCGTTCTTCCAGGAATTGTCATCTCGTTTCTGAAATTAAAACAAGGACATTCTCGATCGCTGAAATTCTTGCTAGTATTAAGTCTTCCTTCTTCCCGATCGCTGATTCGGTATGACATCTGATACGCGCACCCTTTAATCCGTGTATCCGTGTATCCGTGTTAATCCGTGTAGTGCCTTCCTTCTTCCTTCTGCTATATCAAGTCTGCACGGAAAATTCCTCTGGATCGATATCCCAATTTACCCAGCGAATTGCCTCCCTAGCTGATGTTAGGTCAGGCGGCACTCTCAAAGCGTGAATGAATCCCGTACTCGGACAAGTCATTTTTAACAAACAAATCGGCTCGACATCGGCATTATCTATTTGTAATAGTGCATATTCCTGCCAATTATCTATTTGTTTCGCTGCCAATTCTTGACAAATGCGATCGTAACCAATTCCTTCAATTAACACTCGCCTCAGCTCGGCATTCTCTTCTGCTAAAATCCATTGGGATTGCCATTGATTTGGGTGGACTTTGCCGTATTCTTCAGGCAATCTGACGCCGTGATAATAGTAAAAATTCCATCCGTCCGCAAACTCGATCGCAGGTTCTCCTTCTGCGTGCAAGCGGTTTTGACTGTCAAAGCGCAGGTGGCGGGGGCGATCGGACACCAGGCAAAACTTTTCAAAGGGAAATATCCAACCGCAATGCTCGAAAAGCAGCTTTTGGCAGCGAAGTATTTCTTGTGCCTTTTGGGAAAGATTGACGCCTAATGAAGAGATATACCATTGGGTCAAAGAGATTTCTTTAAAGAAAGTCGTGGGGGTTACAGGCAATTTCAGGTATATCAAATTAGCAGGCAAAACATTCCCCATCGTTCGTTCCGATCGCTTATATTCGTCAACGAATTGGTTGATTAGCGAACGCAGTGTGCTGTCTGCTTCGGACTCGATCGTCATGCAATCGAGCTCGTACTTCCACACCGCCGGACTTGCAAATTCTCCCACAGAGGACATCCATTTCCGGTCTAGATTTTTCCCCAATCTATTGCTGTATTCGTCTGAGTAGTTTTGTGAATGGTCGCGTTTGAGCAAGTTGAAGATTTGGAGACAAACATCGCGGGGACTGCTGCAAACAATAACTTCGGGTTCTTCTAGGCCAATAGCGGCATAAGCAACTTTGATGGCTTCTGTGGCTTTTTGACCATCAATTGGCCTAGTTGAGAGAGTAAGACGTTTCTGTGCGAGTTCGCCTAACACGCACAGAGCGGTAATTTGATTATCGAAGAGATTCAGTTCTGTCAGATTGGTGAGCTTACGCAAGGCGCTGATATCGGTAATTTGATTCAAACCCAGATCGAGTTTTGTCAGATTGGCGAGCTCGCGCAACGCGCTGATATCGGTAATTTGATTCAAACCCAGATCGAGTTTTGTCAGATTGGCGAGCTCGCGCAACGCGCTGATATCGGTAATTTGATTGGAACCCAGCTCCAGTAATTTCAGATTGGTGAGTTCGCGCAACGCGCTGATATCGGTAATTTGATTGCGGCCGAGCTTCAGGGTTGTCAGATTGGCTAGCTCGCCCAACGCACTGATATCGGTAATTTGATTGTAGGTCAACTCCAGGGTTGTCAGATTGGTGAGCTCGCGCAACGCGCTGATATCCGTAATTTCATTGTAGCCTAGTTCCAGGTTTGTCAGATTGGCTAGCTCGCCCAACGGGCTGATATCCGTAATTTTATAGTCATACTTTCCATGGCGAGAGAGATCCAGTTCTGTCATGCTTGAAAGTATCTGCTCCGCTTCTTCAGCGTCATCAGTGCCAGTTTTCCTTAACAACATCTTAACTGTACACCTTGCGTCTTCTGAAAGACTGTCAATATGCCTGCACCAGTCGGCAAAGCTGCTAAAATTCATGGCTTCGTTTGGTTGTTTTTCTGACATAAAATACTCCTAGATGGGGCATGGGCATATTTATCGCACTTTTATGGTAGTTTGTCACGCAGGTCAAGCCAAGTGTTGAGTTTTTCATCTAAAACATATTTATCAGTATCAGAAAGTGCTGCAATAACTTTCAATCGATTTTTAAGTTTTCTTAACTCGCGAATTTCTGCAATAGGTAGCGTTCTCCAATTAGCTGCCTTTTTTTCGACATCTTCCTGCGACTCTTTGATGTTATCCCAAAACCATTCTAAAATTAAGTTAACATCAAGAACAGCACGATCGGAAATTACTTCCTGTTTTTCTATCATCGCAGCTCGCAACATCATTGAGGAAATCGTAAAAGACTCGCCACTACCTGGTTTTTTCCGATCGGCCTCATCGGCTTTGCGATCGTAAATTGCGATCGCGACTTCTGCCCATTTGCGATCGCACAAACCAGAACCATTTTCACCTTTTCGAGCCTTAGCCGAGGCAACATCGGCTAATAATAGCCAGTTAAACCCTTGTGGTTCGGTGGTTTGACCTGAAAATATGTTGTTGGCCCAAATCAGTACAGATTCGGCATTTTGTTCGAGAATGCGATCGAGGGATATTGTCGCAGGAGATTGAGTCATAATTTATCTACTCCACATATTCGATATCAGCATTATTTGTATCGACTCCTTGCTGCCTAAAAACTGCAATTCCTAGTTCTAAGCTCTCTGAATTGGGTCTAAAATGCCCGCTGTGATTGCTGATTGTTAGCAAAATATACAAACCGTTGGTGCCGACAATCTCGGCTTCTCCCGCCGCCAAAACAGGCTGACCGCGAGTTATAACCGTATGGTAAATTTCATTGTTAACATCTAAAAATTTCGGAATTATAAGGAGTTCTAGGTTGGTTGTCACTGCCCATTTGACAGTACCTTCATTAATTATATCGTCAAATCCTGCTTCTCCCACTTTAATGGGTCTGATACCTAACTCATCTGCCGATCGAATTTCATCATTTAGCGTCGCGGGGGACTGATTGGAAAAGCGAGGGCTAGGAACATTATTTGAAAATGATTGTGTCACAACAGAATTTAACGAGAATCAAATTTACAGTCAAATATGATTCTATCACTTCAAATCTTCCAGCTTAATCCGAGGATCGACAGCTTTCAGAAGCAAATCTGCCAACAAATTCCCCACAATCAACATGGTGGCACCCATCATCAAACTTGCCATTACTAAATACAAATCTTGATTGTTCACCGCCTCCAAAGTCAGCTTTCCCAAACCCGGCCAATTAAAGAAAAATTCCGCAATAAACGCACCGCTCAACAAACTAGCAAACTCAAAACCCAACAGCGTAATCAACGGATTAACAGCATTCCGCAAAGCGTGAACGTAAATTACTCGATCGTCCGGCAAACCTTTCGCCCGCGCTGTTCGGATGTAATCTTGACGCAGCACGTCCAACAATTGCCCGCGCATCAATCTTTGCAAACCCGCAAAACCAGTAAGGCTGAGGGCGACTGTTGGCAAAATTAAGTGCCAGCCGTAATCGAGGATTTGACCCCACCAAGGTAAGTCTGCGTGGTCGATGCTTGTCATTCCTCCGACGGGAAACAAAGGCGAAGTATTCTGAGCAAAAAAGAGCAGCAGCAACGCTGTGATAAAGCTGGGAAATCCCTGTCCCGTATAGCTGACTACTTGCAGAACTCGATCGACTGTGCGGTTTTGATTGACGGCCGCGACTATTCCCAAGGGAATGGCGATCGCCCAAGTTACAATCAAAGATGCGATCGCCATCAATAGCGTCGCCGGTACCCGTTCCCACAGCAGCGAAGCTACCGATCGCTGATACACAAAACTCGTGCCAAAATTCCCCCGCGTTACAATTTGTTGCAGCCACAGCCAATACTGCACAATCGCTGGTTTATCTAAGCCGAACTGCTGTTCGAGTTGCTTGAGTGTCTCCGGCGAAATCTTCGGATTTTGGCTCAAAGTATCCAAGTAATTTCCCGGTGCTAGCTCAATAATTGCAAAACAAAGAGCAGATGCCAAAAATAGGGTTAAAAGTGCCTGTAACAGTCGCTTTAAAACATAAGTAAATGTCTCGCTGCCAAACAGAGAATTCAACATCCGCCAATTTCGGTTTAACTTAAGAGAAGTCATAGGATTTTAGATTTTAGATTTTAGATTTTAGATTGAGTAATTGTGAATGATATTAATTCCGGTTGCATCGGAATGATTTAACCACAGAGAACGCAGAGAGCGCAGAGAAAGAGAAGAGAGAGATGAATAATTCCGATGCAAAGGTCAAGGATATTATTTGTCAGTAGTTTTTATTCAACTGTCAGCAGTCAACTGTCAACTGTCAACTGCCAACAGTTAACTAACTAATATTCAACTAGCGTGACGATCGGCACATCCGGCAATTTCTGCCTGCCGCCCAAAGCCTGCAATTCAATGATAAAAGCAAAACCGACAAGCTCGCAGCCAGCTTGCTCCAACAATTTAGCTGTCGCTGCCGCTGTTCCGCCAGTGGCGATTAAATCGTCCACAATCAGCACCCGGCTGCCGGATGTCATCGCATCTCGGTGCATCTCCAGTCGATCGACACCGTATTCCAACTCGTACTCAGCAAAATGAACCGCACCGGGCAGTTTCCCCGGTTTGCGGACAGGAATAAAGCCTATTCCCATTTTATAAGCCAAAGGCGCGCCAAAGATGAAGCCCCGCGATTCCATGCCCACCACATAGTCAGCAGACACAGCAGAGCATTTTTCCGCTAAGCTGTCAATGGTGTAGCTGAGCCCTTGCGGGTTGCTCAGCAAAGTTGTAATGTCTCGAAACATAATTCCCGGCTTTGGGAAATCAGGAATGTCGCGAATTAGAGATTTGAGATCCATAAGCTTGCAGATCCGGGTTGAAGGTAACGAGGCATCAAAAATGGTACAATAATAACGTCAAAAATTAAAAATTAAAAAATAAAAATTAAAACTAAGAGCTTCTTTAATTTTTATTCTTTAATTGCTTAATCCTTTACGTAATATGTAAACAAATGTGATAATTCCCTAACAACAGGGTTGAATATCAAGATTTGTCACCCTATGATCTAAAATCAAAAATCTAATATCTAAAATCCAATGATTAAATTGGCAGCACGAGTGGGTGAGGTTTCTCCTTCCATAACCTTGGCGATCGCAGCTAAGGCTAAAGCCATGAAGGCCGAAGGGATTGATGTCTGTAGTTTGAGTACCGGAGAACCCGACTTTGATACTCCCGAACACGTTAAAGCAGCGGCAAAACAAGCTTTAGACGAGGGGAAGACTAAGTACGGCCCTGTGACTGGGGAACCGCAGTTAAAAGCTGCGATCGCCCGCAAACTCCGATCCGACAACAACCTTAACTATCAACCTGAAAATATCATCGTCACCAACGGCGGCAAGCATTCCCTCTACAATCTGATGATGGCTCTGATCGATCCGGGGGATGAAGTAATTATTCCGGCTCCCTACTGGCTGAGCTACCCAGAAATGGTGAAACTCGCTAGCGGCAGCCCAGTAATTGTACGGACTGATGCTTCTACAGGATATAAAATTACACCGGAACAACTGAGTCGAGCGATTACTCCCAAAACCAAGTTATTTGTACTGAATTCGCCTTCTAACCCGACGGGAATGGTGTATACTCCGGCGGAAATCAAAGCATTGGCCGAGGTGATAGTCGATCGAGATATTTTAGTCGTTGCTGACGAGATTTACGAAAAAATTATATATGACGGTGCCCAACACGTCAGCATCGGTTCCCTGGGCAAAGAAATCTTCGATCGCACCCTGATCAGCAGCGGTTTTGCCAAAGCTTACTCGATGACAGGCTGGCGAATCGGTTATTTGGCCGGGCCGATCGAATTAATCAAAGCCACCAGCACCATTCAAGGTCACAGTACCTCAAACGTGTGTACCTTTGCACAGTACGGCGCGATCGCAGCTTTGGAAAGCAGCCAAGAATCTGTCGAAAAAATGCGCCTAGCTTTTGCCGAAAGGCGTCAGGTAATATTTGAATTACTCGATGCTATCCCTGGAATTAGCTGCATCAAACCAGATGGTGCTTTCTATATGTTTGTCAACATCAGCAAGACTGGAATGAATTCTTTGGAATTTTGCGACGCTTTCTTAGAACAGCAGCAAGTAGCAGTTATTCCGGGGATTGCTTTTGGTGCAGACGACCACATTCGGTTGTCTTACGCTACCGATTTAGGCACAATTAAAAAAGCCGTAGAAAGGCTCGATAAATTTGTCCGCAGCATCTAAAAATTAGTTTTTTGACTGTTGACTGTTGACTGTTGACTGTTAACGGTTCACTGTTAACTGTTAACTGTTAACGGTTGACTGTTAACTGTTCACAACTGACAACCAACAACTGACAACTGACAACCAACAACTGACTAATCACTAAAGCTGTTTAGTCATAATCTCTTTGAGCAAATCCAGCCCCTTCTTAACTCGCCGAGAAACTGTCACCGCACTGATACCCAAGCGTTCAGCCGTTTCTTTCTGCGTCAAATCGTAGAGAAAAACAAACTCTAATATCTCGCGAGTCCGTTTTTCCAACATAGCCAAAGCTTGCTGTACGCGAATTTGATCCTCTTGCGCCAACTGAAAACTCCGATACTTGCTATCGGGCACCAATTCTCCCAGACAAGTAGCCCCCTCATCTTCATCTTGCATCGGCGCGTCCAAACTCAGAGGCGATCGGTTGAGATGGGCCAACTTAATTTCTTGCCATTCTTCTAAAGAAACCTCAAGGACTGCTGCTACTTCAGCATCCGTAGGTTTGCGGTTTAACTGCACCTGCAAATCCTTGATCGCTGCAACAGATTTGCGTTCCAGGGACTGCCAGTGGCGGGGAAATCGCACAGAAGGGCTTTTGTCCCGCAAGTAGTGTTGAATTTCGCCCCGTATGTAGGGAATTGCAAAGGAACTAAAAGCGTGTCCCTTCGCGATATCAAACCGCTCGATCGCCCTGATCAACCCAATACACCCGACTTGCAGCAAATCGTCGTAGCTTTCACCGCACTGGTTGATCCAGTGATAAACTTCTTTTCTGACCAGTCCAGTATTCTGTTTAACTAACTGATTGCGGATTTCATTCGATCCAGAAAGTTGGTACTCGCGCAACAATTGCAAATTTTCGCTTTTTAGCTCGTTCGGCAGTGTGGTAGACATGGTGGCATAAGGGTGGGTAGAGCAGAGGACTGAAGTTGCTTTAGATCTAGTTTCCAATCTAGTCTAAAAAAATTCACTTTTAGGTAGTGTAATCCTAGCACTTAATAGGTGTGATAGCGGACACACCAGTTGAGCTTTCGGAACGTGAACGGATTTAGCGGGATTATCCGAAGGTTTTCGGCATAATGCAGACTTTTACCAGGTAGAAGGCCTTCGGCACAATCCCCAATTTTACCATTTTTTTTGAAAAAAATCTTATTAAGCTGAAAGCCCTGTGAATACAATACTTTAATTAATAAAAAATTCCAACTTCATAACTTGGGAACGATCCCAATTCAATCATAAATTTAGTCATTAGTCAACAGTCCTAAGTTATGTTGCTCGAGACTGTTGGCTAATGAATGGCGAGCCGTAGCTTTAGGGTAAAAAACTGCTCAAGTTCGATCGATCCAGAAAGCCAATTTTACGATACAGAAGGCTCAATGCGAGCGTAAAACAAACCCCGAATTTTCACGTCTAGAGCCGGTCTAGCTCCCAAATCAGTATCAGAAGGCTGCGTGCTCTCAAAAATCCCGCCAACTTCGCCAGTGGCGCTGTTGACTTTAGCAACTTGGAGAGAAATTTTGCCCGCCTTAGTGCGGGTGTCAGCTACCTTAACATTAGCCCGCACGCGTTTGGAATTGTCAGAAGCCGGAAGCGCGACAGCATTGTCGTAGCCAGTCGCTACCCCGCGAGCTTTAGGGTCTAAAAAGCCTGCGCTGCGGTAAGAAGGAACGTTAAACTCCCCTCGCAAATCGGTGGAAGTATTGATAGCAACCACTCCCGGTTCGGAACTTGCCACTAGCTGTTTAATGGTAAACAAGAAAGGTACTTGCTCTCCGCCCGGTAACTGAATCGTAATTGCTTGAAAGTCCAAGCCGTCCTCTTCTGTGAAAGTTAGAGTTCCGTCAGTACCGACCTTGAGCGTACCTTGAACTTGGTCAATGCTCGACGTGAACCGGGTCAGCAATTTACCAGGCACAAATTCCGCTTCTTGGCGTTTGTTTGCTGGTTCTTCCTTCACAAAATAAGTTGTGGGCTGCAAACATAAACCAGTCAGTTTATAGGTGGCGCCCGCTTCGAGGGGGATCGATCCCCGAGAAGTTTCTGCTAAGCTAGGGCAGTTATTAGCCAAGCCAGTACCTCTAATCTGGTCGTAGGTGAGCAACTCGGTAGTCGCCACCGTCGTGTCAGGAGCCGAAGAACAAGCAACCAGCGCACTCATGCAAAATGCTAAAAGTGCAACAATTAAAGCACGATATTTCATTGCAAACCTCAATCTCCAACATCGGATTATATTAAGAAAAAGCCCTGCTTCGAGCAAAATATAATTGCCCGCCGGCAGGCTAGGCCAGCGCTTAGGGCAGCATTTAGATCCCGATCGCTCGCTTCACCGACACCGGCATTGACTCAAAAAATCAAGCTAGTGCGCCGTGAAAATAAGCATGAACTTATGATTTCTCAATCATGTTCCGATCGCAGCCCAATACACATGGTACGACGGGTTGTGCTCTTTTCCTGACTTGGACTGCAAATTAATATTGCTTAAGTCAACCTACTTAAGTTACTTTGCTTATGACCCCGAATGGCGATCGCGACTAACTCGATTAGTCGGTTGACCAAAAGGCTGGGGACAAAGGCCTTGTAGATTTCAAAGGAAGCAGCGGTATGGACAACGGCAAAGATTTAGAGTCAGAAAAGTTGCAGTCTCAAATGCAATCGCTGACAGAGGCGATTCGGACTTTAGCCGAAAGTTGTCAGGGAGACAGTCTGCTGCTTTTGGCCCTGCTGCGGAGGCTGGAAGCTTCGCACCGGGAAATTCGGGACGGTTTGTTTCAAGCGTCTTTTCCCGACAACCGCCAAGCACTTTACAAACTGCTCAGGAATATTGAAGCCAATGGCGGCTGGCCTTACATCCACCGCATGAAACTTCGATCGCTCTTGGGGTACAGCCAACAATTATCTCCCCTAGAAGATTCTCCAGCCGAGTCGCCAGAAGACTCAGCCGAAACTCCCCAGGACGTTAAATAGTTATGAGTGATGAGTTTAGTGAGTTTTACATTAACTCATAACTCATCACTGAGCGGCGCGATCGCACCTAGAACCCGAAAGGTGTAGGAACAGGTGTAGGAAAAGGAATCGGGTTCGGCACCGCCGTCGGGAATATCGGCGTCGGGCCCGGCATTGGCAATAGTCTGGGAGTCGCCGTCGGGGGGATCGAACTAATTGATAGCAGGGGCGAATCAGGCACGCTAACTGTCGGCGGAGTCGGAATCCTCGAAGCAGTCGGCGTCGGAGTCGGTGCTGCTGTGGGAGTCGGTGTCGGTGCTGCTGTGGGAGTCGGAGTCGGTGCTGCTGTGGGAGTCGGTGTCGGCGTCGGAGTCGGAGTCGGAGTCGGAGTCGGTGTCGGCGTCGGAGTCGGAGTCGGAGTCGGAGTCGGAGTCGGAGTTGGAGTCGGAGTCGGAGTCGGAGTCGGAGTCGGAGTTGGAGTCGGAGTTGGAGTCGGAGTCGGAGTCGGAGTGAGAGTTGGATCTGTACTTGTGCTTGTAACTGTAGTTGTAGTTGTAGTGGTAATGGTGGTTGGCCTGGGAGTAACCGTCCCAGTCACCGTGATAAAATCATTCGCCTCGATCAGCCCCGCCGGAGTGTCGGTCAAAATTGCTAAAAGCTTGCCGTCGAGCGTCGTAATTACTGTATCCCTGACATTTGCACCGTTACCTTGCCGAACTTGCAGTTGAGCGAAAGATAAATTGCTCGGCAGTCCAAAGAAATCCTCTGCGTCATTGTAATCAGTAATTAAAACCAAACTGCCAGGCCCGGCTCCCAATCCAAACACATCGCTGCCGCTGCCGCCAGTCAGAGTATCCGAACCCTCGCCTCCGATTAAAGAATCATTACCTTCTGCCCCAAATAAATTGTCATTGCCGAAACCTCCCAAAATCGTATCGTCGCCGATACCTCCGGCCAAGGAGTCATCGCCAAAACCGCCGTCGATACCATCATTACCTTTGCCGCCAAACAGGAAGTCGTTACCTTCATCTCCCAGTACCGAGTCGTCGCCTTCATCGCCGCGAAGGGTATCAGAACCTGTGCCGCCAAAAACTGTATCGTCAGCCTTGCCGCCGAATATCTGGTCATTACCAGCGTCTCCGAAGAGCGAATCGTTGCCGGCATTGCCGTACAAAGTGTCGTCGCCGTCGCTGGCGGTCAAATAATCGTTGCCGTCACCGCCCAACAGTTGATCCCTGCCACTGCCGCCGTTGAGAGAATCGTTCCCGGAATTCCCGTAGAGAAAGTCGTCATCAGCATTGCCGAACACGGAATCGTCGCCGTCATTCCCTGTGAGGGTGTCGTTGCCAGTACCGCCGGCAATCACATCAAAGCCTGCGTTTCCGCTAACTAAGTCGTCCCCGGCGTCTCCCAACACGCTGTCTATCCCGTCGTTGCCTTCGAGAATGTCGTTGCCCAAGCCGCCGCGAATCGAGTCGTCGCCGTTCCCGCCGGAAGCAAAATCGCGGCCTTGGTTGCCAATGAGTTCGTCATTTCCTTCACCGCCAATCAGCGAATCTGCTCCGTCACCTCCCAGAAGCTGGTCGTTGCCGCCGTCGCCCTCTAGGGTGTCATCTCCTCCCGCACCCAGGGGCGTGTCATCGCCATCTAAGCCGCGAATTCGATCGCTCAGCGGAGTTCCTAGAATAAAGTCGTTGCTGTCTGTGCCGATCAGGTTTGCCATACGGGATACACCGCTCCTCAATCAAATAAATTGTTTGAAATTATGTTAATCGCCTTCGTGACAAGGGATTGCTGCTTGCCTACGTTAGCATAGTTGAGATTTTGGCACTCTGGCGAAGGGGCGCTGAAAGTTTTGCCCGTGTCCGCAGTTGCGATCGGGGCTGGTATAATGCCCGATCGGCAATCTAATTTAGTTATTCTGGATTTTTTCAAATACAAATTAGTCGATCGGACTCAAGGAATTCAAACTCGACAAACGAAATGAGCAAGAACAAAAAATGAATAACCTTTTTCATTCTTGCCCCTCCTCAAAATTTTACTTCGGATACCAGTTAAAAAACAGAATGCAACTGTAGACCCGTGAGCCAAATCATTAGGTCATCTGTCATATCAATTCCGGCAGTCAGGCCGGAATGATATCAAATCCGCGCTTCGGGAGTCGGGCGTAAAGTCGAATCCCGAGGCCAACAAATCAGGAGCGCAATTTTCATTTTTTTGACTCACAGTCAACAGTCAACAGTCAACAGTCAACAGTCAACTTTTATTCGCTAATAGGTAACACTATCTGAAATTCACTTCCTCCCCCCAAAGTAGAATTCACATTAATTGTTCCGCCGTGGGTTTCGACTACAATCTGGCGGGCGATCGCCAATCCTAACCCCGTGCCTTTTCCTACTGCCTTCGTTGTGAACAAATGGTCAAAAATCCGTTCTTTCACGGCTTCTGTCATGCCCGCACCGTTATCGGCAATCTGAATTTTGATATGCCGATCGCCCGACAGACTGGTACGAACAGTGATACGGTGTGGATTTGCTTTAAGATCCTCCAAACTGCGTCCTTGGTTTGATTCTTCTAGGGCATCGATCGCGTTAGCAAGCAGGTTCATAAAGACTTGGTTCAGTTGACCGGGAAAGCATTCGATTGGGGGGAGATTGCCGTAGTCTGTGACGACTTCGATCGCGGGATGGTGTTCGTTGGCTTTCAGCCGGTGTTTCAAAATTAAGATGGTGCTGTCAATGCCCTCATGGATATTAAACGGAACTTTGTAGTCTTTATCGGCTCTGGAGAAGGTGCGGAGGCTGGTGCTAATGGCGCGAATGCGATCGCACCCCACTTTCATCGACAACAGCATCTTTGGCAAATCTTCTAAGGCATACTCTAAATCAATATCCTCAGCATCTTGTTCGATTTCATCGCCGGGATCTGGTAGTTTTTCTTGATATAATTTTAAGTGACCAATCACATCTTTGATCGTGGTAGTTGCTTCCTCAATATTGCCGCTAATAAAGCCTACAGGATTATTAATTTCGTGGGCAACTCCCGCTACTAAATTGCCCAAGGCGGACATTTTTTCGCTTTGCACGATCTGTAACTGTGCTTGCTGCAAATCGAGGAGCGATCGCTCTAATTCTTGTGCATAAGCTTGAGATTGTTGGTACAATCGAGCATTTTCTATAGAGATAGCCGCTTGGGCGCACAAAAGTTGGATGACATCAGTACGATCTTCTGTAAATGCACCAATTGTTAAGTTATTTTCTAGGTAGAGCAACCCGATTAACTTACCCTGATTTAACATCGGCGCGCACAGCACACTTTTGGGCTTTTTCTGCATCAAATACCGATCGGCAATAAAATCGTTTTGTACTGCTGCATTATCCAAAACGACAGTTTTCCAAGTCCGCTTAACATAGTTGACCACAGCAGGGGGAAACTCGTCGCTGGCTGACAGCGGTACAGATATTGAGATGACATCTTGATGGAAGGATGCCACAGCTTCGATGGCGAGATTCCCATCCTTAAGCAACAGCAGAACAGCTTTTTTTGCCCCGGCATTTTCTATCACCACACACATCAGTGCAGCCAGTAATTTTTCTAATTCAATTTCACTCGATAGAGTTTGGGAGGCTTTGAGAATAGTCGCGAAATCGAGGGCTTCGTAAATACTGCTGCTGCTAGATAGAGTTGCGTGCCAGGTTTGATGTAAAACTGACGATTTATTGATTGTGTGGAGGCGGGTTTCGCTGATTCCAAAACGATTTTCTCTTGCCTGCAATATGGGAGCAAGAAGTTGGGTATAGCGTTTTTCTAAGTCATCAATTTTGGCTTTCGCACCCCAGCGAGCATAACAGTAGTAGGCTTCTTCCATATAAGCTTGCGCCACTTTTTCTTTGCCCCAGTCGAGGTAGAATTTAGCTGCTAGTTCGTTAGCGAGGGCTTCTTCTTGGATGTATTCGTTTTCTTTCGATCCAGAAATGGCGCGATCGTACATTTCAATAGCTTCTGCCCTCTGCCTGGCAACTCGGTATTTCTCTGCTTCTACCAACTGCCACTTATGCAAATAATTCATGGGGGCGTGTTCTGCCCAATGCTGCAACTTCCTTTGATTTTCCTGAACTCGTTGCCGCTGCGTTTCTAACTCCGTCTCGGACTCAGGAGTGGCAAGGGCGATGAGTGAGTCATAGAAATATAAACCAGCTTCGGAAGTAGTTCCTGCACTTCCCGCTATATACTGTCTTGCTCGATCGACATCTACTGCGGCCCGAGCAATGTCTCCCAGCAGGAATCTCAACGTCGCCCTGTACAGATAAAAGCTGCAGAGTCGGTAAAAATCGTTAGAGGCAAGCGACTGAGAAACCAGCTTCTCATCATAGCCTTCCTGTTCAAAGGAAATCTCAAACTTGTTTGGATTACCCAATAAAAACAGCGTTGCTTCCCACAAAACCGAACAATAATTTGCCGTCGTTAGTTGGTTGAGGTCGAGTAATTGCTGGCGGTATGCCCGAATTTGGGGTTCGAGTTCTGCCAAAGGTTGACCGCACCAGTAGGAATTTAGACAAAATCCATGCCCATTATGCCCGACAAACTCTAAATGGCCTGTTTCTAATCCGGCTTGATAGCCTGCCTGAAGAATGGGGAGGGTCTCCCGCAAATGCGATTTGCGATGGTACAACAAGACTCCTATCGCAGTAAAAGTTGCAGAGCGAATATTTTTGGCATCCGCCTCACTGGCAAGACGATAAGCTAATCGGCCAAACCGATCGGCTACCGTCGCATCTTGTAGAAAGTTGTTGAGAATCATCCCATAGCAGCTATAGCTATAAGCTGAAGTAGGACTGTTGCCGTATTGGATAGATAAATTTACCTGTAAGGCAGTCACCAGCGCAAACAAAGACGAACCGACAAGATAACAAGCTGTCGCAATACTTGCCGCCACTTGCATCGCAGCCAGCTTTTGGGCATCCACTATCGCTGGCAGATCGAATAACTCTTCAATCGGTCGATCGCCGATCGAGCTGTTAATTTCCTGCACTGCTTGCTGAATATCTTCTGCTGTAGCGCTATCGGGCAATTCAACTCCTAATTCTTTGAGAATCAACAAACCGATAGCAATTCCTTCTAAAAACTTGTTCTGGGATGATAATGCCTGAATTTTGACGATGTAAACGTTCGCTCGCTCTAGGGGAGTTCTGGTATGATGGATCGCAGTGTCAATCCACCGATCCATCTGGTCAAAATCGCCAGAGAGTGAAGCCACTTCTGCTGCTATGTCGTGCAAGTTCAAAGTCATCTCGTACTGTCGTTGCCAAGCGCTCTCGGACAGCAAATTTAGCCCGATCGCAGCATACTCGCGAGCAGCTTGATAAGCAGTAGCGCCTCTGGCTTTGCGGCAAGCCGTGAGGTTGAGTTGTGCCAAATCGTCGCGTTCTGTTTGGTCTTCAATCAGCGCAATACCATAATTCAACTGATTGACGACTGAAAAAATTTGCTCTTCTATAGCTGCGGGTGAAATTTGCTGGATCAGCAATTGTCCGATCTGATAGTGAGCGCGCGATCGCTCTTGTTCGGGAATTAAAGAATAGGCAGCTTGCTGAACGCGATCGTGCAAAAACTTGTAATTCACCACCTCCGAATTTTCGGTCTCCTCCCGTCTTTCTCGCCCCATATAAAACTTGTAGATTTCACTTTCAGGCAGGATTAAACCCTCTTGCAAAGCCTTCCACAAATCCGCCGCCGTTTCCGTTTCCAATTGCTGGGAAACAACTGCCAAAGTCCCCAAATCAAACTGATTCCCCACACAAGCAGCCAACTTCAACACATTCTGAGTCCCAGGCGGCAATTTTTGCAACTGCAACGCCATAAACTCGACCACATCATCCGTCAGCGCTGCCTCCCGAACTCGCACAAGATCGCACTGCCAATAACCAGCTTGCCGGTCAAACTCAATCAAACCATCCTGATGCAGTGCTTTGAGAAACTGCGTTGCAAAAAAGGGATTTCCTTGGGTTTTTTGTGCCATCAAATCAGTCAACGGTCTTGCCCAATATAGAGTACAATTGAGCGTATCAGCAACCAAATGATTTAGACTTTCTGAACTCAACGGTTCCAGCGTAATAGTATTCACCGTGGCCCCAGCTTTTACCATTGCATCCAGTGTCAGCATCAACGGATGTGCTGCAAACACTTCATTATCTCGGTAGGCACCAATTACTAATAAATAGCCGGTTGCTGACTCGGCAACCAGCAGTTGCATTAACCGCAGCGAGGCGGAATCAGCCCACTGCAAGTCATCCAAAAATATCACCAGGGGATGTTCTGGTTTGGTGAACACCTTAATAAAGTTTTGAAATAGCAAATTAAACCGATTTTGGGCCGCAGTTCCTGATAATTCGAGTGCGGGCGGTTGTGGCCCAATAATTCTTTCTAGTTCGGGAATTACTTCAATAATGACTTGTCCGTTATCGCCCACTGCTTGCAATATTTGAGTTTGCCAATTTTTCAACTGCTGGTCACTGGCGCTCAACAATTGTCCCATTAAATCTCGAAATGCTTGGACAAAAGCTGAGAAAGGAATGTTGCGGTTAAATTGGTCGAATTTGCCTTTGATGAAATAGCCGCGCTGGCGGGCAATTGGTTTGTGAACTTCATTGACAATTGCAGTTTTCCCAATCCCAGAAAAACCCGCGACTAACATTAACTCACAGCCTCCACCCTGTTCTGATGCCTGCTGGGAAAAACCTGCTACTCGATCGAATGCTGCCAGTAATTCGGCAACTTCAGTTTCGCGACCGTAGAGTTTCTCTGGTATGATGAAGCGATCGCCAACATCCCTCTGGGCGATCGTAAAACTCTTTATCCTACCGTTTTCTTCAAGTTGCTGCAAACAAAATTCTAAATCGAATTTCAGTCCCAACGCACTCTGATACCGGTTTTCGGCATTCTTTGCCATTAATTTGCTGACAATCTCCGAAAGTACGGGCGGGATTGCGGGGTTGATTTCATGCAGTGATGGCGGTTGCTTGGCAATATGACAGTGTACCAATTCCATCGCATCGTTGGATTGAAACGGCAACTGTCCCGCCAGCAATCCGTAAAAAGTCACGCCCAAAGAGTAAAAGTCTGTTCGGTAGTCAATCCCCCGATTCATCCTTCCCGTTTGTTCGGGAGACAAATAGCCGAGTGTGCCTTCGAGCACGTTAGGATTCATCAGGGTTTGAGTTTCCCTGGGCAGCAAGGATGCAATACTAAAGTCAATGAGTTTGACGTGTTTTGTATGCGGATTAATTAAAATATTCGCTGGTTTAATGTCTTTGTGAATTATCCGGTGGCGGTAGAGTATATCTAATGTATTGCTCAGGTCGATCGCCACTTCCAAAAACTCCTTCAGAGAAGGCCGAGTTTCCCCTTTTTCCGTCCATTCGTTCAGAGAAATTCCCCCAAAGTCTTCCATTACCAGTGCATAGCTGTTTTGGTAGGGTTCCAAACTGTAGGTTTCGATGATTCCGGGCAAGTTGAGGTTTTTGGCGATCGTGTACTGATTGCGAAATTGCAGCAGTTCGCTGAAGCTGGGATACTCGTTCCGCAAGACTTTGATGGCGACGGGCTGTTTGTCGCCAGTGCGGAAAGCTCGATAAACTAGGGTGCGAGTTCCTGAGTAAATGCGATCGAGAATTTGATAACCTGTCAATGTAAAATTTTGAGTTTTCATATTTTTATTATCCGGCTTATGGGCGGGCTATTTGTAGCTTAACAAAAGGGAAGATAGTTTCCAAATCCTGTGATAGTTAAATATAATTAATATGACCGCATGAGACTTGTGATTTATATCACTAAAAAATGGTTTTTTTAAAATAAACCAATCCAATTTTATTTAAAAATTAAATAGCCTCATCCATAGGGGAATAGTGAATAATAAACTAAGGCAGCCCATGCCGATCGCAGTTACGGCTAATTCGCGATCGAGATTGAAAGCTTCTGCCAGCAATGTAGTACCAAAAGCAGGAGGCATCGCCATTTGCAGCACTAGCACAAGTCGCGGCGCGCCCGCGATCCCCAAAAACGTTAATCCCGTGCCAATTACCAAAGGAACTAACAGCATTTTAATCGCCAGACAAGCTAAAACTTGTTTGAGGTTGTGCAAGGAATTCAACTTGCTCAACTGCATCCCGATCGTAATTAAAGATAAAGTAATTACAGTCCAAGCACCTGTTGTTAAAAATTCTGCGATTTGTGCCGACAGCGGCCAGCTTCGCGAGACAAATCCTAGACCAAAAGCCCACAGTGCCGGGTTCAGAAAAATTGCCCGCAGGGAACCCAACCAACTCTGACGCCGATCGCTTTTACCGCAGTGAGAAGCAATAGCAACTCCCAGTACATTGATGGCCACGGTAGTGCCTAGCAAGTCGTAAAACAACGCCCAGGCAAAGTGTTCCGATCCCAATAAGGACAAGGTGACGGGAATGCCTAAAAAACCCGTATTACCAACCATCGCTGCCAATAAGAAGCTGCCTCGACTGGGCAAACTCCAAGCGCTGGTGTGTTCCGGGCTATTTTGGGCGATCGGATTAAGAGTCTTGAAACGTTCGTCGCCGACACCGAAATTTATCAAAATCCCAGCGAGTCCTCCACCTGCTAGAATTGCCGCCCAAGCTATCAGCGGCGCCATCCAAATAGCGCCAGACAAATTGGCGCTGCGGATAAAAGCAACAATGCTCAATGGCGTGCCAAAAAAGAAAAGAAACTTGGCTAAATATGTAGAATAGCTTCTCGGTAGCAGGCGGCCGATAAAAAATCCCAACGCCACCCATCCGATCGTATTTAGATAAAGTTTGAGCAGCGGATTTTCTAAATAAACCATGATTGACTAAATATTTACTAAACGACTTATGCAGATATCCTACTTTTGCCAAAAAAGCCCACCTTTAGCCTAGCGCCGCAGTTTTCCCTGCCACCGCAGCCCTAAATATTAATGCTTATTCAGCTTCGCAGATAATTTTCCACACAGGCCTTGACATCCACAGAAGCGCGTGTAATCATAAAGTTGAGGAATAAGTCAACATACGTGAAAACTATGGCACGGCAAGCAAAACAATCATCTCAAGTCAAAAGTTCCAGCAGCCAAGCAGCCTCCAATAATCGCACCAAATTTACCCTCTACAATTTTGCCGGCAACGCAAAGGCATTCTATCTAGTCGATCGCATTAATTTAGAAAGAACACCAGGCGATATCCCAGAAAAATCCGTCGCTCACAGCATCATCATCATCGACCGTTCCGGCTCAATGTATTATGACTTAGAACCGCTCAAAGAAACCCTAATCAAGCTTTTGACCTTAGACGAATACAACAATTACCAGCTAATTGTCAGCCTGATTTCCTATGCTGATAAGGGGGACGTAATTTGTCATTTCCAGCGAATTTCCATTCAAGAAGTGCTGAAGTTTGACTCTCAATACATCAAAGAAATTCAAAAAATCCACACGGCTGGCTGTACCTGCATATCGCAGTCGATGCAACTCGCTAAATCTCTGGTAAAAGCGGGAGAAATGACAGCGATCAATTTGCACACAGACGGCTATGCAAATGACCCCAGCGCCAATTCCGAAGCTGCAAAACTAGGGGAAATTTGCGAAGAACTCAAAGACATGGATGTGTTTGCCAACACGATATCCTATGCCTCGGCTGACTTCAAACTTCTTTCCAAAATCGCCAACACATTATCGGGAAATTGCATCCGCGCTGGCGAAGTCAAAATGGTTTACGATGCTCTTTACGACAGCACAAAACTGTTAGGCAGTTCCGTTGCACCTCCGCTGGAAGAACCGTTAATTAAGGAATACGATTATCAAGTTTTTGTTTCCCAAAGCGGCAAGAAAATCAACGGTTCATCGAGCACGCTGAAAATCTGCGGGCTGAAAGCAGACGATCGCGGACTGTTTTACAAATATCAGAAAGTCGCCAAAGATGAGTATGACAAACTAGATGTTCCCGTTGCTCAAACTGATGAGTCGGTGTTTGCTTTTGCGAAAGCTAACCTCGCTGACGGCAATTTAAATACGGCTAAGTATGCGCTGGCGAGTACCTTCGACGCTACTTTGACGGAAAAACACGCAAAAGCTTTGACAAATGCCCAAATAGCGGAGTTTACGGAAGATTTGGAACAGGCTGTTTTTGCGCCTGATGTGTTGAAAAATCATGAAATTGGCGATCGGGTAAAAGTCAGCGATAAAATTTCCCTGCTGGAGTTAATCGAGATATTGGAGGAAAACAGCAACAGCATCATCATCAACTTGAAACACTTGCAAGAAAATTATCAGCGAAAAGGTTTGAAGCGAATTGAAGGAAAGCGAGACGAAAACGGCAACCTTGTCAAGCCTTGGCTGAAAACTGAATTCTTAGATGGTGGCGAATACGTGCAAATGGGTTCATTTGCCATCAATCAAAATACCGCTACCATCAATATGCTGATTACCCGAAAAGCTAAGCTGGTAAAAGTTGAGGATGAAACTTTAATCGCAGAAGTGGCGGGAATTCTAGTTACAGACCTCAATACTTTCAACAATTATACCATTGTCAGCGACGG
The DNA here is from genome assembly GCF_000317475.1 of Oscillatoria nigro-viridis PCC 7112. Lineage (NCBI taxonomy): Bacteria > Bacillati > Cyanobacteriota > Cyanophyceae > Oscillatoriales > Oscillatoriaceae > Phormidium > Phormidium nigroviride. The sequence goes on from NC_019729.1 coordinate 1,980,245, forward strand.
CGAAGTTAATATTAAGTCGCTGCGAACCAAAATCAGCAGCAAACCAGTGTTTGATTTGCTCAAAAAATGCGGTGTCCTGGAAAAAGACGGTTCGCCCGTGCAAGAATTTGACTTCCGTTCAGAGTACGATATTAAGTTAGAGGATTTGCCCCTCGTGCCTTTTGACGGGCGTTACGGCAGCCTTGACGGAGTGTTTGAGGAACTCGCAGAAATCAAAATTCTCTCCAGCATTCTCTCGGCTCATTTGAAGGAAGAATCCGAGGCTTACACTGCGGAACAATTGGAAGAATTGAAACAGCATTATCTGTCAAAAAGCCTTTACATCAACTTTCCGACGACGACGGAATACACAGATTTAAAAAGTGCGATCGCCAACGGTTCAGTAGATTCGCGAGTCAGCTATAAAATCGACATCGGCAGCAAAAACATCCTCAACTTCGGCAAATTGCACTCGGCCAACAAATTTCTCGATCGCCTTTATGAAGTTTACCACAAAAACACGGGCGAAAAGCTAGCAAAACCGACATTTGACATCACCTTAGATGAGCCTGTTGTCTTCGCACACAAAACGCTGTCATCCCGAACCAAAATCACCAAAGTTGACGACTTGATGAAACTGATTTTCGATGAGTTTTTGGGGTTGGAGGATAACGGAATTGTTAGCGCTACTTTAGCCAAAGTGGGTGCAGATAGTTTGCTGCGCCTTTTGCAAGCGAAATGGCAGGGAGAAGATGTCAAGCGAGAGGAGTTTGTCGCTGCTTTAGCTAATGCCAACGAGCGACTGGAAGCTTATGCGGAAAAAGTGTACGGGGAAAAAGTTTCACCGCTGGTTTTCTATATCGGTTCTACCGGACTGATCCCGGATGAAATGGAGGCAAAAGCGGCGACTGCTGAGGAAATTAATTCTAAATACGGCCACTTGCAACTTTCTAAAGATGAGCAAGAGGGGATGTTTTTTGAAGTCGGCGACTGCATTATTAGCGTGTATGCTAAGAATGAGTATTTCACGGTAGGGAAGTAGGAATTAGGGTGGGCATTGGCCCACCTTGGTTCAATATGGGTGATTGAAATGAACTGCCACATCTAGTCGATGGTAATATTACAAGACAAAAAATATGGATAAACCACCACTGCCACAACCCCAACTAGATCCCACACCAATAACCTTCGATCAATACGAAGCCTACACGCCTGAAAAGCTAGAACTATGGCATGGTTTCTATAATTATGGATGGCAAGACTTCACAGGTTTTTATCTTGCAGTATTGGCAAATATGGGGTTACGGGAAGCTGTTCGTCATGTACCGCTTTCACTATGGTTAGAGGCAATTCAAGAGTTAGCTTTGCAAAATCCTAAACTCAATTTTGATACTGAGATTGGGGAAGCTACGATCAACCGCTTAAACCGAGGAGTGGAAGACTTGCAAGCAGTTGCAGAGTATTTGGAAGAACAAGGTTAGTAGCGATCGCACTTCAGAGGTGTTGTCACCCCTGAACTGGTCCTAACTGACCTTTAACCACCAGATAAATCGATCCTGGTAGCCAGAAGGCGAGAGTGACGGGAAATTGAGAAAAGTTACCTCTCTGAGCGCCGTCTATAAGATTAAACACGCAAGCCGCTATACCGATCGCTCCCAAAATTCGCAAGGTTATAGGACGAGATTTGGGAAAGAAACAGATACCGACAATCACACCAAGCACTCCCCCAAGCAAAACACAACCTTCAATAAATTTAGGGCGCTGATCGGGAGGTAAGACTGCAAATTTTTCTGGTATCAACATGAAGAAGGAAATCCCTGCCAAGATGGTGAGGATACCGAGGATATTCCAAGTTGTTTTACTCATACTTTCAGTATATCCTCACTTATACCAAAGTGATATTCTATTACTTAAAAAGGAATTTCCTCATCTTCATCTTCCACAGTCTTAGCCGTCATCCGCCCACTGGTAATATACTCAATTTCCACATAAACTTTGTTAATCGCTTCCGCTAACCGCTTTTGAATGTTTTAGGGATTTCTGGCCTGATTAGGGCATCTTGAGGAGCTCATGTTGAACCAGCAATCTCCCTAGCAGCTTCTCGCAGCCGCTCCACATCGCGCATCGGCGGTATACCAAAGAGCCGCTTGTACTCTCGGTTGAAGTGCGACGAATCGTCATAGCCCACGCGGTAAGCAGCACTGGTAGCGTCAAGGTTGTGCCCCAGCATCAGACGGCGAGCTTCCTGGAGCCGCAGTTGCTTCTGGAACTGCAAGGGACTCATGGCAGTGACAGACTTGAAGTGATGGTGGAAGCTCGATACACTCATTCCAAGCTCTCGTGCGATGCTTTCAATCCGAAGCGGCTGGTTAAAGTCTTTACGAAGTCGATCGACTGCTCTAGCAATTTGGTGGGTAGAGCCACCCAGAACTGCAATATGACGCAGCCGACTACCTTGCTCTCCCATCAGCAGTCGGTAAATGATTTCTCGCTTAATCAGCGGTGCCAGAACCTTAGCTTCTGCAGGGGAATCTAGAAGCCTGACGAGCCGCACCACAGCGTCCAAAAGATTTGCATCCAACGGGCTTACGTCGATCGCTTTTACATTGGCACCCCTTTGTGGTGAGGGATCGCCCGCCTCAATCATGACTGAACCGACAACTGTGGGGTCGAGATCGAGGCGAAGGCTCAGGTACGGTTGCGCCTCCGACGCTTCCAGAATTTGGCTGGCAATCGGCAGTTCGATCGTCGCCAGCAAATAATGCAAAGGGTCGTACTGATAGCGATCGCAGCCCAGAAGGACTTCTTTGCTGCCCTGAGCGATCGCACAAAAGGCAGGGAGAGAGACACTGTGAACGCATTCCGACGGTGAGGAGGAGCGATTGAAGTGCAATCCTTTGAGCGGCTCGATCGTCCCATCATGACGGATCGCCTGTGCAATCCGCTCAGTCAGTTCGTCTCTGTGGGCTTGCGCTCTATCTGCAAAGCGCTTTGCCTGCTGGTCGTTCATTAACTCCATAGCGGACTTTTCACTCGTTTTGGCAGCGTTCATTTCTAAGTTTGCAGGATTGTACAACAATCTTAGACGATCGTTCTATTGCTTGCCCTTGAGGATTCTTAGAATGAGGCTAAAGCAATGAAAAATAGTTCCGGCGAATTGTAAGCATTCTGGACTTTTATGCAGCAGAAAACTCTGTTTTGATTGGGCAAGAAATCTGCTGAGTGACAACCAAAATGCCATCAAAGCTAACCTTGCTTCTTAAAAAATCCATCCCTATTGATAGAGAAGCGATAGGGAGCATCTCATATTTGTAAAAACACTGATTCTCGCTCCTGACTTCTGACTTCTGACTCTTTTCTCCTGGCTTCTGACTCCTGACTCCTAACTCCTATTTCTAGCTGGGCTGCTTTCATTGAGATGCTCCCGAAGCGATAAGTGTTCAATTTCTACGATTAGGACAGCCACCGAAATGGCATCAAGTGAAGGAATTAAGAAATGGAGATTAAACGAAGTGGCTCACATCCTTCCGCCAAAGGATCGGCTGAGTATTTTACCGCCACTGTCCGCATTGACCCCCTGTTCGAGGCGCACGATCGAGCACGCACACTTGGTGCCAGTGTCACGTTCGAGCCTGGTGATCGGACACCCAGGCACACGCACCCGTTGGGACAAACCCCGATCGTGAGGGCTGGCTGCGGTCTCGCACAGCGCTGGGGCGGAGCGATCGAGCAAATTCGGCCAGGGGACGCGATCGGGTTCGCGCCGGGCCAGAAGCACTGGCACGGTGCCACGGTCACCACGGCTATGACGCACATCGCCATTGTGGAACAGCTCGACGGCAAAACCGTGGACTGGATGGAACAGGTCAGCGACGAACAATACCAGACACCAAAAGTAAACCAATAGGAGCATCAATTTATGTACAACACGAAAGCTTATTCCGCAGCCAGTGCAACATCACCGCTAGCCTCCGACACGATCGCGCGGCGCGATCCAACCGATCGCGACGTACAGATCGAAATCCTCTTCTGCGGCATCTGCCACTCCGACCTCCATTCAGTGCGTAACGAGTGGGGCGGCGCGGTCTACCCGATCGTCCCCGGTCACGAGATGGTGGGTCGTGTCACCCAGGTTGGCTCGGCAGTGACGAAGTACAAGCCTGGCGATCTGGCAGGAGTCGGCTGCATGGTTGATTCGGATGGAACCTGTCCCCAGTGCAAAGCTAATCTTGAACAGTTCTGCCCGAACCTGACCCTCACCTACAACTCCCCAGACCAGCACAAGACCGCTCCGGTTACCTATGGTGGCTATTCCGACAGCATCGTCGTCGATGAACGCTTCGTTCTGCGCGTTCCAGATAACCTCGATCTCGCCGGGGTTGCGCCGCTCCTCTGCGCCGGGATCACCACCTACTCGCCCCTGCGCCACTGGGGCGTCACTAAGGGCAAGAAGGTCGGCGTAGTCGGTCTTGGCGGGCTGGGCCACATGGGTGTGAAGTTCGCCCGTGCGTTCGGTGCCCGCGTCGTTGTCTTCACCACCTCGCCCGATAAGACGGAAGATGCTCTGCGCCTCGGTGCTGATGAAGTAGTGGTCTCTCGCAATGCCGACGAGATGCAGAAGCACGCTGGCAGCTTCGACTTCATCCTCGACACCGTTTCCGCCAATCACGACATCAACGCCTATCTCAACCTGCTTCGCCTCGATGGCAACATCACCCTTGTCGGCGCACCGGAGAATCCCCTGGAAGTCTCGGCCTTCAGCCTGATCGTGGGCCGCCGCAGTCTCTCCGGCTCTAGCATCGGTGGCATCGCGGAAACCCAGGAGATGCTCGACTTCTGCGGCGAACATAACATCACCGCCGATGTTGAAGTCATCCCCATCCAAAAAGTCAACGAAGCTTACGAAAGACTGCTCAAGTCCGATGTGAAGTACCGCTTCGTAATTGATATGGCATCTCTGAAATCTGAATAACCCAGGTGGAACCTCGAAGGAGTCATCATGCAAACGCGCAAACTTGGAAATAGTAATCTGGAAGTCTCGGCGATCGGGCTCGGCTGCATGGGAATGAGCTTTTCCTACGGCCCGCCCAAAGACAAACAGGAGATGACTGCTCTTTTGGGGGCTGCGGTCGATCGCGGCATAACATTCTTTGACACTGCCGAAGTCTACGGCCCGTACTTAAACGAAGAGCTTGTGGGTCAAGCCCTCGCTCCCTTCCGCAACCGGGTCGTCATCGCCACCAAATTTGGGTTCGGCATCAGTCCGAATTCCGATCCTCGCGGCATGAAAGGTTCACCCGGACTGAACAGCCAACCGAAGCATATCAAGGAAGCCGTGGAGGGATCGCTCAAGCGGCTCAAAGTTGAGGCGATCGACCTACTCTATCAGCACCGGGTCGATCCGAACGTGGCGATCGAAGACGTGGCAGGAACAGTGAAGGAACTGATTCAGGAAGGCAAGGTTAAGCACTTCGGACTATCTGAAGCAGGCGTGAAAACGATTCGGCGCGCCCACGCGGTTGTGCCCGTGACTGCTCTCCAGAGCGAATACTCTCTGTGGACGAGGACTCCTGAAAAGGAAGTGATACCGACTCTTGAGGAACTTGGCATCGGGTTTGTTCCGTACAGCCCGCTGGGCAGGGGCTTTCTCACTGGTAAGATGGACGAAAGCACGACCTTCGACAGTTCCGACTTCCGCAGCACTCTGCCTCGCTTCACGCCGGAAGCCCTTAAGGCGAATCAAGCCCTGATTAATCTGCTCGGCAGTATTGCAGAACGGAAGCAGGCGACAGCAGCTCAAATTGCGATCGCCTGGCTGCTAGCGCAGAAGCCGTGGATTGTTCCGATTCCAGGCACAACAAAGCTGCATCGCTTGGACGAAAACATCGGGGCAGTCTCAGTCGAACTCACGCCCGACGATCTGCGTGACATCGATGACGCCGCCTCCAAGATAGCGGTGCAAGGCGATCGATATCCCGAAAAACTGGAGCAAATGACCGGTCGCTGAGCGGCGAAGAATACGTTCTCTCGTTGACATTACGGTCAGGATAGCAGACTACATAGGCGAGACAAACGACTGCTGCGGCAATACCGACGAGTGGATGGAAAAGGTCAGCGGTGAACAAGACCTGATTAAGCGGAACGCCCTGCCAAAGCGGGGAAGTTCCGCCTAAAGAACCGATCGAAAAATACCGCAGACGGAGTACCTTTGGCGTTGGCGCAAGATGGAGAGCAGTGGGTGAATTATTTGGATAAATATTCTGAATCTGTACAATAGTTAATGAATTTAACTCGTAATCAACGTCGCTTTTATCAACAGGGTATACAGGCTGTAACCCTTATTCCGTCTTGTTCCTATACCTCTTTCTCACCCTCCAAGACCCCCGATCATATCATGTCCGGTCAATTAACCATGATTCCTGTAGGGGCGGGTTCACCAAGATATTGAATAGAAACGGGAAAATCTGTAAACCCTTCCTAAGCCTTTAATCGCGGTCAATCGATCGGACATGATATCACACAGAAAAATGAGAGTAAACATGATATTTTAGTAGTTAAAATGGGATTTCCTCATCTTCATCTTCCACAGTCTTAGCCGTCATCCGCCAACTGGTAATATACTCAATTTGCACGTCAATTTTGTTAATCGCTTCGCCTAACCGCTTTTGGATGTATTGAGTCAGCGGCACCATAAAATCTAACTCAACTCCCACAGATAGCGCAAGTTTTGCCAAGCTAGCAAAATCTACCTTCAAAATCGAGGAACTCGATAACTTAAAATGGGGAGTATTTTCCTTATTTTGCACCAACATTGCTTTTTTAATGCGCTCTTTCAGATGCTCAATTTCAGAATCCAGCAACTTCCATTCAGGCAAAATTTCTTTGTACCTTGCCCCCAATGCAGTTAAATCCTCACTCTCCGGTTCCGGCGCAATTTTCTTAGTAGATTTTCGCCGCTGCTGTACATTAGAATTTAACCGCCAACTCGCAATCTCCTCAACTGCCAAAGATGGATCGGCGATGAGTTGGCCTAACTGTTTTTGAATTTCTTTAGTCAGCGTTACCGGAAAATTTAACTCAATTCCCTCAGTTTGCGTCAGTCTGGCCAGCGTCATAAAATCTACTTTCATCGTTATCGAACTGGAAAGCTCAAAATAAGAACTGTCTTTGAGCTTTTGGGCCAGCATCCCTGCTTTAATGCGTTCTTTCACTTCGGCGATTTCTGAATCTAGCGGCTTCCACCGAGATTCTATTTCCTGATATTTTTCGCCCAATGCTGTCAAGTTTTCCGTTGCGGGTTCGGGATAACATTGGGCAAGAATTTCTAGCAGGCGGCGATGCAGTCCAGCTAAATAAACCGCGTCCATCTTGGCATATTCTAGCTGTTTCTGGGTCAGGGGACGCTTGGCCCAATCGCCGCTTTGTTCTGTTTTATCTACATAAGCAATGCCGCAAAGTGTTTCTATTAAAGTTTTGAGTTGTCGATTAGGTAATGGCAGAATGTAAGCTGGAATCTTTTTCGTCATTTGTAATGTGCAAGTGACATTTTGAGCGTCGTCATTGCCTAGAAATCGGATGTCATAGCTGGCGTTGTGCAAGACTTTTTCAATATCTGGATTGACCATTATTTGGTTGATAAAATCTTTTGCCAATTCAGGTTTATCCAAGACATCTAGTAGAAAAGTGGCATCTCCCGTGGAATCTGTGGAGTCAGCTAACACTTGAATCAGAGATAATCTGGGGTTGGATTTATAGTCGGCTATTTCTGTGTCAACCCACAGTATTTTAGCTTGGTAAAATTTAGCGATGAGTGCTTTGATGTCGTTTTCTGCTGTTAAATAAGGCATTTTTAGAGACTTTTGCTATTAACTTTTTGATTCTATTAAGCTATAGCAATTATCGGCTCGATTGTCAACGATTCAAGCGCCGGACATGGCTTTGCCGTGTCCTGGAGACGCGCCAACCTCAGAAACCCGGTTTCTTCCTATATTTCTCGTTCCTGTTCACAAAACTCGTAGAAACCGGGTTTTTAGCCTTCAGTTTCACAAAAGAATGCAGTCGATCGCACTATTGAGGATTCCCGCGAACTTCCTCTAAAAACCAGTTGCCGACTTCTGTATTGTCCGTCTGGCGACTGCGGCGCAAACCTTCCTCTAATAAAGCAACTTTTAGCCCCGGCAAAACTTGAGATTCCGTCAGACGTTCGCTTCCCCGGTTAGCAATTATTTTGAAAGCAATAACTTGGGCTGTTTGTACGTCTACTACCCAATACTCAGACACTCCTAATTCTTCATAAATCATTCTTTTTGTCCCCAAATCGTCAACGAGAGAACTGTCGGCAATTTCAATCGCTAAATCTGGGGAAACTGCGCTATCTAAATTCACTACCGAACTGCCGCGAGGTGCCGTTTGCACCCGGTCTCCGATGTAGTAAGAAGCATCAGGTTGAGCGCCTCTGACACCCGTTTTGGCGTAGCTACAGTTGACCAGCAGTCTCATTTTTATACCTTTAGCAATGCCAAATAAATTTATTAAGATGACGATAATTCCTTTGTCATCAGCACGATCGGGCCCGACTGCAGCCATTTCAATCCTCAACTGTCCGTTGTAATAGTAGCATTTTGCTCGATCGTACTCCGGCTGTTTAATAATTTCTATATATTCATCCCAAGTCGCTGTAACCCAGGTATCAGTTAGTAGTTTGGTTTGGAGTTGACTCATCATTACCTCACCGGAAAAAATCTTTGACTTTTGAGGGAAAACTTCTGAGTAGGGGCGATCGCATTTTTACCATTCAGCAGTAAGGTGCGCTAGGCGCACCTTACAAACTATTAACCTATGACTATTCTGCCACTTCCTCAGATTCCGATTCTTCGGCCGATTCTTCACCGGCAGGCGGCACTAAAGCCACAGCTACGATCGAATCATCCTCGTCCAACCGCTGCACCCGCACGCCCGTTGCTGTGCGCGATTGAGTAGAAATTGCACTCACAGCCTGACGGATAATAATACCTCGGTTGGTAACGATCATCAACTCGTCATCTTCGTTGACAATTCGCAGCGCCGCTACGTAATCTTTAGCCTTTTTAGACTTAAATTTAGTAGCCGTCAATCCCTTGCCAGCCCGTCTTTGCAGTCGGAATTGAGAAACTGGAACCCGCTTGCCGTAGCCGTTGGTTGTAATTACCAACACGGAAGGAACTCCGCTGCTATTTTTCTGAATTTCTTCGGCTTCTTCGCCTTCTATTTCCTCGGCTTGCAGTTCTAATTCTTCATCTTCCAATTCCGCCTCTTCATTTTCCAAGTCAGCAATTTCTGCCCCTTCAAATTCCGAGTCTTCTATTTCTAATTGAGCAATATTAGCTCCCTCAAATTCCGAATCTTCTGCATCCAATTCAGCAATTTCGGCAACAATTGAACTGGGCAAAATGTCCATGCTGATCAACTCATCGCCCGATCGCAATTTCATTGATTTTACACCCCGCGTCGCGCGGCCGACAGGGCGCAACTGTTCGTGATTGGTGCGGAAATGAATTGCCATCCCTTGGCGCGTGCCGATGATGATGCTGTCATCCACTTTTGCTCTCCGCACCCAGCGCAGTTGGTCGCCTTCTTCTAGAGAAATGGCGATTAATCCGTTAGTGCGGATGTTGCCAAAAGCGGAAAGCGCAGTTTTCTTGATGTAGCCGCCGCGAGTCAGCATCACTAAGTATTCTTCGCTGGTGAATTCTGTGACTGACACCATAGAAGTGATTTTTTCTTCTATAGGAATCGGCAGCAGTTGCACCACGGGAGTGCCGCGTGCCGTCCGGGAACAGACGGGGATTTGATAAGCTTTGACAGAGTAAACTACGCCCCTGTCGCTGAAGAACAAAACGCTGTCGTGATCGCAGCAGGAAAGGAAATGTTCTACTCCATCGTCTTCTTTCATTTTCGCGCCTGCTTTGCCGCGAGTAGCGCGACTTTGGGCCTCGAAAGTGCTGACAGGCATCCGCTTGATATAGCCTTGCTCTGTGATCAGAATAATTGCTTGTTCGTTGGCAATTAAATCTCTTTCATCGATTTCTCCTTCGGCGTGTTCGATGACGCTGCGTCTGGGAGTGGCGATTTTGGTTTGGATTTCGACTGCTTCAAATTCGGCGATTTCTAAGATGCGTTCCCTGCGCGCTAAGATATCTTCTAAATCCGCGATTTTAGCTCGCAATTCTTCGTGTTCTTGCTGAATTTTTTGCGCTTCTAATGCTGTCAAACGCCTGAGCTGCATTTGCAGAATTGCATCGGATTGCTGATCCGAAAGACCGTAATTATCCATCAATTCCTGTTTGGCTGCTGCGGAGTCGGCAGCGGCGCGAATTAGGTGAATAATTGCATCTAAGTTCTCTAGGGCAATTAATAAGCCTTGCAGAAGGTGGTCGCGTTCTTCTGCTTTGCGGAGTTCGTATTGAGTCCGGCGAGTAATTGTCTCAATGCGGAAGTCTAGGAAGACATTGAGGAATTGGGAGAGCGTAAGTAGTTGGGGTTCCCCGTTTACTAGCGCTAACATATTGGCTCCAAAGTTGGCTTGGAGGGGTGTTTGTTTGTAGAGGTTGTTGAGGACGACGCGGGGATAGGCGTCGCGCTTGAGTTCGATCACGATCCGCATTCCGTCTCTGTCGCTTTCGTCGCGAATGTCGGAAATTCCATCTAATCTTTTGTCGTTGACAAGTTCGGCAATTTTCTCAATTAGCCCTGCCTTGTTTGTTTGGTAAGGCAATTCGGTGATAATAATTGCTTCTTTGTCGGGGCGGCCGGGATGTTCGATGGTTTCAATGCTGGCGACTCCGCGCATTGTAATCGAACCGCGCCCGGTAGTGTAAGCATCGCGAATGCCGCTTCTGCCCAGAATTTGCCCTCCGGTGGGAAAGTCCGGGCCGGGGATGTACTGCATCAATTCCAGGTCGGTAATTGCTGGATTGTGGATTAGTGCTACTAAACCGTCAATTATTTCGCCTAAATTGTGCGGCGGAATGTTGGTTGCCATCCCTACAGCAATCCCGGAGGAACCGTTGAGCAAAATTTGGGGAATGCGTGCCGGCAGTACGAGGGGTTCTTGCTGGGAACCGTCGAAGTTGTCGCCGAAATCAACTGTTTCCGAGTCGATGTCGCGCAGCATGGAGTCGCTGGTCAAAGCTGTGAGGCGACACTCGGTGTAACGCATGGCAGCGGGCGGGTCGTTGTCAACGGAGCCGAAGTTGCCGTGGCCGTTGATCAGGCGTTCCCGCATGGAGAAATCCTGAGCCATCCGCACCAGGGCGTCGTAAACCGCTGTATCTCCGTGCGGGTGATACTTGCCCAGCACCTCCCCCACGACGCGGGCGCATTTGCGGAAAGGTCGATCGGGAGCCAAGCCCAATTCGTTCATGGCGTAGAGAATGCGTCGGTGAACGGGCTTGAGACCGTCCCTAGCATCTGGTAGCGCCCGACCGACAATTACGCTCATGGCGTATTCCAAGTACGATCGGGACATCTCATTACCCAGATCCGTCGGGATTATCCGCGACTCAGAGGTGCTCATAGGTTGAAAAACTCCGTTAAAAATTTAAATTTGACGGCTATAAATCTCAAAAATGCGATAAAATCGGTTTGGATTCAGTAGAGCTGCCAAATATTGCAAATTACTCCTGAAATTATATCACAATTTGCCTTTGACTTTATGGGAAAGTTGCTAGAAAAATTAAGGGACGAAACAATGTAAATTCGTAAGGAAAGCAGTTGGTGATTTAGTCATCAATTGGCAAAAGCTAGAAAGGGTTTTTTAGGGGGAAGGCTTTCATGCTTTGGTGAGTTTTTTTGAAGGCAATCTAAAAAAATAAAAGGGTTGCCAGATCGCAATTTGAATTTCACAAAACCGAAGGCCTTCTTAAAGCAAACTAAAAATCTAAAATCTAAAATCTAAAATCTAAAATCAGCCGATGCTACCCGTCATCTACTCCGAAGATTTCTTGCTGCACAAGACTGGAATGCTTCACCCAGAGCGACCAGAACGTTTAACGGCGATCGTCAACGCTCTGAAAGCTGCTCCCTGGGCGGATCAAATTGAGTGGCAACTGCCCACCCCAGTGGCGCAGCGCGAACAACAACTGTTCTCGGCTATCAAAAAAGTTCACTCGCAAAGATACATCAAAGAAGTCCAACATTTGGCTCATCGGGGAGGCGGCTACCTCGACGGCGATACGCCGATTTCTGCAGAAAGTTACGACGTAGCGCTGCTGGCTGCGAGTGCTTGGCTCGATGGGGTCGATCGAGTGGTGGCTGCGGGGGAACCGGCTTTTGTGCTGGCGAGACCGCCGGGACACCACGCCGAAAACGCCCGCGCCATGGGTTTTTGCTTGTTTTCCAATGCTGCGATCGCCGCTCGCTACGCCCTGGAACAGCCGGGAATCAACCGCGTCGCCGTCCTCGACTGGGACGTGCACCACGGCAACGGCACTCAATCTTTGGTGGAAAACTGCCGCCAAATTGCCTACTGTTCCCTGCATCAATCTCCGTGCTATCCGGGAACGGGAGATGCCGAGGAGCGCGGTTCCTACGACAACGTGCTGAACATTCCCCTCTATCCGGGCGGCGGCATCGCTGAATACCTGAGCGCCTTTGAATCTCTTGTCGTGCCTTTTTTGTCCAAATTTGAACCGGATTTGTTGATTGTCAGCGCTGGTTATGACGCTACTGCGTCCGATCCGCTGGCGAGCATGACTCTGATGCCGTCAGATTTCGGTACTTTCACCGGATACTGCCTGCAACTCACCCGCCGCATCGCCTTTGGTTTGGAGGGGGGTTACGCGCTGAAAGAGTTGGCCGAGTCGGTTGTGGCGACTATTGACCGATGCCTCAATTAGCTGGAAAATTGGTGTAGGGGAAAATGAGGTTGAGAAGCCATGAGGATAAGATTGAGAGTTTTTGAGGGCGATCGCCCTTGAAGGTCTTTTTCCCTCTGACTTCTGACTTCTTCCCTCTGACTTCTTCCTTCTGACTTTAGTGACAAGCATCACCAATTTAAGAGATCCAAGTCACTGGGCCTCAAAGTCTCGGTCACAGATTTTTATCCGAAAAATCACACCGTGTCAATGTTTTCGATCGCCTTGGAAATCTCTCCCAGAGTGCATAATACAAATACAACAAGCCTGTTAAAATTTTATCTGTCTCAATCAACTAGGAGGTTTATCATGTCAGTCTCCCAAATGACACTCGAAGAGTTATTTGGTCAGGTCATGTTCTCCAGCGTCGTGACTCGCCACGACCGGAGACAGCTCAGATCTGCCCTCTTAGAAAGAACACTGAATGAAGATGAGTATGCCATCATCAACCGACTGCTGTACAACGTTCGCCGCGGTTGGGTAAAAATTGTCGATTAAAGAGGTGGCAGCCACTCTCTGTAGGGGAGTTAATACCATTTTCGATTTTCGATTAAAGAATTGGTAATTACTGATAACTATCGGGGTTGAGATCACGGGCATACAGTTACATTTTTTGGGGAACTCGTTAAAAGTAGAACTTGCCACTTCGGGAAGTTTTTTGTGTTTAATAGTTGGCTAGAAAGTGTGATGTCTTTGACCAGAGTGTTAATTATCAAAATCTCGCTACACATCAGCCTATAGGTAGAGATAATTATAAAATCACAGGTTTCGGGTGCATCTCTACTTGTTGAACAATTGTGAGTTTTGAGTTACTAACTGAGAAGTTATAATTAACTCAAAACTCATAATTTTTTGGGGGTGAGACGGGAGATTGGAGAGCGGGAAAACTGATGAATATCAGGGTTGAGAACCGCTAGAAAGTTAATTTTTTTAAAACGGGCATTAAGAATCAAAACGAGAAGCAGTTTCCGGTTGAGGAGGAGTGTGCGATCGTACAAGCACACCGAGTCGCATAGGTCGATCGAGCATTCCGGCAATTTGAGCCCGGAAGTGTCAAAATATTAACAACCAGTTCATCCCCAAAATATATGGCTCCCGCCGTTTTAATTGAAAATCTTCAGAAACGCTACGGCACTGTAGAAGCCGTTAAAGATGTTTCCTTCAAGGTAGAACCGGGGGAAATATTTGGTTTGCTAGGCCCCAACGGTGCAGGCAAAACCACAACCCTGCGGGTACTTTGTACTTTGAGTGCGCCCGATAGCGGACGCATTGAAGTGTCTGGCATTTCTGCTGTCAGCCAGCCGAGAATTGCCAGACAAAGACTAGGCTACGTCGCCCAAGAAGTGGCTCTCGATAAGGTGCTGACGGGGCGGGAACTCCTGCAACTGCAAGCAGCGCTTTACCATTTGCCGCGCCATACGATTAAAGGGCGGATTGACAAAATGGTGAAACTCCTCGGTTTGGAAGAGTGGGAAAATAAAAAGACGGGTACTTATTCCGGCGGTATCCGCAAACGCTTGGATTTGGCTGCTGGATTGCTGCACCAGCCGGATGTTTTGGTGTTAGACGAACCGACTGTCGGGCTCGATATTGAAAGTCGGGTGGTTGTGTGGGATTTCCTGCGGCGCTTGCGGGAAGAAGGTACGACGGTTTTGATTACCAGCCATTATCTCGAAGAAGTGGATGCTTTGGCCGATCGCGTGGCGATTATTGACAACGGTACGGTGATTGCACAGGGCACGCCGGAGGAGTTGAAAAATCGGGTTGGGGGCGATCGAGTGACTTTGCGGATTCGGGAGTTTTCGCCGATCGAAGAAGCTGAAAAAGCCAAAACTCTGATGCAATCTCTGCCTTTTGTGCAGGAAGTAATTGTCAATACGGCCCAAGGAAATTCTCTCAATTTAGTAGTAACACCGCAAAGCGACGCGCTGGTGACTATTCAGCAAGCTTTGAAAAATGCGGGACTTCCTACTTTTGGGATTGCTCAATCTCGGCCGAGTTTGGATGATGTGTATTTGGCTGCGACTGGTAAGACGCTGTTGGATGCCGAGTTGGCTGCTGCTAGCAACCGCGATTTGAAGGCCGAGCAAAAACAGGCGATGCGATCGTAGTTTAGTTTAATAAACCTGTCCAATAATTATTGTGGAACAGGCATCTTGCCTGTTCTATACTAGCTTTTTTGGAGATGTCTGAAGCTCAGCGCGCGGGGTCAGAAACCCGGTTTATTCACAGATTTCTCGTCGCCAAACCAGATTTTCCTAATAAACCGGGTTTTTTGGGGCTTAGTCCTATATTATCGCGAGCAATTAGCAGATTCCCTCCGTCAGCGTTTGTTAGGCATTTAACCGGATCTGGGCGTTGTGCGATCGGGCTTGTTAGCCCAAAAACAATCTTGAGGGTTAACTATGCTGCGGCTATGGTTATTTAATCCAATTTGATATTATTTCTAGGGACATAGTATTGCTCATTTATGTCAACTTAACGCTCTTTCCCGAAGTCCGGCAGGGAATGAATTCCCTGCCTCAAAGCTAAAGTCCTCGCTATGAGGACTGAAGAAATCATTACTCATTAGTCCTATGCAAGAGGACTTTAGCTAAAAGCCCCGTGGAATTAATTCCCTGGCGGTCTTTCGGTTTAAGTTGAAACCAAGGAGGATTGCTGTATTCTTATCTTTTCGGCATATTTGATATCAGACATCTAACACTTGCTCTGCTGTCAGCGCTAATTCTGGGAAAGTTCGGGATATAATTCGCTCAGTCCCTCGGTAAGCAGTCATTTGATAAACGCCATTTTCATCGAGCAGGTAAACAAAAACAGTCGGCTCTTTCGGGTTGCCCAAATAGTTTCTGCTGCCCAAAGCTAAATAATCGACAATCCAATATTCAGAAATTCCCAGCCGCTGATATTCATCTAGCTTGTCGATATAATCATCTTCCCAATTTGTTGATACTATCTCTACTGCTAATTGCAGCGGTTCAATTAGTGCTGAGTAAGCGAAAGGAGCTGAGTCCCAGACCGTTTTATCTACTACACTCACATCAGGATGGCGGCCTTGTTCTTTACCATTTGGAGTTAACGTCCTCACCACAATTCGGCCAGATACCCAGTAGTTGAGCTTGAGTCTTTTTACCTCGTCTTTGAAAGCGTCTGAAAGAAATTCAGCGAGGGTTTCGTGCAGTCGGATTGGTAATATTCTCACAATTTCTCCATTCACAAGCTCATAGCGGCCTTCTTCGTCGGGAAGTTGCTTGACAAATTGCTCGAAACTGAGCATCTGCTTAGGTTGGGTAGGAGTTGCGGTCATGGTTGGCTCTCATTTAGCTATATATTTAGGACTATTCTGCAACCATTTTAACATACTGTTTTAACACAGGTGAAATCGTGAAAACGGTTTCAGTTTCACCGCTCAATTTTTCGATAATTCCCCGTCTGGCTAAAGATTGAATTGCTTTACATAATTCGCCTTGCGACCCTTGACATTTTGCCATCCATTCGGTAAAGGAAACAGGCTCAATTTCATTGCTGATTAGGCAGATAGCCTGTTTTTCTATTTCGGACAACCGCTGATAGTGCTGCTGCAATATCGGTGTCAATTCGTCACATAAAAATACTGGTTGATAGCTTAAATATTGAGATACTCTACCGCCAAATAAGTTGTTAATGGTTTGAGCGACTAATTTTAACCACAGGGGATTACCTTGATAAAGGTTAATCAAGTCTGGCCAGGCTTCTTCATCCAACAAACCCTTTTCTCTAAAAATTTCTGTTGCGGCTTCACCTAAACCGGTTAACTGCAACAAACATACTGCTGAATAATCGTCGGTGAATGTGATGATGTCTGAGGGAGGTTCCCAACTATTGAGAATTAAGCAGCTATTGTGGGGAAGTTCGCCGATGAGTTTAAATAGGGTTCCGTAGTTTTCATATCCGGGTTTATAATGTCCTGCAAGTTGCCCGCTGCTGAGAATTTGCTGCACGTCATCGAGGATGATGAGACAGCGATTTTCGCGCAATGTTTCTATTAGGATTGACAACTGAGCATCGATGTTGGCGGGGAAAACCCCCTCTTCGCCCCCCCTTACCAAGGGGGGGTTGGGGGGGGTTTTATCTGATAGAAATTGAATCAGGTTTTTGAGGGTTGTTTCGAGGGGTGGGGAGGTGCGGAGACTGTGCCAGATGATGCGATCGAATTGAGTTTGAATTTGGGGGATGAGGTGACGGGCGATCGTACTTTTGCCGGTGCCTGCCATGCCTGTGATGGTGAGGAGGCGGCAGTTTTGCTCTAGAATCCAGGTTTCGAGGGCGGTGAGGGGTGAGTTGGGGTAGTTGTAGAAGGTTTTGATCTCCGGTGCATCTCTTAAATCGAGTCGCGGTTTCTGTTGGGTGTTGTCTTCATTTGAGGTTTGTGTAGGGGGTGAGTGTTGTGGAGCTTTTGGAGGGCGTGAGGTTTCTGTGCAAACGTTGATGTTACCTTTGTTTTGTACAAAATTAAAATCACCAAAATTTGAAACTTGAGAAAATTCATACCTCTCCATCGTGGAGCGCAAATTTGATTTCATTACATCTTCATCTAATATTTCTGAAAGAGTTTGCCATAACTTTGATGCAACATTTCTGACATGGCGTTCAGTACAATGAACCTCTTTAGAAATTTCGGAGTATCTTTTACCTTGCCACGTTCCCCGTACTACTGCCTGTTGCAGATCGTCCAATCGTTTGCCCGTCTTAGCGAACACCAAGCCATCGGCCAACCTTAAGAGTTCTTGAACATCCATTTATTGGGTAAATGTAGGAGGTTTTATCTATTGTATCAGACTTTTTCTGACGTTTTATGGCTAAGAAGGACAAAATATGACTTTTAACGGCTAGCTAATTTTATTAACTCCTGGCAAATTGTGACATTCTCCTACTTTCCAATACATAAAAATTAAATTAAAATTTAATAACGGGCTTGAAAACAATCTTAGGCAACCTAAAAGATTTTAACAATGTAAATCTGACTGGCGCAACTATGCCAGAAAGCACCGTCCATCCCTAACGGTTCAAAAAGTTGCTCAAAATGTGGCTGCATCGGTGAGCAATGTCTAGGGGATTTTCGCCTCGTGAAATGTTCGTAAAAATTTGGTAGTTTCCAACAGGATAAAAAATTATGTCTAGTGCATTATCCCTACCGCAAGCTAATTTAAAAATGGCTCTCTGGCAAGTCGATGCTGATGCAATGAGTAGCAGCGACTTGTATGTGTGGTTAAATGATATCGGCTTGCCGCATGAAGTCTCGATGCGGCTGCATGAACTCGCCACATACACGAAAAAAGCTGCTAACAAAGTTTTACTTATCGGCAAAATTCTCCTCATTAAAATCATAGAATTTGTCAAAGCGCATCCCCATTTAGCGATAGGGGTTGCTGTTGGTGTTGCTGTAAGAATTTTGGCAAGTTCGATACCATTTGTCGGCCCGTTATTAGAACCTTTGGCAACAGCGCTGGGTATCCCAATTGGTGCAATAGCCGGCCACCGACTCGATCGAGGCAAAGAGGTGTCTGATGGAATTATTGGAATTGTTCAAGAGATTATTGAGATTGCCAAAGATTTTTTTCAATTACTGATAGACGTTTTCAATACAATTTTCCGCAACGTCATCACTGCTTAACTGCCCAAATTAGCAAAAAGATTGAGGTTTAATATGTCGGCCAATAAAACGCCAACCAAAGAGCAAATTCTGAAGGCAATTGAGCAACTGGAAAAAAACCCACACGATAAATTAGGGATTTTAGCAGATATTGGCATTGGTGTAGTGGGGGCTGCCGGTGCTGGTGCGGCGGTGGCAGCTTTCGGTGGTGTACCAGTTCTATTTGGGTTAATAACCGTTGCACCTCCCGTAGGATTAGTTGTTGGCGGTGCACTTTTAGGTGCTGCTGCTCTTGTAGGGGTAAAACGAATATTTGATGGCAATTTTGACGATGGAAAAAAAGCAGAAATGCTTGAAAACTTAAAACAACAGGCAAGAGATATTAAAGCCAAAGAAACAGCCTCTAAGCTGGAAGACAGCGATAAAAATAAATTTATTGTTTCCTTGAAAGAACCCGTCAGGCTCAATTTAATTAGCCCGAAAGACGCTCAGGATTTAATTAGCGCCGTAGAAAGCGGTCAAATTGCAATCAAAGAGGCGATTAAAATGGTTGAAGATGTTAAAGCTGCTAAACCATAACTGCCTTTTGACTGCGTAACCTGCGAATGCTAAGTTGTAAGTCTGCGATCGCCCTTACTTAAACCAAGTGCGATCGCTCTTTATAAGAGACTACTGATACTCTCATTCTTGCCATTCTCTATCTTCCTGGTAATGCTGCAACATTCCCTCAGCTTGTTTTGCTAGAATGATTCGCCTCTCTTCAAGCGGCAATTGCATAAATTCTCGGCGACTGGGATAGTCGGCTAGTGTTGGTATTTCTAAATCTATATCAATATCTAATGGCTGTGCTTTTCCTGCGAAAATTTCCTGTTTGGCGCGCTGTGCAGCCACAATCAGCGATTGTTGTGTGTTCTCACAAGATAAATTTCACTCCTCTTCATCCCTTAATTATTCAAGATATTCTCGCAAATGTTCAACCACTTTGTCTTGAAGAGTTTCTGGCAAAGATTCCATGATTTTGACCAAAGTTGCGATCCTCTTCGAGGGCTTCGCTAACGCACTTGATGACATAACTTTATCCTCCATATTTAATTTACAGCAAATCCCGTGTACTGCCGAATATTGGGAGAACGAAATCCCAAAACAATCTGTTCTTTGGGGATTCCCCCCGCTACTAACTCATTGGCAATTCCCTCTTCAGTTCCATCTCTTTGAATCCAAATTTTCCCCTCAATAATATCAACATGAACTAAACATCCGTGAACCCTGATATCGTTTTCACGCCCCAATATCATTAGCAAATAACGGTCGGAATCGCTATCAAAAACCGTTTGAATCTGAATATCTCCATAAGCATAAGGTATTTGAGCATATTCAGTCAGAATCTTTTTGATAATGCAACGATAATTTTCTAAGAAGGTTCCCATTGTACTATCTCCTCATTTTGTTCGGCAAAAACGATTAAACATACTTGATAATCGGCTCTAATAATTTGACCAAGCGGTTCAGACAATAATTCGCTAAAAACTGATTGTGTAATAGCTAGATAGAGCTTTCTATCTGGTTCAGTTCTAGCGATTACAGAACGGTAAACTAAGTATTGACCCAGGGCATTCTCCAGGTCATTCATGTCTGATGCGCCCACAAAACTTTTGACTTCTACAGCTATTTTTTGTCCAGCCTTCTCAGCACTTAAAATCCGCTCTGCGCCCAAATCGACGTACATATCTTTAATTCCCCATTTTAATCTCAAGGGATCGTGGGTAATTCTCCATCCGTCTTTGATGAGGGCATTTTTGACAACATTGTGATATAGGTCTTTGGCTGGCATATTGGAAGAAGTCAATTTTTAATCAATACGATTATATCCTAGTTGCGACTCTCTTTCCAAACGTTTCTCGCGACGTACTTCCCTGACAAGTTCGCAAATTTCCTCCATTGTCATCGGATTAGGATCGGGTGGTAAAGACTCTCTATGCCGTCGCAGTTCCTCCCAGTCGAAACCTTTATCGCGACGTACTTCCCTGACAAGTTCGCAAATTTCTTTCATTGTTAACTCATCAGGATCTGGACTCGCTGCTTCTACTCGCCGTTCCCATTCCTTCCAGTGGAAACCTGCTACCTTCTCAAAAACAATACTATCTCCTGTCACTGTAACTGCATATCTATCCCCAGGCTTCAGTTGAGCCTCAATCTCAGCGGGAATTTCTAACTTACCGTCCGGGTTGACAGGAACAGTAATATTTGATTTCAGAATGTATTCTCGCAGGTGTTCAACAACTCTATCTTGCAGAGTTTCCGGCAGAGATTCCATAATTTCGACCAAAGTGGCGATCCTCTTCGAGGGCTTCGCTAACGCCCTTGATGACATAGCTTTATCCTCCTAGTAAATCAAGTTTTTATTTAGCATATTTGATGAGCTTATTCTCAATTTTAGAGCGATCGCCCGCCCAACACCACCAATACCTCCAGACTTGCTACTGTAAAGAGAGTTAGATTTAATCAAAATCAGCGCAAGCAATTATGAGCGGTACTGTTACATCCCCCAACAACCTCAACCAGCAGCGGCCACTCTCCACGGCATCCGCTGACACTTCCAGTTCCCTGCTGGGCGACTTCATCCAAGAAACACTCGCCTTAACCAAGCGCCTGTTTATTCAATTGCAGCGCCGCCCCTCGACGCTAGTTGCAGGCATTATTCAGCCCCTGATGTGGTTGGTTTTGTTCGGAGCTCTGTTTGAAAATGCTCCCTCCGGCTTGTTCGGCGAAAGCCAGAATTACGGACAATTTCTCGGTGCCGGCGTGATCGTTTTTACAGCCTTTGCCGGGGCGCTGAATGCCGGTTTGCCGATTATGTTCGATCGCGAGTTCGGATTTCTCAACCGTCTGTTAGTCGCGCCGCTGGCTTCGAGATTTTCGATCGTCCTCGCTTCGGCTATTTTCATCGTCACCCTGAGTTTGATCCAAACCGGCGCAATCGTTACGGCGGGAGCGTTTTTGGGCGCGGGATTGCCTGGAATTGCCGGACTGGGGGCGATCGCCCTAATTGTCCTGCTGTTAGTTTTGGGCGTCACCGGCTTGAGTCTGGGTTTAGCCTTCGCCCTTCCCGGCCACGTAGAATTAATAGCGGTAATTTTTGTTACTAACTTGCCGCTGTTATTTGCCAGCACAGCCCTCGCGCCGCTGTCGTTTATGCCAGAGTGGCTGCAAGTTGTGGTGACTCTCAATCCTCTGAGTTACGCGATCGAACCCATCCGCTACCTGTACCTGCACAGCGATTGGTCCCTAGCCAGTGTCGTGATGCACGCTCCTTGGGGTAATGTTACCTTTGGAGGAGCCCTATTAGTGCTGCTGGCGTTTGATTTGGTGGCGCTGCTGAGCATTCAACCGCTGCTGAGACGCAGGTTTGCGTGAGGAAGGGCGGGGCGATCGTTTCACCTGCACCGTCAATTCTAGGATGCCTTTCGTCGTGTCAACTTAAGGTAAAACCGATAGTCCGTCAGGGGTTGAAACAAGAGCCTCAAAGCGAAAGTCCTCTTGCATAGGACTAATGACTTATTCAGTCCTCTTTGAGAGGACTTTAGCTATCAGACAGGGAATTCATTCCCTGGCGGACTGCTGGGTAAGCGGTTCCTCGTGTCAACTTAAGGTAAAACCCATAGTCCGTCAGCGGTTGAAACAACAGCCTCAAAGCCAAAGTCCTCTGAAAGAGGACTAATGACTTCTTCAGTCCTCTTTGAGAGGACTTTAGCTATGAGACAGAGAATTCATTCCCTGGCGGACTGCCGGGTCAGCGAGAGGACTAATGAGTTCTTCAGTCCTCTTTGAGAGGACTTTAGCTATGAGACAGGGAATTCATTCCCTGGCGGAATGCCGGGCCAGCGGGAGGACTGGCGGACTAAAAGCTTAAGTTGACACGACGAAAGGCATTGCTCTGTGCTTAACCCCAGCGAAGTAATATAATATTTAGTCGCAAGTCAGAATATTGTTTAGATAGAATTGTTTTTTTGAAAGTTCAACTAATAAATTATGAACACCAAAGCTTCTAAATCGGACAAATTGATGATGGGGATTGCTGCCAGCGCGATCGCATCCTGTGCTCTGTTCTCGCCTCAAGCCAGCTTCGCTCAAGCCAGCGGTTTAAATAACGCCCAACCGCTGCAAGACTTTCAAACTCAAGACAATACCGACCCATTTTCCGGCCGCAGCAGCGGCAGCGCAATATTTGATTTAATTCACAGATCCCAATTGGGAGGCGGCCGCAGCATGGAAGAATTTAACAGCGAACAGCGCCAAAATTTGAACGATGCTGCTGCAGAATATCGGAACAAACAGCGCCTACTACTGGAAAAGCAAGCTGTACCTTCTGAAGGGGCGATCGCACCTACAGAAATTACCGCCCCTGTCCCTTAAATTGCTTTCTTAGTCCGCTTGGAGTGGACTTCGTTTGTCTAGCAGCGGTTTCAACCGCCGAGTTTTAATCTTGATTTCTTAGTCCGCGAAGGCGGACTTTGTTTGTGTAGGAGCGGTTTCAACCGCCGAACGATCTAAACTAAACACTATCGCCCTTAATCCCGTTCCAACCACGCCCGCATTTTACCCGGATTAAGCAAACCGTAAGGATCGACCAACTCTTTAAACTGCAACTGTTCCACATTAATACTTTTCATCCCTCCATCTTCCAATATATAAGTATGAGGATTAGCAATCAGTGCGCCTTGCTCTTCGTGATAGCGAATAATTTCATTGAGCCGTGATTCCGTAGTGTAGCGAACTATTTGCAAAGCCGCGGCGATCGCCCTGCCATTCATCCGCAAAAACTCCAAGTGCATTATCACCTCATCCCCATAATAATTGTACAGTTCCTCAATTAACTTCAAACCTTTATCTGGGGGAAAAAGCGTCTGCAAATAAGTCAGAGACGGGTCA
The DNA here is from genome assembly GCF_000317475.1 of Oscillatoria nigro-viridis PCC 7112. Taxonomy (NCBI): domain Bacteria; kingdom Bacillati; phylum Cyanobacteriota; class Cyanophyceae; order Oscillatoriales; family Oscillatoriaceae; genus Phormidium; species Phormidium nigroviride. The sequence goes on from NC_019729.1 coordinate 2,003,675, forward strand.
GCGCTGCGAGCGTGCAGAGTTGTATGATTCCAAGTAAATTCAGCAATTGCTGCACCTTTGCTCGCTGCTGCCGCGTTTTTTTGATAGCAAATTGTGCCGCCATATTCGCGCACCAAATCTTGCAGCGGTTCCAGACAAGATTCAGCTACCATTAACAAAGCACAGTGCTTACCTTCAGGAATTGCATCGCGGAAAGCCGCAAAATAAGCAGGAATCGGCCAAGCACAAACACAAATTAGTTTTTTGATAATTCCATCAGCATCCCCCAAAGCTTGACCGAAGTTTGCCGATCTCATAAAATCGTCAAAAGCGACGATGATTTCCGCCCAAGCATAAGCAGGGGCGAGAGGAATTTCTAACTCAGTAATAATCCCATTTGTGCCGTAAGCGTGATTGACTTTCTGCACTTCATCGCCGCGCAATTCGATGACGCGGGGCTCGTCTTCCATTGTAACGACTCGAACGGCATGAAGATTTCCGCGATCGCGCAATTGCCCGTAAGTTATCGAACCAATTCCCCCGCTACCGCCGCCGATAAATCCCCCAATCGTTGCGGTGCGATAAGTTGAGGGAAGCATCCGCAATTCCCAACCAGTTTCTCGCGCTTGTTTGTCGAAAACCGACATTTTCACCCCCGGTTCTACGCAAGCTAAACCCGGTTTTATCCAGCGGATACTGTTCATTTTGCTGGTATCTAAAATGACGCCGCCCTTGAGGGGAATGCACTGCCCGTAATTGCCAGTTCCTGCACCTCTGACAGTTAGCGGAATTTGGGATTTGACGCAGGCTGCAGCAATCCGCAAAACTTCGGCTTCGCTGGCGGGACGAACTACTAAATCTCCTGTTTTATCACTTAAGAGAGGTTGCAAAACAGGACTGAAGTGATAATAGTCTTGAGATAGCTTGACAACTTGCGCGCGATCGCTAATTATTTCAATTCCCGAAAGTTCCGAATAAAAAGCATCCCAGTCAATACTTTGAATCGCAGTTGCAGTCATTTTGTTTCCTCCATGCTGGCAGTATTATATATTTGATCGAGCAGAACTTAGTAACCTAAAATACTAACTGCAATCTTTATTTAAGTAGTAAGGTGCGCGGCCCGGCGCACCCTACATATAGAAGTTCTGCCTCCAAGACTGCTTTTTTCAATTAACAAATCCCCCAAACACCGCCATACCGTAGTATTTCCAAGGCACTGCAACAGTCTCAAATCTAGCTTTTACCAGCATTTCCAACTGTGCCGAAAGTGTAGCTAGGCGATCGGGATTAGAATATCCGCAAGAGACACTCGTCCCCACATTTGCCCGAATTTGTGCTAACGTTTCCCCCTGATTTAGCGACCAATCTTCTCGCGCCGCTTGATAAATATCTTTCATTGCTGCTGATTCTGCTAAAAGAGGATCGGCATTCCAAAAACAGCCACCAGCATTTAAACTTTCGCGAATCCGTTGAAACAATTTTAACTTCATCTCGTCCTCAAGATGGTGAATTGCCAGAGAGGAAATGCAAGCATTGAATTTATCGCCCAAGCCTGATAAATTTGGATTGTTCGCCCATTCTCCAAAATCCATTTCTATTCCAGTCCACCGGGCTGCGTATCCTGCCGACTCTATTTTGGCGCGGGCAAAATCAAGCATTCGCGGCGAGTAATCGACAGCCACTATTTCCGCAGACGGGTAGCGTTGGAGAACTTTTACAGTGAGTTCCCCCGTACCGCAGCCGAGTTCTAAAATGCGGTAGTTTGTGTTAGCAATGCAGCCTGCTAATACATCCAACATTTCGTCATATTTAGGTAAAAGTCGCCGAATGCCGGTATCAAAATCAGCAGTATTGACGAAAACTTCTCCCGGATAAATTTCATTGCGCGCCGGTGAGGCAGTAGAGTCAGGATTCACGATCGCCAACCATAGACTACAATTGCTATCCTAACCGAGATAGAACAAAAAGTGCGTGAAGTAGGGACAGAGCACGGCGCCGTATCCTTACTCGATCATCTGTACTTCACTCAACAGAAAACCACTCTAAAGTTATGCGTATTCTTACGGATAAGCGAAACACTCGCGGTAAACAATAATTAACCCTCGGTTGCACTCAGAGAGTCTTGCTTTACCCCAGACGCCAGCAAAACAGTCTGAAAAAGCAGTGTTATGTTAGTAGTGCATAAATTCCCATCAAGATTAAACCTCACACTTGAGGATACCATGCGCCAGTTGATTTCTCGAATTCGGGCTGCCATCAGCCAATTAATTTATAAGCGAATTCTCCTTGCGGTGACAATTTTATTTTGTGTAGGTGTAGGAGTAGCGATGGCAAATATGTCTCGTCTTTCCTCCACCCTAATCGAATCGCAAGCCCTCCAAAATGCTACCCTCTATGCCCAAGCTATTAAAGAAGCCCGCACGCTTTACAGTTCCGATGTTGTCAATCCTCTCAACACTGCTAAAGCAATTAACTTTACCCACGACTACAACCCCACAAAAGTAACTGTTCCCGTACCGGCCACTTTCTTAATAGAACTGGGCAACCATATCAGCACAAAAAATCCCGAAGTATCACTTCGTCTCTACAGCAACTACCCGTTTCCCTGGCGGCGAAAAGAAGGTGGAGCTCGAGACGATTTTGAACAACAAGCTATTACGTATTTGACGCAAAATCCGACACAAAAGTTTTTTAGACGTGAGGATTTTCGCGGCAAACCAGCCTTTCGATATGCCGAGGCGGATATTCTAACTGCTAGCTGCGTTAACTGTCACAATACTCACCCCTACAGTCCTAAAAATGATTGGAAAGTGGGAGATGTGCGGGGGATATTAGAAATTACTCAACCTCTCGATACCATCACTAAAAATACTCGCAGCGAACTTAAAAACCTGTTTTTACTGTTAGTAGGACTTTCACTTTTAGGGGTGACAGGATTAACTTTATCTATCAGCAGGTTGCGCCAAAATGCTAAACAATTAGAACAGCGCGTGAGGGAACGCACGGCACAATTGCAAGAAACTAATGTAGAATTGGTAAAAGAACAGGAAAAGTGCGATCGCCTGCTGCTGAATATTTTACCCGAGTCCATTGCTGCTAAGCTAAAAGATGGTCAAAGCAGTATTGCTGACGGCTTCGCAGAAGTCACGATTTTGTTTGCGGATATCGTAGGCTTTACCGCGCTGTCAGCACAAATATCTCCCGAAGAAGTGCTCGATTTTCTCAACGAAATTTTTTCAGCCTTCGATGGTTTAACGGAAAAGTACGGCTTGGAAAAAATCAAAACAATTGGAGATGCTTACATGGTAGTCGGAGGTTTGCCCAACCCCAGCACCAACCACGCCGAAAGCATTGCGGAAATGGCTTTAGATATGCAGGAGGAATTAGCAAAATTTAATGCCAAACATCATGCAGGAATCAACATTCGCATCGGCATCAATACCGGGCCTGCAATTGCGGGGGTTATTGGCACTAAAAAATTTATTTACGACCTCTGGGGCGATGCCGTCAATACAGCAGCCCGCATGGAATCCCACGGGATTGCCGGCGCGATTCAAGTCACACAATCAACTTACGATATCTTGCAAAATAAGTATCTGTTTGAAGAGAGAGGAATTATCCACGTCAAAGGCAAGGGCGATATGAATACTTATCTGCTTGCAGGCAGGTTAGTCAGCGCAATTTTGGCTTAATTTGTTTATTATATTATCAAGGGGTCTGCTAGTTAGTCCGAAGTCAGTCAATTTGAGATTTGAGATTTGAGATTTGAGATTTGAGATTTACTGCACAGGTGAATCTGGGAGCTTGAACTTTGGTCTAAAATTTTTATATATCCACGAGTTAAGTCGGGGGCTGGTATCCGTTTTTGGGTGGGTCATCAGTCATTCGTTGTTAGTCGTCAACCAAGAACTAACAGTTAATAGATGCTGGCTGTTGACTGCTGAAAATTACAGGAATTACACAGGGGAGGTGAGAAACTCGGTTTCTGTGCAGTTGCTTTGTCGATCGACCCCAAATTTATTAATTACCAGAAATCCGGTTTCTTTTTGTATGTCCTAAATTAGCCCATTGTCAAATAGTAATTTTTATGCAAGTGCGAATTTTCTCATTCTTAAAATTTTTTCAATCTCGCTTGTCTAGGCAAATAGCTTTGTGGATATTTGCTAGCATTCTTGTGATAGAGGGAATTATTTTAGTTCCCTCTTATTTTCGGCGAGAAAATGAACTTTTAAGTCAATTAGAACAGGTATCTCGGGCGACTGTTGATTCCCTAGAGTTTTTGCTCCAACAAGATATTTCCGATCGCACTTTCTTGCAAGAAGAAGTAAAAAATATTACTAAGGATTCTCAAGTAGTGTTAGGACTATCTATTTACCAAGCTAACGGTGAACTAATATATACACTTGGCGAACCCCCAGAAATCAGTTTAGAGCAACTAAAAAAATCTCGTATAGTTCACAGTCACAATTTCGATGGCAATCGCTACGATATTGCGTGGACGGAGCGACATTTGGGAGGCGATTACATCTTAATTGTTCGCCACGATGCTTCCACCGTTCAACCGGAACTATACGCATTTATCGGGCGGATTGCGGTTCTAGTCATCATTATATCAGCCTTTGTCACTTCTGTGACTATGTTTTTTTTAGGGGTGACAGTAATTTCACCTATCTTGAGATTGCGCGATGACTTGATCGCTGCTGGAGACGCTTTGAGCAAAGATCGAGAAAAACCTGATTTCTACTCTCTGTCTGTCAAGCGCGATGACGAGTTGGGAGAACTCATGGTAGCATTTAATCAAATGTTTCACCGAGTTTACAAGGAAATTGCACAGCGGAAACAAGCTGAGGAAGTATTGCGCGCCGAACAAGAAAAGTCGGAACGTTTATTACTAAATATATTACCGGTAATGATTGCCGATCGCCTAAAACAAGGTCAGATAAATATTGCGGACGGATTTGCCGAGGTTACGGTTTTGTTTGCTGATATTGTGGGCTTTACCGAAATATCTTCGCGCACATCTCCTGAAGAATTAGTAGAATTACTTAACAAAATATTTTCAGCTTTCGATCGCTTAAGCGAACAATATGGCTTAGAAAAAATTAAGACGATCGGCGACAATTATATGGTAGCAGGCGGTTTGCCACTTCCCTGTACAAATCACGCCGAATCTATTGCCGAAATGGCCCTGGAAATGCAGCAAGAAATTATGAAATTCCGCGACGAATGCGGTAAACCTCTCAATATCCGCATTGGCATTAATACTGGGCCTGTTGTAGCAGGTGTCATCGGCACTAAAAAGTTTATTTACGATTTGTGGGGAGATGCTGTGAATACAGCAAGCCGCATGGAATCTCAGGGACTTCCGGGTAAAATTCAAGTTAGCAACTCAACTTATGAGTTGCTGTGCGATAAGTATTTGTTGGAAAAGCGCGGTAAAATTAATGTTAAAGGCAAAGGATCTATGACGACTTATTTGCTCAAAGGCAGAAAATTATAACTGACTATTTTAACCATCGCCCGGGAATACGTGATCTGGCGGCAGACGTTGCAGGGCAGCCGCCTTTAACACCAAACTCGATTTTTTTTGAACGAACCGCGAAGACGCTAAGGACACGAAGGAAGAGAAGAAGAAAGAATCAAAAATAAAAAGTTCACAAGTGAGCTAAAATTGCTATATTAAAAGGCGACTTGATATTAGTTGTATGGGTAAAAATGACTGCGAATCAGGAACATAATTCTTCACTTTCACCAATTTGGCAGCCCTTCACGCAAATGAAAACGGCTGCCCCGCCGCTGAAGGTAATTCGCGGCAAAGGATCGGTGCTGGAATTAGCAGACGGGCGGCCAATTCTCGACTGCATTTCTAGTTGGTGGGTGACAGTTCACGGGCACAGCCATCCGGTTCTGGCTGAGGCTCTTTACGCACAAGCTCAAAATTTAGAGCACGTAATCTTTGCCGGATTTACTCACGAACCTGCCCAGAAACTTGCGAGTAAATTGCTAACTCATACGCCTGCTTCTTTAACGCGGATTTTCTTTTCTGATAACGGATCGACTGCTGTTGAAGTTGCTCTGAAAATGGCATTTCAATATTGGCAAAATCTCGGAGAAACTAATCGCACTAGCTTTATTAGTTTTGAGGGAGGTTATCACGGCGATACTGTGGGCGCGATGTCTGCTGGCAGAAGTTCGCTGTGGTGGGAATCTTTTGCACCTTTAATGTTTGCTGGGGATGTTGTTCCTTTTCCTGCGACTTTTGACGGCGATGAGGAGGTGGAAAGCAAGGAGGCGGCGAGTTTAGAAAAATTGGAGTTTTTGTTAAAGCAGGGCGGCTATGCGGGAATTTTTATCGAACCTTTGGTGCAAGGTGCCGGGGGAATGCGAATGTGCCGCCCTGAGTTTTTGCAGGCGATCGCACAACTTGCGGGCCAGTTTAATGTATTGTTGATTTACGATGAAGTAATGACGGGTTTTGGCCGCACGGGCGAACTGTTTGCCTCGGTTAAATCTGCAACTTCACCGGATATCCTGTGTTTGTCTAAAGGATTGTCTGGCGGCTGTTTGCCAATTGCTGTCACAATGGCATCGGAGGATATTTATCAAGCTTTTTGGCGAGATGAACCGGACAAAGCTTTTTTTCACAGTCATTCTTACACCGGAAATCCTTTAGCTTGTGCGGTGAGTGTAGCATCTATGGAGCTTTTGGAGCAAAACCCAAATGTTTATCAAGGGATGGAAAAACTGCACCGCAAATATCTGAATCAATGGCTGAGAAATCATCCTAAACTCGAACGGATTCGGACTTGCGGCACCATCGCAGCAATGGATGTGAAAACGGACGGCGTTTCCGGTTATTTTAATGACATCGGTTCTGTTTTGAAAGCCAGATTTCTCGAAGCGGGGTTTTTGCTCCGCCCCTTGGGAAATACGCTTTACTTGATGCCCCCCTACTGCATTTCTCCTGATGAACTAGAATCGATTTATCGGGTGATTCGTCAGGTTTTGGATACTCTGTAAACCCTTTAATTTTAGTAATGAATTTACCCAATTGGAACGATTTGGCTGACGACGCGCTGGCGGGCAAATGTCTCTCTCGCGAGCAATCTTTAGCCGTATTGCGCGCACCGGATGAGGTTTTGCTGGAACAACTAAACGCAGCTTACCGGGTGCGCCGCCACTACTGGGGAAACCGAGTCAGGCTGCATTATTTGTTAAATGCTCAAAGCGGGCTTTGTCCTGAAGATTGCCATTATTGTTCTCAGTCAAAAATTTCGACTGCGGAAATTGAGAAATATCCGCTTTTAGCTAAGGAGAAAATTCTGGATGCCGCCCAACGCGCAGCAGACTTAAAAGCTGGTACGTTTTGTTTGGTGATTTCGGGCCGCCAACCCAGCGCATCTACTTTCGATCGCGTTTTGGATGCTGTCGAGACTGTGAAGGCAAATTATAACCTGAAAATTTGCGCTTGTTTGGGATTGTTGAGCGAGGAACAAACTCACCGGCTGGCTAAAGCTGGAGTCGATCGCGTAAATCACAATCTCAATACTTCCGAATCATATCACACGGACATTTGCACCACTCACACTTTTGGCGATCGGGTGGAAACCGTCGAACACGTAAAAGCAGCGGGAATCACAACTTGTTCGGGCGGAATTTTGGGGATGGGCGAATCGGATGATGATGCGATCGATTTAGCGCTTTCGCTTCGCAAATTGGGCGTTACTAGCGTGCCCGTTAACTTTTTCATTCCGATTCCCGGAACGCCATTTGCAGATGTGAACAGGTTAACTCCCCGCCAATGTTTGCGAATTCTCTGTTTGTTCCGATTTTTGCTTCCCAGTCAAGAAATTCGGATTGCTGGGGGACGGGAGGTGCATTTGCGATCGCTGCAACCTCTGGGACTCTACCCCGCTAATTCTATCTTTGTTGGCGATTATCTGACAACTCCCGGACAAGCTGCCCATCAAGATTGGGACATGATTCGAGATGCGGGATTTGCGATCGAATCCCCCGAAGGTTCTGTCTTAGAAGCTGATTCAGCAGTTACCAAATCCGAACAAAAAACCCTGGTTGTGTAACTCTTCTACCAGTTGTCAATCGGATGAAATAGAGTAGGACACGGCCGTGCCGTGTCCATACCCAATATCTATATTTCACGTTTACGCATCGGGAAGAGAAACCGGGTTTCTGAGGTAGCAAATTCGTCAGCCGTAAGTTCTGAGATTGTAGCCAGAAACCCTTATTCTACGGTTGACATTCTTCAATCTAAAATCTAAAATCGAAAATCTAAAATAATACAAGAGGGGGAAATTGTGGACAAACGCGAAGAAATTACGATCGCAGAATACCAGCTAACTGCCGAATCTTTCCGAGAAGGAACTTGGCATCACGACGTATCCCAAAATCGCGACGCACTGACCGCTGCCATGCCCCGCAATCCCGGTAAAATTCTCGATATAGGATGCGGGCCGGGACGAGATTTAGTAGCGTTCAAGAGCCAAGGACACACAGTTGTAGGCTTAGATGCAACTCCAGCTTTTGTAGAAATAGCAAAGAAGTTATCGGGATGCGAAGTTTGGCAGCAATCTTTTCTGAATCTCGACTTGCCAAAGGCAGAATTTGACGGTATTTTTGCCAATGCTTCCCTGATTCACGTTCCCAGCGACGAGATGGTGAAAGTGCTGCAAGATTTGCACAAAGCCTTAGTTGTTAGCGGTGCAATTGTCATGTCAATGTGCCGGGGAAATTGGGAGGGATACGACGAGCGGCCAACCGGAAAACGCTATACTGCCGGATGGGAATATCATACTTTAGCGCCTTGTTTAGAACAAGCGGGATTTGCCATTGTCGATCGCTACTATCGTCCCCCCGGCTTACCGCGCGAAGCTCAATCTTGGGTAGTAATAGTGGGCAAAAAAATCTAACTTAAATTGGCAATAGGCAATCGGTAATTGCCAATCATTCCCCTCTCTTCCTCTGCGCCCTCTGCGCCCTCTGCGGTAAAAAAAAACTAATTCAAAAATTTACAGAGGATTGTTGTATACTGTTCCACAGTCAAAATAACCAATCTCTGCACAACTTAAAACACAATTAATATGACAGAGAAATCCCACATTTTTTTAGCGGGTGCTAGCCGAGGAGTCGGCTTAGAAATCGCGAAATGCCTGGCAGCACAAAAAATGCAAGTAACAGCACTTTTGCGATCGCCCGCCACCAGCACCGAATTAGAAGCAATGGGCATCAAAGTCGTGACCGGCGATGCTTTGGATGCAGCAGCTATGGAAGCTGCGATGGCTGGCGGTGAGCCAATTCATGCCGCAATCAGCACAATTGGCGGCTTGCCCAAAGATGGGGAAAGAGCCGATTATTTGGGCAACAAAAACTTGATTGATGCGGCCCTCAAAGCAGGCGTGCAAAAATTTATTTTAGTTTCATCAATCGGCAGCGGTAACAGTGTCGGCGCTTTGCCGCCCCAAGCTTTAGAAACTTTGCGCCCGGTTTTAATTGAAAAGGAAAAAGCCGAAAATCATTTGATAGCAAGCGGGATGATTTATACAGTGATTCGTCCCGGCGGGCTTAAATCGGAACCTGCAACAGGCAACGGTATTTTAACAGAAGATTGTCGAGTTTCTGGAACGATTCACCGGGCAGATGTAGCGCAGCTAGTTTGTCAGTGTTTAGTTTCTGATGCTGCTAACAATAAAGTTGTGTCGGCGGTAGATAAACAGATGGTTTACGGCCATTCAGAATTTGAGGTATTAAATCTTTAGGGGCGGGTTTAGCGCAAAATAAGCTGTATCGCATCTAAATAGTATTTTTTGGGCGGGCTAGGAGCAACGCCCGAGAGGAAAATTGAACTTTTGTGGAACAGGCATCTTGCCTGTTCCTAAAAATGCTGCAAGATTTGGCACTCAAGAATCAAAGGGCTTAATCCACGATCGCCCGATCGCCCAATCCAAAACCAAACCCGCGATCGCGAACAATACCACACTCTCGGCACCGCGAACAGCAAACGGCAATAACTCCTCGAGGGCTGGCATCTTCCCGGGTTCAAAAAACAATCCAGCATCCAACTGTCCAAAAGCCCGCACCAACCCAAAAGCCAACACCGCACCAGATTTAAGCTGCGGGTTAACATCTCGGCGAATCGCATAGCGGTAAGTCACGCCGAACAAAAAACCGCCCAAAAGTGCGATAGTCCCTCTGAAGGCAAAATTTAGGTCAATTTCCCTTACCTGCAAACTCGCCAGAGAATCGAACCTATCCGCTAGAATTAAGCTATTACCAAGGGCGATCGCCCCAAAAGCCAGCAAACAAGACAAAGCAGCAACACTCCCTGCTTTCAAAGATTCTACCCGTTCAGCGGCACTAAAATTTGACGAGTCCTTCACGGCGCCCTCATTTCAAAAATGGCTCAAATTGACTTATCATAAGGTTTGGAGTCACTTTGTACAGTTTGTTCAATAAATAGCTATGGATATTTTGTCACTCGGTTGGGTTTCGGTGCTAGTTCTGTTCTCCTTCTCAATTTCAATGGTCATTTGGGGACGCAACGGTTTCTAGATTCCACAATAGCTTGCGGGGCAAGCTTTTTAACTGCCCCGCATTTTTTTTAATCCTATTTAACACAATCAAAATAACAGCAGTTGGAAACATGACAGCCAAAAAAATCTTAATGTTAGTCGGCGACTTTGTAGAAGACTACGAAGTAATGGTTCCCTTCCAAGCACTGCAAATGGTAGGTCACACCGTCCACGCAGTCTGCCCGGACAAAGCCGCAGGCCAAAAAATTCGCACCGCAATTCACGACTTTGAAGGCGATCAAACCTACACCGAAAAACCAGGTCACAACTTCACTTTAAACGCGACTTTTGACGAAATCAACCCCGCCGACTACGACGCTTTGGTTATCCCCGGAGGACGCGCCCCAGAATACATCCGCCTCAACGAACAAGTGCTGCAAATTACCCGCTACTTTGCCAACAGCAAAAAGCCGATCGCATCTATTTGTCACGGCTTGCAAGTCCTAACTGCCGCCGGCGTACTCGAAGGCAAACGCTGCACCGCATACCCGGCTTGCAGCCCCGACGTACTCCGGGCGGGCGGCAAATATACAGAAGTTCCAGTTACCGAAGCCGTAGTCGATGGCAATTTAGTCACCGCCCCCGCGTGGCCAGCACATTCTAACTGGCTGGCTGAATTTCTGAAAGTTTTAGGGACAAAAATCGAACATTCAGAAAAAGTCGAAGTATGACTATTTTCACAGTCAAAGTTAAACCGAATTCCAAACAGCAAAGCATCGCAGAACAACCCGACGGCAGCCTCACAGTACATCTCAAATCTCCGCCAGTCGAGGGTAAAGCCAATCAAGAATTAATCGTGCTGTTGGCGAAAAAGTTTAAAGTGCCGAAATCGGCGATCGGCATTAAATCCGGTTTTTCCTCCCGAAATAAACTTGTGGAAATTCCGATGGAACCTTTCACTTAGAAATAAACGCAATCACAAATCTATCTAAAGAGGGATACCGACTCAAATTTAAAATTAATATATTAGTAGTTGTCGAGTTAGAAGATAAAAGTATGAGCATTGAAAATAGAGTCGAAGCAACAGCGAAGAATATTGAAGGCAAAATCCAAGAAGCTGTTAGCGAAGTTACAGGCAATCAGAAAGATAAATTAGAAGGTCAAGCCAAGCAGGATGAAGCATCAGCAATTCACCTGAAAGAAGACCTCAAAGATAAAGCCAAAGAGATTGTAGACCGAGCTTAGTCACAGTATTCCCTACAATTTTCCTGCCTACTCAATCCCGCAAACTGTGTGTTTTCGGGATTTTTTATAATAAGCATAAATTATTTGTACCAATATCTTGGGCGGTTTATAAAGATTATTAGTGGCAAAATTCACCGACGAACCGCCCCTACAGATTCTAGTAATTCATAGTGCAAAAGCATTAATTTTGTGGCGGGAATTGTTTCCATTGCATAAGTTGTGCCATCTTGATGAGAAAATTATACCTCAAAAGCACTGCCATCAAATTCCATCACGACTGTTCCTACTTTTCCTTTATAGCGCTTCTCATAAAGATGAGGTATTTACTAATTAATTAACAATTCCTCAATCCCCCAATCTAAAATCTCAAATCTCAAATCTAAAATCTAAACTTGTACCTCATCTATCTGAAAAAGGCTATATATAATTTAATGATTTGTTTTGTTTCAAAATGGGTTGCTTCTAAATCTTCAGTTAAAGCAACAATATCTAGGTATTTAATTGTTGTCATTGTTTTTATCTGACTTTTTGACTTGGCTGGGGGCGATTTATCAAGATTAGTCCTGGAGGCATAAACCGGGTTTTTACCGAAATACTGCACCCCTGTCTTTAACTAGGAGTGAAAAACCCGGTTTCTTTGGTTCTGATGCGTCAGTTCTAAAGATGATTGGCACGTGGCAAAATTCACCGGTGAACCAGCCCCAGCCCTCATTAGATTGGCGATTTTCGATTAAAATTACCAATCATATCAAATCTGTTAGCATCGGAATTATTCCTATCTCTATTCTCGACCTCTGCGTAAATGGGCGTCAATCCGTTGTCCGGGGCGGTTAATACATTCTCTTTTTTTCACCGCAGATGAGGGCAGATAAACACAGATTAACGCAGATGAATTAGATCGAGTCCGGTTGCACCATCCCTGATTGTTGGCTGTTGACTGGATTTTACGCCTGACGGTGCTACCGGAATTGATATCAATCTAAAATCTAAAATTGCCCCATGCTGATGCCAATAAAAAAGCCAGGGATGGATATCCCCAGCTCGAAACAAAGCACAATTAGTTTTGAGAGTCCGTAGGGCGATGTTTCAGAATCGACCCCCACCCACTTTTACCCAAATTAAATCAGGGTAATGTCAGCAGCCGTAATGCCCGGTCTGCCATTCAGATTTGCCAGCGTCACGCCTGGGTTAGAACCAGCAGTACCGTCAGGGTCAAATCCTAGTCGTCCGGTTCCATTTTCATAAAAGAGGAACGCATCTGACGCGGCAGCCCCGGCTGGACCAAACTGGCTAGTGTAAGCCCCGCTCTCAAGCACCAAGAACGACCTCGAAGAAAGCCGATTCGTACCTTGGACTGCACTCAATCCGGGGAAGCTGTTGAATTGCAAGATAAACTTATCTTGACCGACCACAAAATCCCCGATTTGGTCTGGCCCACTACCCGAGCCGCCCTCGCCGAAGTTGTTGTAGTAGAAGCTGTCATTACCCGCTCCGCCAATCAGCGTGTCAGCACCAGGCCCGCCACCGAGAGAGTCGTTACCGTCGCCGCCGATCAAATAGTCGTTCCCAAAGCCGCCCAGCATGGTGTCGTTCCCGCCGCCAGCATCTAAGGTATCGTCCCCGAATCCTCCGAGGGTACTATTGGATGTGTCGCCGAACAGGATGTCATCTCCGCTACCAGTAGTGATGACATCAGTGCCGTTGCCACCAATAATGAAGTTGCTGCCTAAGGTATCGGTAATCAAGGTTGGCGCTGTAATACCGGTAAAGCTGACGCCGCTAGCGTAGGAGATGAAGTCGTTACCCGCAACGTTGCCAATCACGCGATCGCGCGCGCTGCCAAAGATGATGGTGTCACTTCCCTCGCTACCGTTCATGAGGTTGGTGACGGTGAAGCTGCTGCCAGTAGTAGGATTGGTGTAGCCAATTAACAGATCGTTGCCCAGCCCGCCGTCTAGAGTAACAAAAGCAGTACCAGTACCAGTAAAAAAGGCCTTGGTAGCATCGATAGTATCGTTGCCATCTCCACCGGCTGCATTAGTAAAGGTACCGCTCAGGCTGTCGTTGCCTTCGCCGCCGATCATCGTATCGCTAGAGAAGGCAGCGACGATCGTGTCATTGCCTACTCCGCCGTCGAGCAAGTTGCGACCCGCGAAGCCTGGAAATGAACTGGAGGCGCCTACGCTCGAAATTACATTCGGCACCGACGCCGACACGATGAAGTCGTCGCCTGCACCTCCCAACGCGGTATCAGAAGTGGCAAAAACCCTGATCGTGTCGTTACCGTCGCCGCCGTCAAAGAAGTTTCTGCCGCCGCCAAACTCGCCGAGCGCGCCGTAGAGAGAATCGTTGCCGCCACCGCCAATCAAGGTGGTTCTCTCAATGCCGATCGTGATGACGGAGGAAGTAAATGGGCTGCTTTGCGTACTGTTGGTAATGACTAAGATGTCGTCGTCATTATCGCCGGACAGGTAGCTGTTGCTGGCCACACCTCTTAGGGTGTCGTTGCCTTTACCGCCAAAGAGAGTGTCTCTTACATTGATACCTACAACCAAGTCGTCGCCATTATCACCCCGCAAGTAGTTGCTGCCTTCATTGCCAGCGAAGCCAATACCCAAGCCACCCTGTAAAGAAAGGTTGTTGCCACCGCCTGCGATGAAGAAGCCGATCGCGTCATTGTCCTTACCGCCGTAGAGGGAATCTCCTCTCTGCGCCCCTCCCAGAATCGTATCTGCGCCCTGATTACCAAACATCAGGTTAGCTTCGACAGTACCTTGGAGGATGTCGTCTCCCTCGCCGCCGGCCACGGTAGCGCGGGCTTCAGCGACTATGGTGTCATTGCCTCCGTCGCCAAACAGCAAAGCCGGAGTGCGCTGAGATCTGATTGAATCTTCGTCGTCGCCACCGTATATGGTATCGTTCGGGCCAACTGAAATCAGAGTATCGTTATCGCCTTGGCCAAATATTAAGCTGCCGCCCAGGGTGGAAGTTTTAATGAAATCCGCCCCTGCTCCGGCGAATACTGTATCCGGGCCTAGTCCCGGAAGGTTTAAATCTAGTTGATTAGGATTGTCATCTAACGTTGTCATAAAGCTTCACTCCTCTACTTGTTGATCGTCGCTGGTGCGACTACAGACACTGCCTACAACACCGAATGTTTGGATTCCGCTGTAGTTTAACCTGTTTGCCAGCCGCAAGTCTAGCCTACTGGCGTTAACCCTGTCTAGACTTTCTCCCTCGCGGATTTTTTGCTTGTAAGCTTTTATTTTCAAAGTCTTCACCCTTTAATAATCCTGGTGCACTGTCTCAGGTGCTCACGCTCCAGAAGACGCGGCTCATATTCTTAATGTTCCATTCTGGATTGGCGGTCGGGGATCGCGTCCGGGGGAGGAAATTAAAGATTAAAAAAGGCAGATCTGGGCGATCGGGAAGACAAGGAAATTGGGAGATTTGTTACTTGGTAACAAGGCTTTGTGGCAATTTCCGGTTTTCCAGGCAGGGCCGTCATTTAATAATTCTGACCCGGATCGAACCGAGTACCGCTCCGGGCTTTAAAAGTCTACGCCCCGCTTTAGTTCTACGCCTCGATCGCCGTAGTGTTTGTGACAGTATACCTCGGAGTGTACGCTTGCCAAGTCAAAGTAAGCGTGGGGTTTGTGGCAGCGCCCGGTGATAATAATTTCTGTATCCCGCGGCTTGCGTAGCAGGGCTTCTACGATCGGCTCTACCGGCAGCAGTTCTAAGTCTACTGTGGGATTGAGCTCGTCGAGAATAATCGTTTTGTACCAGCCGCTGGCGATCGCACATTTGGCGATTTCCCAGCCCCGTTCTGCTTCTATGCAGTCTAGCTCTTGCTGTTGTCCCCGCCAAACTATAGCATCTCGGCCGCACCGCTGGTGGTCTACTAGCTGCGGGTAGCTTTGCCGCAAAGCTGCGATCGCCGCATCTTCTGTATAACCGGTGCCGCCTTTGAGCCATTGCACGATTAACACCCGGTGAGATTGGTCTTGACTGATACCCCTACCTATTGCCTGCAAAGCTTTGCCCAAAGCGCTCGTAGACTTGCCTTTCCCCGCTCCCGTGTATATTTCGATACCGGAAATATGATGCTCTGCCGCTGCGGGGTGATAGTGGGGCTTCATTTCTGAGTGTAAGTCGGCAATCTCCAGCAAAGCTTCGGGGGCCGCTCGGCCTGTGGCGATGACTTCTAAATATTCTGGTTTGTTTTTGAGGGTTTGGACTACTTCGTCAACTGGCAGCAAACCCAAGTCCAATAAGGGGTTTAGTTCGTCTAGTACCACGACGGAATAGAGCTCGCTGGCGATCGCTCCTTTGGCGATATCCCAGCCTCGCTGAGCTTCTGCGCGATCGAAGCGGGTGATTGCTTCGGCCCCAAAATATTCGGCTCTGCCGGTACGCACTTGGTCGATCAAGTGCGGAAATGCCCGTTGCAAGGCTTCTATTGCCCCGTCTTCGTCGTAGGAGCGGCCGGGGCCTTTAAGAAAGCGCAGCAACAAGACTCGCGTGGGCGAGTCAGAATTGATACCCAGCCCGATCGATCGCAACACTACTCCCAAAGCTGCCTGAGACTTGCCTTTACCAGCGCCGTCGTAGACGTGAATCTGACCTGCGGCGCGTTCCGAACGGGATGAGGCTGTCCGAATACCAATGCCATTCCTTACCATAATCAGCAGTTATTTGAGTCTGTATCGGGGTGGGTATTCGATCGCGCGCCTTGAATGTTTAATTTTTCCATTCTGTTGGCGGATCTCAACAGATTATACGATAAGTTCTAACCCCCAATCTTTTAAGCAGCGATCTAACGCAATCAGGTGCTAAAACCTTCGGTTAAGATTATTCCGTTTGTGCTGTACAATTAAATTTTAACACGGACTGATATACCTAAAGGCTTATGATTGCGAGTGTTTTCCCATTTCGGACTGTTTTGGTGCAAATTTTAATTATGTTTTTGGCGATCGCGATCGAATCGTGGTTTTTGCAAAAACTACTTAAACTCGGCCCCAAAACCAGCATTGAATATACAGCCATACTCAATCTATCTTGCACTTGCGTAGGCTGGTTAGTTTTCTTCGGCATTGAAAGCGTTCTTAGCAAAGAATTGCGGGAACAGCTTATCGGTTATATTTTATTAGGACGCGGGGATAATGTTTACGCTCCAATAACTATGATAGCACTCTCAGTATTAGCAGTAACCTTTCTAGCTAAATGGCAGGGATTAGAATTCATAGACAACATGGTTTCCGGCAATAAAAAAGCTTCCCAACCTCAGTTTTTAGGACCGCCGACCCTCACCCGCCGTCCTCCCAAAAGAACTTTTCAAGTAACTACCCAGTTTGGGGGAATTTTAATCGCCCACACTGTTAGCAATGTCGTTATTTTAACCGTGTTGTTTTTGCAAAGCGTCTATTGAAATTTATGATGAAGCAATTTTTAGATGTCACTCAGCAACTCACTAAGCTGACCAACAACCTTTGGGAAACCAATAAAAAAATCCAAAAGGCGATGATTCCGCCTAAAGTTGTTCACTGGAAGACTCCTTTACTACTCAGCATCTTTTTAGCTTTGCTGACAGTCGCGGCAGTCACTGACTGGCGGACGAGAACTCTGCTTTTTGATATGAGCTGGTTATTTTTTACACTTTCAATGGGTTTGCTGACCAGCCAGCAACCTTTTGTGATTAAAGGAGTAAGTCTGAGTCCGTGGGTGACAAGCATTTTAATTGGGTTGTGGTTGCTGGTAAGATTGCCGTCGGATAGGAAGGAAATAGCATGGATATCAGGCCCAATTATAGCAGTAGTCGTTCTTGCTATAATAGAGATTTGGAATAGCGAGTCCAAACGGGAAGGTATCAGGTCGTTGGTGCGCCCTCAGTTTTTGATGATTACTTTAGTTCACCTGCTGTTTTCCTGTTGGTTTGCTTTTCACTTTTTAATTCAAGGTTGGATACAACAGTATCCGAGCGTTTTATCTCAGGATTTGAGGCAAAGCGATTATGTGGTGACATTTCAAAAGCCAACTATTAATCGCTCCCGAGGAGTTGTCATCCTCAATGCAATGGAGCGATACCTGCGAAATGAAGCCCGCACAAAACCGTGGGCGCAGGTAGAGCAAATGTTAATAGATATTGACAACGAGAGATTTTTTCTGCGAAATCAAGCTTTAAACACAACTGAGATAGTCCCAGAAGATGCGAGCTGGGATGTCAAAACTTCGATCGTCCAAGGAGAGTCCCGCTATCAGTTACAGATGCAGGCAACTTGGCTGGGATTGGTTTTTAGACCGGAAATATATTCGTTTACCAAATCTTGCGAGGTGTTCCAGGTAGCCAATAGGGCAACTGTAACCTGCGATGCCATCAAACGCTCTCAACCCGGACAGAAAAAAGATGGAACGGCGGGGGACAGTCAAGTTTGATTCTGTCGGAGCATCTCAATGAAAGCAACCAAGCTAGAAATTGCAGTTTTGAGGCAGGAGGCTCTCTTGCTGCGAGGCAGAAGGAAAGAGGAAGAAGGAAGGAGCAAGAAGAAGTATTTTTCCAAATATGAGATGGTCCCGATTCTGTCTCTGTTAACTAATTGCGATCGGTATTGCCGGAGAGTGGGAGAGTCTGAGAGTCTGAGAAGGAAAAAATTCTCTTTCTTCCTTCTTCCTTCTTCCTTCTTCGTTACACTAAAGTATGGCGAAAGTTTTGGGCGGGTTAATAACTAGATGAATTTGAGAAGAATCTTGACAGTCGCGACCAATGTATTTTGGGAAGTAATTCGCGATCGCATCCTTTACTTAATTATTATTTTTGCTCTGTTGATGGGAGCCTCGGTACGGTTGATACCGGAATTGGCGGCGACAACCGAGAAGAAAATTATTTTAGATGTCGGTTTGGCTGCTATGAGCATTCTCGGTATAATTGCTACAGTTTTTGTGGCTACCGGATTGGTCAACAAAGAAATTGAAAAGCGCACTGTTTACCTATTAGTTGCTAAGCCGATAAGTCGGGCTGAGTTAATTGTGGGGAAGCACTTAGGGCTGTCGGCGGTGCTGGCGGTGCTTGTAGCGGCAATGACTGTTATCTATCTGGCTATTCTGAGTTTGAGCCGCATTACTTTCCCTTTGGAAAGCATTTTAATCGCTTCGTTTTTTGTCTGGTTTGAGCTGTGTCTGATGGCCGGTGTCGGGATTTTATTTGGCGTTTTTAGCAGTTCGCTGCTGGCCACTTTACTGACATTTGGCGTTTATTTGATGGGACATTCGACGCGGGATTTAGTGGCTTTGGGCAAGTTAACTAAAAATCCTGGCATTGAACAATTGATGATGGGACTTTATCTGGTTTTGCCGGATTTAGCCAGATTCAATTTGAGAAATGATGCTGTTTACGGACAAGTTCCTTACTTGGCAGGTTTGATTACAGATGCTGGCTACGGTTTGCTGTATGTGGTGCTGCTGTTGTCAATTGCGATCGCCATATTTTCCCGCCGGGAATTTTAAAAGGCGCATTCCGCACCTTCAGGGTAATGGTTTGTAGGGAAGACTAAAATCATCACTACAAACAATTTTATGATCGAATTAGCGCGCTAAGATATAGAGAAGGTTATCGATCGCCCATCTCGACTAAAACTCAAACTTTTATTGGTAAAATGAGGTGACTTATGACTACTGTAATTCACAAACCGATATCGCAGCTCAAGATTACTTGGCCAGTGCTACCCGATGATTTCATCCTACCAGACGACCCCGTGGAAAATATAGAACATCCTTTAATCTCTAACGGTTTGCGCCAGTCTGTAGTGGATTGCCCGGAACTAATGCAAGATGCACTAATAGTTTCTAATTTTGCTTTGTGTGCTGCTGTGGACGATCGCACTATTTGCAAAGCCCCAGACTGGATGTACGTGCAGCCGGTTCAACCTTGGCCTCACAACTATCCCCGCCGCAGTTACACGCCTCATACCGAAGGAACTGTCCCTGTTGTAGTGATGGAATTTCTATCAGCAACTTACGGCGATGAATACTCTGTAGAACACACAGAAGAAATCGGCAAGTGGTTTTTTTACGAACAAGTAATCAAAGTTCCTCGCTATGTTATTTTTCGACCGCATACAGGCAGAATAGAAGTTTATGCGCTTGAATCAGAGCGTTATGACAATCAAAATCCTGATGAAAACGGCCGTTATTTAATACCTGGATTAAATCTATTTTTGGGAGTGTGGCAGGGAACTCGCGAAGGTAGAACGGGATATTGGCTGCGCTGGTGGACGGAGGGCGGAGAACTGCTTTTGTGGCCGGAAGAAAGGGCAGAAAATGAACGCCAGCGGGCCGATCGCCAACAGCAAGACAAAGAGTTAGCCGAAACGCTGCTGGAACAGGAAAGACAGCGAAATCAAGAACTTTTGGCTCGATTGGCAGCCCTCGGTATCGATCCAGAATAGCATTAGAAGTCCGATGTCCGTCGGAAGAATGAACAGGTTCGAGGTAAGAAGGGAACCCGATCGATATCTGCTTTCTTCATCCTTCTTTATTTAGTTTGCTTTCTTACTTCTCTGTTTGTCACAAAAAGTTGAAATTATGTTAGTAGAAAAACTCGCAGAATTAAAAAATATTTTCGCACAGATGGAACGGGCTTTGATCGCCTACTCCGGCGGAATAGACAGCACTTTGGTGGCAAAAATCGCTTTTGATGTATTGGGCGATCGCGCATTGGCAGTGACGGCAGTTTCCCCGTCTTTACTGCCAGAAGATTTAGAAGATGCGCGCATTCAAGCAGCCGAAATTGGGATTGCCCACCAGGAAGTACAAACTCAGGAAATGGCCAATCCAAATTACACTTCTAACCCGGTTAACCGCTGCTATTTCTGCAAAAGCGAACTGCACGATACTTTGAAACCCCTAGCACTAGCAAAGGGTTATCCTTATGTGGTGGATGGGGTTAATGGTGACGATTTAAAGGATTACCGTCCCGGAATTCAGGCTGCGAAGGAACGCGGCGCGCGATCGCCCTTAGCAGAAGTAGGCATGACTAAATTGGAAGTGCGGCAATTGGCAAAAGAATTGGGTTTGCCTTGGTGGGACAAACCGGCTCAACCTTGTTTGAGTTCGCGCTTTCCTTACGGCGAAGAAATCACCGTTGCAAAGTTGCAAAGAGTGGGCCGCGCCGAACGGTATTTGCGACAGTTGGGACTTAAAAATTTGCGAGTGCGATCGGACGGAGATACGGCGCGCATTGAGTTACCCGCAGAGGAGATTCAGGAGTTTGTGGTAAATACGGATTTGCCTGCATTGGTGGCGGTGTTTCAGGAGTTGGGTTTTGTGTACGCGACTTTGGATTTGGAGGGGTTTCGCAGCGGCAAATTAAATCAGGTTTTGCAACCTGAATTGTTGGGGGCGAAAGGTTAATTAAGAAGGTGGGTTGATAAATATTCTGGATCTGGCTTACAGATTGTTGGTGAAACCCGCCCCTAAAAATATTGACCGCAACAGCCGGACCGCAATTTCGATAAATTTGCATAAATCCTGAAGCC
Source organism: Oscillatoria nigro-viridis PCC 7112 (assembly GCF_000317475.1). Taxonomy (NCBI): domain Bacteria; kingdom Bacillati; phylum Cyanobacteriota; class Cyanophyceae; order Oscillatoriales; family Oscillatoriaceae; genus Phormidium; species Phormidium nigroviride. The sequence goes on from NC_019729.1 coordinate 2,024,958, forward strand.
TGGTTAAACGAAGAGCATAAACTAAAGTAGCAAGAATAGCAGCAAGTTTTATGAAAGTTAAATTTAGATTAATCTTTGTCGCCTTGGCTTTGTTGTTGTCGGGCTACATCCCGTTTCGGGTGTTAGCTAGCCCGCAACCTTCGGGAGATACAGTTAGTTCTGCCCTCTGGTGGCAAGTTGCTGTGTACAATCAGGTACAACAAATTAAAGAACGGCAATATCAAGGGTGTGTGTGGGGCGATTCTATTTCCTCGGCCCTCGGCGATTCTTTGGGTGAAGAAAACTTTAATTTTGCGATCGGCGGAATGAGTTCAGTTTCGCTGCTAGAACAGCTTAAACTTGTAGTGCCACAGCGGTTTACCTGCGAAAAAGCGATTTTGGCGATCGGCACAAATGATGCTATGTACGGCATTAGCGACGAGCAGTTTGTCAGCAATTTGAAACAGGCGATCGCCGTGATGCGATCTATCGGAACAAAACAGATTATTCTGATTCCTGCTTTTTACTCAACTCTTGCCGCCAGCTACAATCCTAAATTTGCCGGAACAATTGCTAGAGTTGATGAAATCAATGTTCTCATCGATCGAGTAGCCGCCGACGAAAATCTGACCGTGGAATCTAGCGGTATACAAGCATTGTTTAAGGAAAAAGCTCTCAATGCAGATTTAACAATTGACGGCGTTCACCTCAATGCTAAAGGTTTAGATATATACAGAAAAGTTTTGTTAAATATTTTGAACGATCCCTTAACAACTCGCAATTTTTATGACATAATATGTGTTTAAATTATTACTTTAAATTCCTTGCGAACTTTAATCGTGTGTTTTGAACTCAACGACCACAATCAATTTTTTTGCAGTGATGACTGAAGTCCTCACTACAAACTTATAAGGGTTATTTTACCTGACTAGATATCAAGGAGTAGTTGTCGTAGTTTGTGGCTGCATTTGCTGCGGCTGCTGATTTTGGAGCTGAAGTTGCTGCTGTTGAATCAGAAGCTGCTGATTCTGAAGATCTATTTGCCGCTGTCTGTCTTCCAGTTGCAAGCGTCTGTCTTCTGCTTGCTGCAATCTATCTTCACGTTGTATCTCTCTTTCTAGCTGTCTGTCTTCACGTTGCTCTTGTCTGTCTTGACGTTGTTCGCGAATCTGTCTGAGCTGATTTCGCCGCTCGAAATCCCCTCCCAAAAATAAGTTTTGAAAAGCGTTGATAGTTGTTTGAAACCCTGTAAGAACGCCGCTAACAGCGCCGATCCCAGTTGCAACTCCTGTTATTGGCTGCAAGAAACTGTTGATATTGTCTGCTACCCTAGCATAGCCCGATCGCGCTACCAGAATCACATCGTTGTTGCGGAGAGTTGGGTTATTATTAGGATTCAAGCCTTGAGCAAAATCCACCTCGATCGTGCGGCGAGAAACAGTACCGTTGGGGTTCAAACGCAATAGTTCTACCTTGTCTTTTTTAGCCCGCAATTGATTGAAACTGCCTGCGGTCAGCAAAGCTTGGTGCAGGGATGTACTAGGCCGTACCTGCAAAGCCCCAGGCCTAATTACTTCTCCTACAATATTGATGCTAATCGCGTTCGGAGAAAAACTGCTATTTGCGACTTGAGAAACTTCAGCCAAGTCTACATTAGCTGCTGTCGGGATAATCACGCTATCTCCTTCTTGCAGCAAAATATCTTGAGTGGCGTCGCCTTTTTGCAGCAAATCCCACAGATTTACCATGATAGTTTGTTCGTTGCCTCCTCTGACTCGGCGGCGGATTTGCACGCGGCGAATGTCAGCTTCTGTAGTGATACCACCAGCAATTTTCAGTGCTCTAGTTATTGTTGGCAAGCCCACAACTGCTCCTTGCTGTTGGTCGATAGATACAAAACTCAACTCTGTTTGTTGGTTGCTCGATCGCACATCGGAAGCAAATACAGTATAAGGCCCCGGTCGATTTACTTCCCCGACAATTACCACGCCAATTGGTTTAGTAATATCAGCGGAAAAATTAGCACTGGCTCTTTGACGGACTTCTTCAGTATTCAGGGCCCTTGCTGTCGGTACAAAAATTGTATCTCCATCTCGAATGGTAACGTCTTGACGCAAATTTCCCGTGTCTAAAAAATCCTGCAAATCAACAGTAGTAACTTGCTCCGGCCCGCCTCTGCGGGGACGGCGAATTTGGACATTTCGCATATCTCCTGCTGATGTCACCCCTTTTGCAAGTTGCAGCATTTCCATCAAAGTCGGGAATTTTACTCCTCCTCCTTCTCTAGTGGGATTAATCTTGTAGGAACCCGGGCGAGTCACTTCACCCGCAAGACCTATATTTACGGGGCGAGCGACAATCACAGTCACGGTAACAACGGGAACATTTATGAAGGGTTCGTATCGCTTGGTAATCACGTTAGCGGCTTGTTGCAGCGTCAACCCTTGAATCGAGACGCTGCCAATGATTGGCAAATTGAGCGTCCCGTCAACTAACACTTGATATTCCTTGCTGAATTCAGGGACGCCGAAGATATCTAAAGCAATGCGATCGCCCGATCCTAAAGTATAAGCTGCTTCTGGTGTCAGCGGCGCAGAATTGCCGATCGGCGGCAAACTATAACCCGGAGGTGGCGGCGGCGGTACTCTCGGTTGGTTTGGGTTCCTAGCGGGCGCAGGATTTCTGATGGCAGGCAACTGAGCTCTACTGGGCAGCGAACTCAATAGCACCAGAAGTGCTGACAAACTCAGACTTGTAGCGGTTTGAACGGTATGTTTCATTTTTCTTCCCTGGTTGCGGCCTGCCATTGAACAAAAGCAATTTAGCTAGTTGATTTTAGTTTATTTTCCCTGCTGTCCAGTGTAGCCTCGCTTCGCTGCAAAATCCACAGGTGGAAGCATAAAAATTGTGCGATCGACCGATTTTAGATTTTAGGTTTTAGATTTTAGATTGGGAAATTGAATGATTCAATTGATATAATCATAATTATCTGCTCTTATTTGCGAGTAAAAAATACGTGGGACTCAAGCTCGATAAAGTAATTCCTTGGGGACGCTGCTTGGATGAATACATAGGAATGTTTAGCTTGACATCAAGTGACCTCAAGCTAGCAATTCTTGATTGTGCGGGCGGCCCGGCGAGTTTCAATGCCGAAATGACTCGCCAAGGTAAAAAGGTAATTTCTTGCGATCCAGTTTATCAGTTTAGCGCGGTAGAAATTGGCGATCGCATCCAAGAAACATATCAAACTGTGATTGACGGTGTTAAAGCCAATTTAGACGGCTATCTGTGGAACAATTTTGAATCGCCGTACCAGCTAGGCGAAGTAAGAATGAAGGCGATGCAGGAATTTTTAGAAGATTTTCCATCAGGCTTGCAGCAAGGTCGCTACATCAATGCTGAACTGCCAGTTTTGCCTTTCGAGAACGGTAAATTCGATCTAGCTTTGTGCAGCCATTTCTTATTTGCTTATTCTCACCTGCTTTCGGAAGAATTTCATCTGGAAGCTATTACAGAAATGTGTCGGGTTGCGAAGGAAGTCCGGGTATTCCCCCTATTGCAGAGTTTTAGCGGGGAGGAATCCGATCGCTTAAATCCGACTGTCACAGAATTGAAAAAGAGAAGTTTTAGTGTAGAAATTCAAGAGGCTCCCTACGAGTTTCAAAAAGGCGGGAATAAGATGCTGCGAGTTAGCAAAAAAAGCTCAGCCTAAAATTAAGCATAACTTATTATGCTGTTAGGGAAACCAAATAACAGCCATTAATTCGCCAACTATTATCAAACTGTTTTTCCATGAGATAAATGGCTCGGATTGGGATGCCTTCCGAGTCCAGCAACAGCACAGGCTGAGCGGGAATTCCTTCTACAGTCGCGAGGTTTTCAAATAATACCGATCGCGGACGGTAGACAGCTTCATAGGCAATTTTTACCATGTGCATAAAGTTTTCGGCTGTGCGAAACTGCTGCTGAATTCCGGGACTGGCGAAGGCAAAAGCCCCTGCTGCATCGTCTTTTTGAAATGCTTGCAGTTGCTGTTCTACGACTGAGCGAATGGTAGCGCGATCGCTGTCACTGATGAGCATATTTTTAATAATTTGTCAAGAGATGGGAGTGTAGAATAGTTACTATTATAGCGCTCCCACTTAAAGGCGATTTTGTGGCGGGATGGCTGGGAAGCTGTCAGGGCGATCGGGGTTTATTTAAACCTCCGGCGGGCTGCTGACATTAGTGGTAAAATTCGTTAAAGACTTTAAGAATTGTCAAAATGCTAAGCAGCGCCGCATTGAGGAAAACAGGGTCGGGGTGGGAATTTGCAAGTGAAGAAGCCTTAGAGGATTTTGTCGAAGTTCACTTGCAAAGTTTGCTCGGTTTGACGGTCATCAAGCGCCAATTCACTGTCAACGAGCAAAGATGCGATATTATAGCGGTGGACGAGAATAAACGGTTAGTTGTGCTGGAGTTAAAAAACGGCGAAGATAGATATGTCGTTCAGCAGTTAACCCGTTATTACGATGCTTTGTTGGAACACAAACCTTTTGCCGATCGCGTGGATTACGCTCAACCCGTTCGCTTAATAGCAATTGCGCCCAAATTTCACAGAGATAATTTTACAGATAGGAAGTATCACGGGCTATTTTTTCAATTTTTGCAATTTGCGATCGTTCCTGACGGGCAAAATTTATCTTTACACTTGAAAGATGTAGATGCCGAACACACTTCACAAGTAGAGATTACATATCAAGAAAGAGAAAGCACAGAGAACATACCCAGTCCACCCAAAGCACTTTTGAAACTTTTGAGTAATTGCCAGCTTAGTCAACAGCAAGAAATATTAAAAACTAGGCAGAAACTTCTCAGTTTTGATACGCGGATGGAAGAATTTGTGTCTGCTGGCAGTATCAAGTATGGAAAGGGAAATAGTAAAAATAGTAAATTCTGCGCTGAGTTGTGTTCGGATAGTAAAGGAAGTATAATCTTATTTCTGTGGTTGCCATTAAAAGGTCTGACAAGTAAAACTCTCGGCAGAGCAAGAATCTGGACTGATTGGGATGGCAATGCTTTGATAGAGGGCTACGTGTCAAGCGGAATTGGTGGTAAAGTTAGCTCTAACAAGAAGGTAATAGCTAATCAAACAGAAAAAGTAAAGCAGAACATAACAAATATCCAACAGTGGCAACAAAATTATAGGTATACTTATTTTAATGAAAGAAACTTGATAGAGTATATTAACAGCGCCATTAAAATTATTAAAAACTCTGCAATTTCTAAAATCTTCACTTATGAAGAGATGAAGTATATAGATTTAGCTAAGGATGTAAAAAATGTTTTTATTAAAATGAACATTGCCCAGCGATATCCGAACATCTTAGAAACTATAGACGAGTTAGACAAGCGCGCCTGTAAATTTAGTTCAGGTCAATTAATTGATTTAGCTCTGCAAAAATGGCTGGAAAGACTTTAAGGGGAAAAATCCGATCGCACTCCATCACCCCTTACCCAATCCACCATCTATCTGCGTCTATCTGCGTGCATCTGCGGTTAAAAAAAATCACATCAATAGCTTCGCACCAAACCAAATTACCAAACCTTGATATAATCTTACATCAAGAAGCAAAACTAAAACCAACTCATGCCGCAAACAGTCTGGATCGCACGACACGGAAACCGCATCGACTTCGTTAACCCCGACTGGTTTCTCACCGCAGAACACCGCTACGATCCCCACCTTTCCGAAGACGGTCACGTTCAAGCCAAACAACTCGCCAATCGCCTCAAAGGAGAAGGAATTTCTCACATTTTTGCTTCCCCTTTTCTGCGAACTGTCCAAACAGCAAATCACGCGGCAGAAGCTCTCGATTTGTCAATTAAACTTGAGTGGGGACTGTGCGAATGGCTGAATCCTGAATGGATGACAGAAATGCCGGAAACTGAGTCAGTCGAAGCTTTGTGCCGGCGTTTTCCCAGGATTGATGCTTCATACAAAGGCGGTATTGCTAATTATCCCGAAACTGGGGAAGCTTGTCTCAAAAGGGCGGGGGAAACGGCTAAACGCCTCGCGGCAGAGTTTCCCGAAGATATGTTATTAGTAGGTCACGGTGCGTCGGTTTTAGGAACTGCGATCGGGCTAGCGGGCGGTGCAGAAACGGAAATTAACGCTTCTCTGTGCTGTTTGGTGAAAGTGGTGCGGGGTGAGGGAGAATGGTCGATCGCACTTAATGGCGATACTTCTCACCTGACTGACTCTGAAGCCGTTATCCGGTTTAATTAAAGTTGAGATTGGTGCGAAAAATCCCATTCTATGCTATGTGTGTAACGTGCGCCGAGGTGCACCCTATGTTACTCTGATTTGTCAAAATCTGGGTGTTATTGTTTAATGTCGATCGCACATTTTAAATCGAAAATCTTAAATCGGTATGGCAGGACACAGTAAGTGGGCGAATATTAAACGCCAAAAAGCGAGAGTTGATGCCGTTAAAGGCAAGGTTTTTGCGAGAATATCTCGCGAAATTATTGTCGCGGCCCGCAGCGGAGTTCCCGATCCCGCTGGCAATTTTCAACTGCGGACGGCTATAGAAAAAGCCAAGGCGGCGAGTATTCCTAATGAAAACATAGAAAGGGCGATCGCCAAAGGTGCCGGCTTGGCCGGGGGAAGTTCGGAATTAGAAGCTATTCGCTACGAAGGTTACGGCGTTGGCGGGGTTGCTATTCTGATTGAAGCGCTGACAGACAACCGCAACCGCACGGCGGCTGACTTGCGAGAAGCTTTTAGTAAAAATGGCGGCAACCTGGGCGAAACAGGTTGTGTGGGCTGGATGTTTGACCACAAAGGAGTTTGTACGGTACGCGGCCCGATTGATGAGGAACAATTGTTTGAAGCATCGCTAGAGGCGGCTGCGGAATCTTATGATTTGATATTAATTGATGAGGATACTGAAGGTGCAGAGGTATTTACAAGTGTGGCTGATTTGGAACAACTGGCTGATGTTTTGAAACAAAAAAATTTTGCTGTTGTGCAGTCGGAAAATCGCTGGATTCCGAGCAATACAGTGGAAATAGACAGTCCTGAAAAAGCTCGATCGCTCCTTAAGTTAATGGATGCACTGGAAGATTTGGACGACGTGCAAAGCGTGACGGCGAATTTTGAAATGACAGATGAATTGATGTCTTTGAGTATGGTTTAATGGCTGAAAGATGAGGGATCTGGAGCGTCCTGCTGCCACTGCAAAAGACGAGAATTTGGCAGCAGGACGATCGTCGCATTACAATATTACCAGGAGACGAATCCCCAATATTTACGCGGGCGGGGAATGTCAATCCAACGCATTGCTGAAAAAGCTGCAATGAAAACGTCACCCCAAACTCAAGCCATGCTAGATGACAACGAAATCACAACAGGCAGCACCAACTCCGAAGAAATTCCGTCAGCAAACGAAGTAACAGAAACTAACGATCGATCCAAATTGGACGTGCAGGCTAAACCAGAGAATACATCCAATTGGTTCGGTTCAGTGTTCGGAGCCGTCTCTGCAACGGCGAGTGCGGTGGGGAGTGCGGCGGCGAGTGCTGGAAGTGCAATTGTTGATACGGCGAGTGCGGTAGGGAATGCGGCAGGCAGTGCTGGAAGTGCGATTGTTGATACGGCGAGTGCGGTGGGGAATGCAGCCGTTAGTGCTGGAAGTGCGATTGTTGTTAATACGGCGAGTGCTGTGGGGAATGCAGCGGCGAGTGCGGGAAGTGCAGCAATGCAAGTTCCCAATTTTTTTGGTTCATCCCTAGTTTTTATTTCGCAGAGTCCTATCCTGAAAAAACTGACCCAAAAGTTCAAAATCGACTGGTTAGTTAATGCTATAGATGCTGTTGATGTCGTAAATGCCGAGGCGCAAGTTCGAGAGTTACAGCGCCAATATCCTCACGAGAAACCCAAAGAGATCGCACATCACTTGATGGTGGAAAAAGCCTTGCTAGCTGCAGGAAGTGGCTTGGTGAGCAGTTTAGTTCCCGGCGTGGCTTTGGCGTTGTCTGGCATGGATTTAGCGGCAATGACGGCGTTATCTGCCGAGTTGGTTTATCAAATTGCTGCCGCCTATGGCATGGATTTGCGATCGAGCGATCGCAAAGCAGAAGTTGTCGCTATTTTTGGTTTGTCCTTGGGTAGCAATTTAGCGATCGAAGCTGGAGTTACGCTTGTCAGCAATATTCCGTTGGCGGGTGCGGTAATTAATGCTAGCGCCAGTGCGGCAATGATTTACGCGCTGGGATACGGTGCTTGTCGGTTTTATGAAGCCGATCTCGATTCCTCGGAAATCGAAACCAAGCTCGAAGATTTACAAGAGGTATTGCAAGCGGAAAGTGAGCAATATTTAGAGACAGCGATCGCACAAGAAACGGTGATGGATTGGATTTTGGTGTATGTCGTCTATGCGAGCAAAAAATTCACCCGATGGGATGAGTTATTACCGGAATTACGAGCGGCGAATTTAAATCCCAGGACTTTAGCTGAGATTGAAGCTGTGACAAATAAGTCTAAATTACTTCCCAAGTTGGATATTTTACTCGAACAACTTGAACTCGACTTTGCCGAACCACTTTTAAAGCGATGCACTGAGATCGTCGAGGCTGACGGTGAAATTAATCAACAAGAGGGAAAAATTTTGCTGACAATTCAACGGGCTGTTTTGAGCAAAAGAAAGCAAGCCCAAAAGCAAGCCCAGCAAACTTCGATCGAGGATGCGGTATCGGAACCCACTGAAGCACAAACTGAAGTTCAATCTGCATCACAAACTCCCTCTTTATCTTCTGATTCTCCTTCTCCTAATAAGTTGAGTTCCAGGATGGTGCAAAAATTCCAAAAAATCATAAAAGTTGCTGCGCTATTAGACGTGCCAAAGATTGCGAATTTAATAGATACTGAATCACAAGCTCCTCCCTTATCTTCTCATTCTCCTTCTACTAAGTTGAGTGCCATTCTGCTGAAAAAATTCAAGCAGATTTTAGCAGGTTCTACGCGGTTAGAAGTGGCCGAGATTGGGTATTTAATCGATCAGGTCGATCGCATGACAGGAGAAGAGTTTGAGGAATTTTTAGCCTGCTGTTTCCGCAATCTCGGTTATGCGGTCGAAATGACACCCAAAACGGGGGATTTTGGTGCGGACTTGATTCTCTCTAAAGCCCGCAAGAAAACCGTTGTCCAGGCAAAACGCTATCAAGGAAAAGTGGGAAATTCCGCCGTGCAAGAAGTGGTTAGTGCGGTTAAGTATTACGCGGCGCAAGATGCGATCGTTATTACAAACAGTATGTTTACATCCAATGCTCATAAACTGGCTCAAGCGAATGGGGTACAACTCTGGGGAAGAGAACAGTTAATTGATTTAGTGATTCGAGCTAAAAAATAAGGTATCTATGAACCAAGAATCCCAGTCTCTGAAAGAGCGGGGAGTGTCATTTGAAACACAAAAACTTTGCAGTTTTGCAGTCGTAAAATCGCTGGATTCCCAGCAATACAGTGGAAATAGATACTCCTGAAAAAGCTCGATCGCTCTTGAAGTTAATGGATGCACTGGAAGATTTGGACGACGTGCAAAGCGTGACGGCGAATTTTGAAATGACCGATGAATTGATGTCTTTGAGTATGGTTTAACGATCTAAATCACCAGATTTTTGCCATCCGCAAAACAAATCCCGGTAACTCTGGGTCGGCGCTGACTGTTTCAGGATTATCTAAGATTTCAGGTTCGCGATCGGGACGGTAGATGTAGACTTTTCTGTTTTTGCGATCGAGCAAAAAGCCGAGCGATACACCGTTCTCAATATATTCTTGCATCTTGTTTTGTAATCCCTTGAGAGTGTCACTAGCAGACCGCAATTCAATCACAAAGTCCGGAGAAATCGGTGCGAATGAGGCTTTTTGTTCTTCAGTTAAGGCATTCCAGCGCTCTAGTTTAATCCATGAGGCATCGGGGGAGCGGGTTGCTCCATTTGGCAAGGTAAAGCCTGCACTGGAGTCAAACGTTTCACCTGTGCCATCTTCTTCTGCCCAGTTCGCAAGTTGCTGAAAAATCTTACCGTTTCGATTCCCTGTATCTGAAAAAGCTGGTGACATGATAATGACTTCCCCACTGGCTGTACGCTCAATTCTCAAATCGCGATTAACTAGACAGAATTCATAAAACTGTTCAACAGTCATCGATTCGATCGCAGGGAGATTGACCGTCAGTGGGACGCTTTCGGTTTGAATTAGCAGCGTCGTCATGGTTTTTCCTTTTTTTGGTGCAGGGGTGATAGAATACCTTGAGTTTATACTATTTTAGCTGGGCGATCGCAAGTCTTAGTCGATCGGGGATTCGGAGGCTTGTATCCTTGTTTGGGCTGGGTCAATAATCTTTTTGCCAGTCAGCAAATAAGTAACCATGTATCCCTTGCCCTTAACTTGAATGGCGCCGCGCTTCTGAAAAGTATATTTATCTTTTAATATCTCGTAAGTTTCGGCGGTGACTTGAATGCAGCCGGTAATCCCGTGGGATTCCATTCGCGAAGCAATATTTACTGTGTCGCCCCAGAGGTCGTAAATAAACTTTTTTAAGCCGATGACGCCGGCAACGACAGGGCCACTGCTAATCCCGATCCGAATGCTGAAAGGTTCCGAATGTTCTAAACTCAGGAGCCTAATTTCGTGCAGCATATCGATCGCCATGTTCGCAACCGCCTCGGCGTGATCCTCTCTGGCCGTAGGCAAACCGCCGACAACCATGTAAGCGTCACCAATAGTCTTAATTTTCTCCAAACCGTGGCGATCGGCCAAGTGGTCAAAAGCCGAAAAAATATCGTTGAGCACTTCCACCACCGCCGTCGCTGAAATTCTCGACGAAAGCTCTGTAAACCCCACAATGTCGGCAAACATCACAGTTACTTCCGCAAAACTTTCGGCGATATTGTGTTCGTTGTCCTTCAAACGCAGGGCGATCGCTGCCGGCAAAACGTTTAGCAGCAGTTGCTCGGATTTAGCTTGTTCGAGTTCCAACTGCAGGTAAGCAGCCTGCAACTGTTCGGCTTGGCGAATTCTTTCTCGGGCTAGCTTTTCGATTTGGGCGGTGCGGCTCAAAGCTGTCAGCATATATGTGACCGGAATCAGAGTCCACAGCATCCCCATCGTCAGAGTTCCCCAAGAGCGCCAGTGCTTGCGAATCCGGCGAATTTCCGGCGTTGCCGACACGTACATAGACCACTGGCGGCCGCTAATTTTCAGCCGCCTTCTGCAAGCTGTATAGTTCGGGCCTGGATTGTCAAGAATCGGGCAGTTTTGCATCATGGCTAGGTCAGCAGCGGCTGATGCTGGAAGCACTTGTTGGCTCTCGGATTGGAACTGCACCGCAAATTGCTGAATTTGGCGGTCAGCAGGGAGATTTTTGAGAACCGGGTTCCCCGTTTGGGGTAACAGCGACGGTGCTTCTTGCTTGTCAGGAGCCTCGCTAACGAGATAAATAGTGAGGTAGTCGGTATTGCGTCCTTTTAAAGAGGTTTGGAAAATATCTTTGCCTCGAAATACGCCCAGAACAAATCCTTGTAGCAATTGGCGACGGGATTCCAGGGTAGTCGGTTTAGTGCTGTTTTCGTAAATCGGAACTATGGCCAAAAGACCTAGTTCCGGGGAATTGCCCTGACTTAGGCCGACGTAGTTGGTGACAATCATTTCTCCTGTATCGCGCCCTCGATCGAGCGCCGCGCGGATTTGTGGGTGGGAGGCGAGGTCAAAGCCTAATACTGTCTCGTTTCCGGCTGGTGGTTCGACGTAGAAAGCCGGGAAGTATTCGGAACGCTGGAGGGCCTTGCGGAGTTCTCCTCGCGGGCCGCGCTCTGTAATCTCGAAGCTGGGTTCTGTTTCGGTTCTAGCTTTGGTTTCGTAGTTGCGCCGCTGCGAATCGGGGACGCGGGGGGCCCAAGCCAGGAGTTGCAGGCTGGGGTGGACGGATAGGGGACGGGCGACAAACCTAGCAAAAGAGGAACGCTCGACGGCGCTGAAGGCTTTCATGTAGTCGCTGAGGGCGAGAACGCTATCTAAGTCGGAGTTGACCTGGCGTTCGATGCCGATCGAAATATCGTCAATGCGGCGGTGCATTTCGTAGTCGCGGCGCTTGTCTTCCCAGTCCCAAACCAAGGCAAATGCCAGGGCCGACAGTCCGACACCCAAAGCCAGCGTCAACCCGGCTGGAATGTAGCGAGACCAGGATAAAGGTAGTTTTTTCAGCATAATTGCCTAGCGAATAAGGGCTGCAGATTAGCACACCGCTGAGTGCGATTTGTTCCGGCCTCTGAGTGCGGTTTATTCAAAACCTTGATAACTCAAGTACCGACGGCAATTGGGAATTAAAAGTTAGATATTTAAACTTTTTGATTAATGGACGATCGCTCAGCAGGGGATTTCAATCCAGAATTCCGCTCCCTGTCCGGGCGCTGAGATGCACCGCAGGCTTCCCTTATGTTTTTCTACCACAATCTGATGGCTGATGGATAATCCTAAGCCAGTTCCAGCCCCTACGGGCTTGGTGGTGAAGAACGGGTCAAACAGCCGCTTGCGAACCTCTTCGCTCATTCCCGGGCCGCTGTCGGCGATGCAAATTACAATGCGATCGCAATCACTGAGCTGGGTTTTACTGTGGCTTTTCAACCCAGCTTTTTTCATGAGGGTACGAATCACGATCGTCCGAGGTTCCGGTTGGTTTTCTAGAGCGTCGATCGCATTGCTGATAATATTTAGAAAGACCTGGTTCAACTGACCCGCACAACAGTAAATTTTGGAGATCTTTCCGTATTCTTTAATGATTTCAATCCCGCTTTTTATACTTGCCTGATGCAATCTGTGCTGCAAAATTAACAGTGTACTGTCAATGCCTTCATGAACGTCTACCAACTTCATTTCAGATTCATCCAGTCGCGAAAAGTTCCGCAGCGACAACACAATTTTACTGATTCTTTCTACTCCTACTCTCATGGAATTTAGCATTTTTGGCAAGTCTTCCTTCAGAAAATCTAACTCTAACTCCTTAACTTTTTCAGCAATCTGAGGCCCTGGGGACGGATAGCATTCCTGGTAGAGACTTAACAGTTCAATTAAATCGTGAAAATAGTTGTAAGTATGAGAAATATTGCCGTTAATAAAAGTTGCGGGATTGTTAATTTCGTGGGCTATGCCAGCCACCATCTGACCGAGGCTAGACATTTTTTCGGATTGAACTAATTGGATTTGAGCGTTTTGTAGTTTTTCGTAGGCTTCTTGCAATTGGGCTGCTTGTTTTTTCAATTGAGATTGGGAAGCTTGGAGTGCTGCTTCAGAAATTTTACGGTTGGTAATATTTTCAATCATCCCTAATTTGTAAATAGGTTTTCCTTCGCCGTCTCGAATCAAAGTAGCTGTCACGTTTACCCAAACAATTTTACCTGTAGCGGCAATCTGGCGGATTTCGATTTGATAGCTCGTAATTTCTCCCCGATCGAGAGATTCAGCAACTTGGAGATTTTTGGGATTATCTTCGGGATGCCCAAGTTCAATAAATGTTTTGGCGAGCAATTCTGCTGCGGTATATCCCAGCATTTCGCAGTAAGTTTTATTGACTCGCACTAACTTGTTATCATCTAAATTAGCTAAGTAGATAGCGATGGGTGCATCTTCAAAAATAGTGCGAAATAGTTCCTCGCTTGCCCGGACTTTAGCTGCTAGGGAAAGCCGATCGGTGATGTCTTCAAACGTAGACAAAATGCCGACAACATTGCCGGAATTGTCGTGTAAAGGTATTTTATTTGTATCCAGGCAGCACTGGGTGCCGTCGGCTGGCATTTTGGATTCTATGATGTGATATTCTGGGGTGTTAGTTGCCATAATGCGGCGGTCGCAGGCTCGAAAAAATTCTGTTTCTTCCGGCTTCCAGGGCATATCGAAGTCGGTGAGACCGGCGATTTCACTGGGGTGATTGAAACCTGCGACTTTGGCAAAGTTTTTGTTACCTCCCAAGTAAACTAAATCTCGATCTTTCCAGGCGATTAACTGAGGGATGTTGTTGATTACCAACCACAGCATTTTTTGGGAGCTTTCCAAGGCTTCCGTGCGTTCTAGGACGCGCTTTTCAAGTTCTTGATTGGCTTGTTGCAGGGCGATTTTTGACTCGCCCAGGGCGATTTCTGCTAGCTTGCGATCGCTGATGTCGATTGTCACCCCCTCCCACAGTATATCGCCGCCCGGTTGCAGTTCGGGGCGGGCAATGCCGCGAATCCATTTCACTTTTCCCGATCCGGTTACGATCCGCCCTTCATATATCCAAGGTTTGAGAGTTGCGCCGGAAATTGCGATTGATTCTAACAGATTTTTTAGGTCTTCTGGATGCACCGTTGCCCAAATTAAATCGGAGTTTTGTTGAACTTTTTCTGGATCTAATTCGTAGAGTTCCCAACAGCCGGAACTCACATAAATGAATTCATTTGAACCGTCGGGATGCAGCAAGTATTGATAAATCATTCCCGGCACGTTGGCGGCCATTTTTTGGAATCTGGCTTCGCTTTGCCGGAGTGCTGATTCTGCAAGTTTGCGATCGCTAATGTCAATCAACAAGCCGTCCCAAATAATGTTATCTTTTTCGCCCATTTCTGGCCGGGAAGCCCCGCTAACCCACTTAATCCGATCGCCCGGAAAAACAAATCTGCCTTCCCACCGCCAAGGCTCTAAAGTTTTAGCTGAGATAGCAACTGATTCCTGGAAGCTTGGCGCATCGTCTGGATGAATAATTTCGATCGCGGGAATAGCTGAATTTTGGAGTACATCTGGTTCTAATTCCCAGAGTTCGCGGCAGCCGGAACTGACGTAGGGGAATGACATAGTGCCGTCTGCTGCTAACTGAAATTGATAAATCATTCCCGGAACGTTGGCGGCTAGTTTTTGAAACCTCGCTTCGCTTTGCCGTAGTGCTGTTTCTGCTTCTACGCGATCGGTAATATCGTAAAATGCCGATAAAATTGCTGCTTCGCCGTTAAAATTAATCGAGCGCATCGACATTTTTACCCAAAAAAAACTGCCATTTGCTTTCTTGAGGCAGATTTCTTTGCTGTCGCTAAAGCCGTTTTGTTTGACTAATTCTAGCAATTGACATCGATCGTTGATGTTGGCATAAAAATCAATCTTTTTACCCCCAATAAGTTGTTCGCAACTCAACCCTAAACTTTCACCGAGAGCAGGATTTGCATACAAGATCAGGCTATCTTCTAGGCGCGTAATTAACAGGGGAACGGGAGTAGTGCGGGCAATTACGCGCAATCTTTCTTCGCTTTCTTCCCTGGCTGTTTCGGCTGCTACTCTTTTGCTAATATCGTTCTGAACTCCGATAAAATGAGTTAATTTCCCCTCATTGTCTAGGATGGGGGAAACCATTAATTCGTTCCAAAAAGGAGTTTTGTCTTTGCGATAATTTTTGAGAACTACCTGAATTTCCGTTCCCGATCGTAAACTGCTGCGAAGTTTGTCTAATTCGGCCCGATCGGTATCGGGGCCCTGCAAAAATCGGCAGTTGCGTCCAATAACTTCTTCGGCACTGTAACCGGTCAGTTTCTCAAAAGCAGGATTGCAGTAGATAATAGGTGTGTCAGGCTGGCGAGCATCGGCGATGAGGATGCTGTTGCTCGACGCTGCGATCGCCCGCTCTAGGAGAGACAGGTTGAAAGAGTCTGTTGTCATCTGTAGCAATATCCAAACTCCTTGGGAGCGGACAGAACAATAAAAAAATATAAATAGCTTGAGCCATTCTTATTCTATAATTTTATTTTTAATTTAGCCTTGTTAACCAAGCCAGCAGCCCAAAACAGCCGGCGGGGGAAACGACTAATACCATTTTAGATTTTAGATTTTAGATTGGCAATGACTGATTCCATTATGGTTTGGGGCAGGCGCATACAGTTGCCTTCTGGTTTGAAAGTAGTACAACCGAAGGTATTAGGCACTTATCCAGAAAACAGAAGGTGAAAATACCGAAGGCCCAAAGAAAACAGAAGATGAGAAGGAGTCAATCGATTGCGCGATTTTAGATTTGAGATTTTAGATTGACTTGCGCGAGATAAATGCTCTTTCTTGAGGATTTTCGATTTTCGATTTGGGATTGATTCCACGGATAAATCACGTGGCGGGTACCACCTTTGAAATTCTTGGTCAATCGATTGCGCGATTTTAGATTTGAGATTTTAGATTGACTTGCGCGAGATAAATGCTCTTTCTTGAGGATTTTCGATTTTCGATTTGGGATTGATTCCACGGATAAATCACGTGGCGGGTACCACCTTTGAAATTCTTGGTCAGAAGACAGAATTGAGAATTGAGAATTCAGAATACCCCATGCGCCAAGTTAGGGGTAACGGTAACGGAAAGAATTTTTTCTGCTCCACGATTAAACTGGGGGGCTTTAAACCTCGATTCTCCATCCAGTTGCACAGAATCCATTCTGCATTCTGGCTCCTGAATCATCAATTATTCTTCGGTAAAAATACTCATATGTTGAACTTTTTTTCTTCTCCTTCTATCCGGTTCATCAACCCTTTTAAATTGACAAGTTAATGCAAGAACCCTGAGCAGTTTTGCTTACTTCAATCCTGGCTTGAAAAACTTCTTTCAGGTGGGGCATATGGGTAACGGTGAGAATGCAGGCGAAGTCGGAGGCGATCGCATTAATTGCAGCAATCAGCCGATCGCACCCTTCAGCATCCTGAGTCCCGAATCCCTCATCAATAATCAACATTTGCAAAGCGGTGCCCGCCCGCTGAGACAGGAGTCTCGCCAGCGCCAGCCGAATCGCAAAATTAATCCGAAAAGCTTCACCGCCAGAGTAAGTTTCGTAGGCGCGAGTACCGCGAGCATCAGCAATTAAAATGTCTAAAGTGTCAATCAATTTAGTGGCTTTTTTAGAAGCAGCAGCCCGCTGAGTAATAAATTGAACGTGCAATTGATTCGCGCTCAATCTCGACAATATCTGATTGGTTTCAGCTTCGAGTTGAGGCAAAACATTTTCAATCATTAAAGCTTGAATGCCGTTTTTACCAAAGGCTTGACCCAACTCTTGATAAACTCGCTGCTGGCGTTTGGCAACTTGCATTTGCTCTTTTTGAGCTACTAGCTGAACTTGCAGAGTTTCCAGATTTTGCTGCTGCTGCTGGAGGCGTCCGAGACTTCCCAAATGTTGGTCTAGCTGCTGCCGGCGGCGACTGATTTGCTGTTCGATCGCACTTATTCTGGCTGTGGGATCGGGATGTTCTTGCAATTGCTGGTTCATCGCGGAAGTTTGAGCGCTGACAGCTTGCAAATCTCGATCGCGCACTGCGATGGAATTTGCTATTTCATTAACCCGCTGCTGCACTTGCGGGTACTGCACAGTTGCCGATCGCAATTTTTCGGCGCGGGCGATCCAAAACTGCGATCGGCGCATTTCGCTCCGCACGTGTTCGTGCTGTTCCAAATTATAGCCAATTTCCGCAATGTATCTATCTAAAGACAGAATTTGCTGCTGTATTTCCGAGCTATTTTTTTGCTGTTCTAACTGTTGCTGTACCGTGGCTAATTGAGTTTGCAAATCCGGGCGGCGGGCATTAATTTTATTCAGTTTCTGCTGAGCGTCTTTGATTTGAGCTTGCTTAATTTCCGCCCACCGCAAGCGCTTTTCATCGCTGCGGGCGAGGGAGTGGCTGCGATCGCTGTAATTGAGCTGTTGCAGTTGCTGTTCGATTTGCTGGAGTTCGCCCAAGTCATCGGCTGCATACTCGCCGGTGCGTAGCAAGCGCTCTATTTCTGCAGCGTCTTGACGCATACTTTGCAGCCGGTTTTCATCTTGGCCCAGGCTATCTAATTGTGCTTGCAAATGGCTGCGGCGTTCCCGCAATTCTTGGTAGGGCGCTAATTCCTCTTCTAGTTCGCGGTATTCATGTCTGAGGACTTGAATTTCGCGCTCGGAGACGGCCAACTGTTCGCGCACAACCCACAGTTGGTTCCAGATTTCCTGCTGTTGGGAGTGGTGTTTTGCGACTACCAAATTCCAGTAGTGTTCGTCTAAAGGTCGATCGCACAAAGGACAATTGCCAAAATTTGCATCCCGCACCATTAAATGCGAATTCGATGGCTCGTTTTCCGCAAAATTCGAGGCTTTACCTTCGCCTGCGCTGGTTTCTCCTTCATGTTTCCGCAAGAGTTGCAGTTTTTGGTCGATCTCGGCGAGTCTGGTTTGATAGTCGCGGCTTTTGGCTTGCAGGTTTCCTAGAAAGTCGTGCCTTTCTTGACCTTTTTCGCGGACTCGCTGCTGATAAACTCGCTTGTTTTCCAACTGCAAAATTTGATTCGCGATGGCCGAGATTTCCTGCTGTAATTGCGGCTGTCGCTGCTGCTGCTGAACTTGCACCTGTCGGTTGATTTCGTCTAAGCGGGCGGTTAAACCGGCGCGGGCGCGATCGAGCTTTTGTTGCTTTTGCTGCTGCTGTTGTAGCAGCGGCGAAACTTGCAGTTGCAGTTGCTCTAGTTCGTTGAGGCGCGATCGAACTGCTTGCAACTGTGCGAGTCCTTTATCAACCTCCGGCTGCTGTTTGAGAATTTCCAGAACATCTTTTTCATCCTGTTCTAAAACCTCTAATTGAGCTTGCAACTGCTGAATTTTGCTTTGCAAAAAGCTCAGTTCTTGCCGCTGCTGTTCTTGCAATTGCTGGCGCTGATTTTGGGCTTGTTGGTTAACCTTGAATTTGCCAGCCAGAGTCTCTTCTGTAGCTTGCAAGCTGTGGAAATAGGCAATGCCTGCTGTTATTTCATTTTCTTGCCCTAGGAGGGCTTGCAGCTCATTTTGCTGCTGTTTTGCTGCGCTGAGTTCTTGCTGCAAGCGGCGGCATTCTTGAGAGATATTGTAGTGCTGTTGCTGGTGGCCGGCGAGGAGTTTTTGCCAAGTTTGGCGGTTGTGGTGCTGGAGTTGCAGTTGCTGTAACTCGGTTGTGTCGGCTTGCTGCTGCTGCTGAAGCAAATCAGTTGCTTGCTGCAATTGAGTTTGTTCTGAGGCGATCGTCTCTTTTTGTTGCAGTTGCTCTTGTACGGTTAGCAAACTCTGTTTGAGTACATCGACTCGAGCTTTAAATTGTTTGGAGGTATCCTTGGCTTGGTCGGATAAAGTATCGTAGGAGTCGAGCTTGAGCAGGTTGGCTAAAACTTGTTTGCGTTCGATCGGCTTTTTGAGCATAAATTCATCAGCTCGCCCCTGGCGCAAATACGCCGAGTTGATGAAAGTATCGTAATCAAGTTTGATGTGTTCGAGGATTTTTTGTTGAGTTGTTCTCAGCCCCTTGTCTGTGAGCGTGCGAAAATTAAGTTTTTCCTCACTCTCGGCAGAATTCAAGCTGACTTGAAATTCCAAACTTCCCGATTGTCCGCGCCGGCGGTTGCGAATCACCCGGTAGATTTGGCCGTCGGTGGAGAAAGTGAAATCAACGCGCACATCAGTTTCGCCGATATGGATGATATCGTCTTCCGTATCGCTGCGGCAACAGCCCCAAAGTGCCCAAGATATGGCTTCTAAGAGGGAGGATTTGCCAGCACCGTTAGGCCCGCAAATGCAAGCGGTGTGCAAGCCGCGAAAGTCTAAAGCAGCTTCTCGATAGCTGAGAAAATTTTTGAGTGTAAGTTGTATAGGAATCATTTAGGCCATCGCGCCATACAATCTATCTATAAATAACACTATTTGTACGCTGTTGCCTAGTTATTCAATCTAGATCCAGAACAATTGTCAGTGCTTCTGCAATTTCTTCCATAATTGTCTCGGACAAGGTTCCGAGTTGCCGGACAAATCTTTGTTGGGAAACGGAACGGACTTGAAAAGCGTCGGCGGCGGAGACTTTAGTCAAGCCATTTTCGCCGCTTGGTTCTAGTCGAACCATCCAATTTCTCTCGGTGTATCGCTCTTTCCAGTCAGTGATGGGAACAATAACTTCAAGCAGCAAAATTCCCACCGTTTCATCGCTGACAATTACTACCGGACGGGTTTTGCCGATTTCGGCGCCCACAGTAGGTTCAAGCGCAACCAGCCAGATTTCACCTCTACGCATTAGTTTTTATCCCTGCGTTAAGGTATTCTTCCTCGGATTCAAAATAGGGTTCGCTATCAGCCGACCACAAGTCATGTAAAGCACCTCCCGGCATATAATCTTTGACTGCTGCTTCTGCTGCGGCTTTGAGTTTCCGCTTTCTCTCAGCTTTGCGCTGGGCTTTTTCTTCTATTTCTTCGCGCATCATCCGCGAAGCTGTTTCGATGATTTCTAGGCGTTCTTCTGCAGTCAGATTTTTGAGTGCTGCTAAGATTTCTGTTTTAGTCACGGTTTTTTCGGGTGGTTGGTGAAAAAGTACGATCGATCTTATATCTTGCACCATTTTCAATAATCCTTTTTTTGGCCGGGCTCTCTTGCCCACCCCACAAGAAAATATACTCTTTGTGGAACGGGCCGAAGAGCCCGTTCTTGACAATAATGACGCAACATCTCAGATCGATCGCACCATCATTATATCTTTCACAAAAATCAATATCGGCGGTCTGTGCTGATGGCGCAACCTACATTACCGGTCTGTGCTTATGGCGCACCCTACATCGGTCGCACAGGCAGATTTTCTACGATCAAAAAAGGTTGACTGTATTCCTACAGCCAACCCCGCGCCTATTTATTTGTCCTGCGTTTGCTCAAACAGCAACACTACCTGACAAGATTAGGGAACGTATAGCCGACACCGACTAACAATCCCACTTCAGCTCCGTCGAGAAAACCAACATTCAGTCCCGCTGTTGCTGTAAAATTTCTCGACAGCGGCACATCTACACCACCAGAAATCAAGAAGCCAAAATTACTGTTATCACCGGTAGAAAATGCGACGCCCGCACCTGCATAAGGAGCGGCAGTAATCACAAAATCATCGCTGACTTCGACGGCCTCTTGAGATACAAAATCGTAGGTAACGGGGACTAGAACAGTTAAGTTGTCGCGGAACAAAACACTCGGTCTCACCGAGAAATTGTTGGTCAAACCGATTTTGCTAATAATGGCAAATGAACTGTCGCCCAAGGCTGTATCTCCGCCAAAACCTAGATTGCCGCCAATGCCGATGTAGCTGGGCCCAGAACGAGTAGCTCGGCCTGGTCGGATTTGAGTTCCTTGAGCCACTTTTTTAGTGGGTTCCGAGACAGTTGCGGGTTTTTCAGCAACTTTCGGTTGGTTTGTCAAAGCTGAGGCCGAAGTGCTGACAGGATTGCTCAACAATTCTTGTGCTGTTTTGACTTCTTTTTCTTCTTTCGTTGCTGTTACTTCCAGATTATTGCTCTGGGCAACAATTGAGGTAGGTCGATCGCTCTTTTTGGCAGTCTCTACTGTTGACTGCACTCTGACACCATTATCAGCAATTTTAGCGGTTTCTTCCGACTTTTGGGTCTCAGCAGCAATGGAGGTATTTTGCGCTGTTTCTGTCTCAGCAATTTCCGATTTTGCTGCTTCCGATTTTTCGGGTGCAGCAATAGATACTTGCAAGTTGGCGGGCTGTTCAGAGGCTGCTGGCTCTGCCGCTTCTGTTAGTTCGCTCCAACTGATTGAATCAATTTTTTTATTACTAGCCGTTGTTTCTGCGTCGGGTTTAACTGCTGAAGTTGCCGTCGGCTCAGAAATTTGGTCAATATTTTGAGCTGCTATTGTTGCAGTTGTAGCGACATCGGGCAAGTTGCCAGTTTCAGCTTTCGCTGACATGGTACTGCAACAAACAGCTAAAGCTGCAAGATTTATTAACGCAAAAGTAGACTTGGAAAATAGACTATTCATAGAAACTCCTCAATGAAGGCTGTGTTAAAAGTGTAAGTGTTTGAGGGCGACCGTCGAGAGCTTTCCTAAAAAAAGACACAAATATGAGTTGTGTTGTTCCTAGATTGCCATTTTACCGTTGAATAGTCAACTCTCAAGCTGATTAGATTCAAGAACGGACGGTGGGTTTAGAGGCTAATTTTAATTTACAGATCGATCGGGTAAAAATCAATCCTAGGGATGATTGCACCCTTGCTCCTGTTTAATTGAGGGGTCGATCGTGCGTTTCGCTGGCATTCTACAATACTGTACTTGGGGGCGCTGCACTCGCAGCCACGCCGAAAAAATCCGGTTTTTGAGGGCGCACCAGCTCGAAACCAAGAGACGACAAGGTTTCAAAACTGTTTTGGCAGCCCCGCCGTCCAAAGCAAGTGCAGTTAAAACAACGCGATCGGCTGCTGCACAGTCGATGACAATTAATGTAGAATAATACCACCAACTCGAGAAATATTTGTGGCTCGCTCGGGTCAAAATTACTGAATATTATGAAAATTGTGTAAAATTTAGTGTTCTATTTGTAAAGTTTAGCCTTCGCTTTCGCTCAGGGTCTGACCATCTCACAACAGCACGCAACTAAACAAGTCAAAAAATACAAATTATCTCATCTCAACCTGACTTTATGAGCAAAGTTCTAGTCATATTAAGCGAATTGAGCGATCGCGACATCGATTGGATGCTCGCCAACGGCACCCGCACCCAAGTCCTCCCCGGCACAACCCTGATCGCCGAAGGTAAGCCCTTAGACGCCCTGTACATAGTTCTGGAGGGAACTTTGAGCGTTGCTGTATCATCTTTGGGCGACAAAGAAATTGGAAAAATTATTTCCGGGGAAGTTTTGGGCGAAATGTCTTTTGTAGACGGGAGGCTTCCTTCTGCTAGCGTCACGGCAATTGAAGAGTGCCTCATCCTCTCAATTCCCCGGCGACTGCTAACTGAAAAACTCGAGCAAGACGTGCTTTTTTCCCTGCGGTTTTATCGGGCGATTACCAAATTTCTGTCGTCGAGACTGCGCGGTACAGTCAAACGCTTCGGCGATGAGAGTGATTGTTTAATATATCAAGAACCCGACGACGAGGGCGCTATCCGGGAAAATGTGGAAAATCCCGATTTGGCTAAATCGAGATTTCAATGGCTGTTGGAGCGTTTGAAGGGGAGTTGAAGTTGGGAGCATCTCAATGAAAGCTGGCAAGCTAGAAATTGGAGTCAGGAGGCAGGAGTCAGGAGTCAGGAGGCAGGAGGCAGAAGAAGTGTTTTTACAAATATGAGATGCTCCCTTAAAGTTCGGCAACAAGCAGTGTACAGGATTTAATGGATTTAACACCAATTTCTAGTTACCAATTTCTAGTTCCCAATTCCCAATTCCCAATTAGAAAACATATTTTTCAGCGACGCGCCAATAGCGAGAAAAACGCTTCAAATCAATGTAACCATCGTAGCGGACAAAGGGTTCCGGTGGCAAAACTTCTATTGGGTGCGATCGCTTAATTTTCCGGCAAATATCCTGAAACCGAGGGCTGGGACTTTCGGTAGTTACCACTTGATTCGCACCGGATTCGATCGCAAAAGCGATCACTTCCGCCGCCACATCGCCCCGCCGAATAACTACAGGCAACTCCAGCAAACATTCGTAAATAAACACCATTCGTTTGAGACTCAACTGCCATTCATCAATCAGCGCATCATCCCAAACCCAGATTGCCGGTGCCTCTGGGTGCGCTTGAAAAGCGGGGCCTTCTGGACTCAAACAGTCGCCGTGCAGCCAAATAATCGGATTGTTCATAAATGGGGAATGGGGAATGGGGAATCGGGAATGGGGAATCGGGCATGGGGCATGGGGCATGGGAAATTGGCCCGCGCAGGGCATCGGCCCGCGTAGGGCATGGGGAATAGGGCATCGGCCCGCGTAGGGCATCGGGCACTTGTACGATCGCGTAGCCGAAGTATTAGGAATTGGGAATTGCTAGTTGGGAACCAATAACAAATAACCAATAGCTCTCTTGCAAAATAGTTTTATGATATCATGAAATTTTTTGCTGAGAGTTGATTGAATCCCAACTCCTGACTTATTTGCACTCTTGTCTTGCTAGAAACAGGATAAGATGCTAGAAAGTTCTGTTGGTCGTTACAAAATAAGTAAATCATGAAAAATCAATTTTACCTAAATTTGAAACCCGATCAATTTCAACGTAGATTTGGTATCAAGATTCAAACCCTAAAAGCAATGGTTAATGCCAAGCGTAAACTTGGCTGTAGAAAATCCTAAAGACAGAAGAGGAGGTCGCACCATCCGGCGCTCTCGAAGAACAGGTCTTAGTCGCCGATTAATATTGGCGAGAATATCGCACATATTTTCATATTGGGACAAGTTGGGGAGTATTTGAATCAACCCAGCAGCCGAATTGTAACTGATATCGAATCAACTTTAATGAAAACGGGAAAGTTCCGTATTCCTGGGAAAAAGGCATTACTCAAAAACTCTGATTATCCAGAGGTCGTGGTGATGGATGTCACAGAAACAGCGATTGAACGACCCAAAAAAAACAGAAAAGATATTACTCATGCCAGAAAAAATGTCAGACTCTAAAAACTCAATTGGTAATTAATCAAGAGACCAGAGAAATTATTTGCACTGCTTTTGGACCGGGCATTGCCATGACTTTAACTTATTTTAAAAAAGTAAAATTCATTTTCATCCCGAAACAAATAGCTGACAAGATAGTGGCTATCAAGGGATCGAGGACGATCGCCCTAATAGTTATATCCCTAGAAAGAAACAAAAAAAGGGGAAACTTTCTCGAATAGAAAAAGACTACAATCGATTTCTAGCACAGGAGCGAATTATGATTGAACACGTCAATCGGAGTCTCAAAATTTTTAAAATATTGTCGAGTCGTTATCGAAATCGGGAGCATCTCATATTTGTAAAAACACTGATTCTGGCTCCTGACTTCTGACTCTTTTCTCCTGGCTTCTGACTCCTGACTCCTAACTCCTATTTCTAGCGGAGGGCTGCTTTCATTGAGATGCTCCCTCGAAATCGCCGTCGCCGTTACGGTCTGCGTTGTAATTTGCAGCAATTTACAATTATGAGTTAGCTCTAGGGGGCTAAATTTAAAACTTCTGATTATAACATATATCTTTTTTGCAAGAGGTCTAATAATTCAGGACTTACGCACGGGTAGCCATAAACCGGGTTTTTTAACCACAATACTTGCTTAAAACCCTCAATAAGAGTTAAAAAACCCGGTTTCTTTGTGGGCTAGGGTGTCCAGGACTATAATTTCAACCCGAAACTTCAGAACCATGAAATATACAGTTGTTATCCAATGGTCAGAAGAGGTGCGAAAGCTGAGATAGATGATAGGGTAGCTCATTTATGTGGGTTGACGGCTCAAAAAATAAAAATTTTAATCTAGTAAAGCATTATGCTAAAAATAGAAAATCATAAACTTCTTCCTACACCTGTAGAGCACTTAAGACAGTTGACTAGGAAGTTTAGAGAAAGAGATGATACAAAATATCAATATCATGAGGCTTGAAGAAGTAATATTTGCTACAGTCTTCAATATTTAGAAGATCTAGATTTTTTAGAGAGGAATAAAAATCTTTTTTTTAAGGCAACAAATGTTTGATAAGCTGGCGTGCATCTAATTTGTATAGTAATTTTTATTAAAAGTTTTGTGGGGTGTCTCGCCCGCCCTAAAAATCTAATTTAGATGCGCGACAGCTTACAAACAGAAAATTGAAAAAATGTTATTACTACCGCAGGAATTTTTGAGGAAATATTATAGTATTCAACTAATAGTTAATCGTGGTGAAATAGCAACTACTGAGTGGAAAAGTTTTATGAAAATAGAAAACACTAAAAAATATAAAACTTCAGGAAAAGAGTATGAAATTGTAAATGAAATATTTGAAAAAATTGAGAATGCTGAAACAGCAACTACCGATCGTTCCATCCCGAACAACTTTTGGGCCACAGACCAATCGAGAGCGATCGCTTAAACACTGGCACGCTACATATAGCCTGCCTGCGTAAGTCCTGTTTATTATTTTGGCTTGACTTCGCCCTTGAGTGCATTTACTCAAAAAGTATTGCGGTTTTCAGGGTTATTCGCTAGAATAGCCAACCTGTCAAGTAAAAACCTCCCACCAACGAGACAGACATTTCCCACATCCGCTTATGACCATTCCCTATACTCCACCTTGGCTGCTGAACAACGGCCTATTAATGACGTTGTACACCGCATTAAGGGCTAGTCGCCGCTGGGAAAAGACGATCGCTGACCCAGAGCCCCCTTACCGAGAACACATCTTTACTGGTGCCTGTGGAGTCCCGATTTTCGGCTGGGTTGCCATCCCCGAAAATCCCCGATATACCATTGTCGGGACTTACGGCATTACTGGCGATCTGGATAATCAATGGTTTCTCAGGCTACTAGGCCGTAAAGCCTATGCCCGAGGCTGTGCAGTGGTATTATTTGACTGGCGAGCTCACGGCAAAACAGCCCAACTCTCTCCCACCCTGACTTCTGATGGCCTATACGAAGGCGAAGATTTCGTTCGGATTGCTGCGGCTGCTAAAGAAATGGGATGTCCCGCCCCTTTTTGGTTCACGGGTTATTCCCTGGGCGGACAATTAGCGTTGTGGGCGGTAAAATCAGCTCAGACGATCGCAGATTGGGGGCCGGACTTAGGGATCGAAGAGTCAGAACTAGCAGGCGCGGCGGTGATTTGCCCCAGCTTGGACTCGAACCGTTCTCTGTCTTATCTAGTTAAAGATGAGTGGGGGAAATTTTTAGAAAAGGCGATCGCGCGAGAGTTAAAAAAACTAGCAAAAAACATCGCCGCATCACATCCGGGGGCGATCGATCCTGCCGCTATTGCACGCGCCAACAGCATTTGGGGCTTTGACCATGAACTGGTAATTGGCCCGTTAGGTTTCTCCTCTGTGGAAGAATACTATGACGCTAGCAGCGCTCTACACATTTTGCCTCACCTCAAAAAACCCACTTTCATCCTCTATGCAGCAGACGATCCGATGTTTGACCCGGTGCTTGTCTCTGAGTTGCAAGCCATTAGCGCGAACAATCCAGCCTTAGAATTAGTGCTGACAGCCTACGGCGGTCATGTTGGGCATATCAGTAGTAAACGCTGTCAGCATCAATTTGCCGATCGCGATCGGTGGTGGGCATGGAATCGGATTTTACAGTGGTTCGATGCCTTGAGTGTTGATTGAGATTATCAATTGACACTCTCCTGGCTAAAGCCGAGGAGATTCTTGATTCGCAGAATCGACTTGCCGATGCAGAATTACTTCAACATCGGTAGCGGTCAATTCTCCACAAGCGTTCGGATCTAAGATCCAAGTTCCGATGTGCCCCGTCGTACTCAACCCCCGACTCAGGATGTTTTTAGCGGCGTTCCAATCTCTGTCAAGGACAAGCCCGCACCGACAAGCGTGGGTTCGCGTTGAGAGACTTTTCTTAACAATTGTTCCGCAACTAGAGCATTCTTGACTTGTTCCGTTAGCTGGCACAGCAATCGTAATTCTTCCGAATACTTTGCCAAAATATTCCAGCCAAATTCGGAACATATACCAAGAAGCGTCGTTAATCGATTTTGCCAGACAGTGATTCTTCACCATATTTTTAATCCTCAAATCTTCGTAGACTACACAGTCGTTAGACTGGATGACGCATCTTGCCAACTTCACGGCAAAATCTTTACGCTGTCTACTTATTTTGAGGTGGCGCTTTCCTAGAATTGCTCTAGCTTTTTTTCTGTTTTGCGAACCCTTAACTCGTTTTGAAACTCGTCTTTGGGCTTTTTTCAACCTGCGTTCTCCCTGGCGGAGGAAACGCGGGTTATCAACTGCAACGCCATGAGAATCCGTGTAGAACTCTTTGAGTCCCACGTCTAATCCGATGGTCTTTCCGGTAACTTCAATTTCTTCAGAACGGTCAACTTGCACGCAAAGCTGCACGTAATATCCATCTGCTCGCCTTACCAAGCGTACTCGTTTGATTTGACTGCGCTGGTAGAAATGCAAGTCGCGGGTTCCTTTTAACTTGAGCTTTCCGATTCCTTTTTTATCGGTAAAAGTGATTGATTTCCGGTCGTCTGCCAGACGCCAGCCCGTAGTCTTGTATTCGACGGAGCGGTTGTGTTTCTGGAATTGCGGGAATCCTTTTTTTCCTGGGACTTTCTTTTTACAGTTGTCGTAGAATCGGGAGATTGCCGACCACGCTCTTTCTGAGCTAGATTGTCGAGCCATGCTGTTCAAGTCATCGCAAAACGGAAATTCCTTAGCTAAAACAGCGCTATACTTGTTCAATGCGTATTTATCAACTTTTTCGTTTTCCATCCAAAATCGCAGTGCTTTGTTTCGGATGAACTGCACTGTTCTAATTGCTTCGTCTACAGCGTCAAATTGCTGTTTTTTCCCGTATGCCTTGAACTCAAAAACTAACATGACTTCGACCTCATCACGATAGTCTTATGCTACCAGAGTCGGCTTAACATCCCTCTAGTTGTTCACAAAGATTTACATGGTTTTACTTGACAGCGCCATCCTGAGAGCTCAGAAAATAGACTGGGAGGCTAAAGCCTCCTTGTCCCTTTCATCCCCGGACTAAAGTCACGGGGTTTTCAGGGTTTTATTTATAAAACCTTAACACTCCTCAGCAATAGTTGCGGGGATGAAAGGATTAGGAGGTTTAATCGGAACTTCCCCCATACACGGGGGAAGTTTGGTCTGAAACCATTACAGGGTAAGACTTTCCCGGAGGGGGAAAATCTTTTACATGACTACAATTTTCTCTAACCCTTATGTGGCGGGGTTTTTGCTTAAATTCATGATAGAACAATACTTTCGCCCTCAATATTAAGAAAATCTTAAATACATGACTACGGTTTGAGAGCGGTCAATTGGCTAAAACCGAGATGGGGAAAAGAATACAGCCCTCGGAACTCCCTCCGCAGGGGGTAAGTTCCGTTTAATCCCTCCAGTCCAGAACGTTAAAACTATTTCGCAAAAACACCAGACATCTGGGCCAAAGCTGAATGGCTTGCTGGGAATCAATTGTGCATAATTTGCACAACCACTTGACTTCAGCGAGATGTGAAGGCAGCATAAGAAGTAGACGCAACTTTAGTTAAAAAATGGTTAATAAATATCGATTAATTTATTCGCTTTTTTCATAATTGTGTCAGCGATTAACTAGGTAAAACTAAAGATCTAATAACCGCCAGGGGTTGAAACCCCTGTCGAGAGAGCGAAAGTCCTCTTGCATAGGACTAAAAGCCTTTTCCTATCAGCTTTTCAGTCGGTTTTAACCGACTTTCGCTGTCAGACGGGGGTTTCAACCCCCGGCGGGTTAAAGAGAATGGCGCAAGATGTCAGTTGTAACGCCGTATTCTCGTCCCAAACCCGCTTTCTGACTGCCCGCGCCTCGATTTTCAGCTTTTAGAGAGAGGTAAAAACTCGCCCGATCGCTACACTATTAACTAGGAACTCAGCAATTTTGGAGAAGAGGTGAATTGAAATTCGTTTCCGACCCGCAAATAAAAGTCAAAATCCGCAAAATGAAAGAGCGGGTGCGGTGGCAAGAACAGTCGATCGTCGATCGGGGAATAGACCAAACTCGGATGGTTTTAGAAACTCAAACCAGCGACTCTCCAGAGTTTTCGTTTTTAGTCGCAGGCGACAGCGGCACGGGCAATCACCGCGGCCACAATCCCCAGCGGCAAGTGGCCGAACTGATGCTCTCGGAGCGCGAAAATTGCCGTTTCCTCATCCACACGGGCGATGTCGTTTATCTCGTCGGTTCCAGCGAATATTACTTGCAAAACTTTATTCGCCCCTACCGAGAATTTATAGTCGGCGGCGAGCATCCCTCTCGGATTGCCTACGATCGCATGGTGTTTAACTTTCCGTTTTTGCCCGTACCGGGAAACCACGACTATTACGACTTGCCCATAGTCTACGGCCTTCTGTCGGCGACAGCTTTGCCGCTGCGCCGGCTGTTGGGTTCCAAGTTGGATCTCGATGTCGGCTGGCACGGTTCCGATCGCGGAAATGCCTACGCCAAAGCGTTTCTCGACTACCTGCAAGCTCACAAAATGCCGGAAGAACTCGATCGCCACCTAGACGCCCACTACAGCGCCAGCACCAGCACCGGCCGCTGCCTCCGCTACCAACCCGGACGCTTTACCCGCTTACCCAACCGCTACTACACGTTCCGCAGCGGCGGTATCGACTTCTTCGCCCTCGACTCCAACACCTTCAACGAGCCCTTGCCGATCCCGAAAACCAAACAGGGCGACCTTCGCCGCCAGAATTTGGAACTCGACCGGCAGAAGTTGGAACAAGAAAAATTGGCAATGCTCGAAATGTGCGATCGGCTCAACCCCCTAATTCCCGAGGAAGCCGAACAGCTAGACGACTTAGCCGCCAAATTAGAGCAAGTTGACGAAATCCTGATGGACATTGACAAACAACTGTCGCCCAACCAAACAGCGGCCACCGACGTTGAACAGCTCGAATGGCTGAAAAAAAGACTGATTGCGTCTTGGGCTGATTCCGAGGTGCGGGGGCGGGTAATTTACCTGCACCATCCCCCCTACGTGACCGAGACGACAAAGTGGAATCAAGCTCAAACTTTGGCGGTTCGGTGGCGATTGCGCGAGGTTCTCGACGGGGTGGCCGATGCTGTTGGGGATGTGGCGCGGGGGCGTCCGCTAGTAGATTTGGTGCTGACCGGCCACGCTCACTGTTTGGAATACCTGCGGACTGGGAATACCGGACACGGCGACTCTGGGATTCATTGGATTGTCTGCGGGGGAAGCGGCCACAGTCTCCGCCGCCAGCGCCCGGAAGGGCCGGTGTTGCAGGAAGTATCGAGTCCTGAAGCTTATCGGTGGGCGCGGCAGTCGGGTTCCGAAACAGCCAGCCGGCGGGTAGCGGAATCTTTGCTATTTGTCGGCCGCAGCGGTCAAGGTTCCCACAAACGCCGTCCTTATTCGTGTTTGCGGATTGATGTTCTCGACGGGTGTCCCCCGAAGTTCCGCATCCGACCTTTGGTTGTCGAACGATTTGAGGGGAAATGGCAGGAGATCTCGATCGAACCTTTTGTAATTTAACAAATGAAGTTGCCGTCAGGATCGGGCGCAGGCCGCAGCAAACGGCTTAATTCCTCAGCTTGAAACTCTCAAGATTCTCTCTCAAACCCGGAAAACTTCAATAGACTCGCATTGCATTCATGCGATCGCCGTAACAGGAAATTATCTGGGTTAATCAGCGTTAATCTGCCTTGCATCTGCGATCGATCTATCAATCAAAGATTAAAGCAATTGCTCGTCTCATCTTTGCACTCAACTTAATTCAGGAGAAAAATTCAATGATTGCTAACTTAACCGCCACCGGCTGGGAAATTATTTACCACCGCGCCCACGCTTTGCTCGCGGCGCAACTTGGCGGACAGTGGAAGCGCTCGAAATCTCCGGTTCGCCTTTACGAAACCATAGCGGCGATTTCTCATCACGACGATTTGGAGAAAGAGTGGGAAGAAAATATTTTAACTGAAGCGGGCGCGCCCTTTGATTTTACCTTGCAGACAGAAACCTCTCTGCCGAAAATTAAAGCCATGACGGAGAATGCCCTATATCGCGGTAGGTGGGTAGCCATGCTGATTTCTATGCACATGAGCTATCTCAACGAAGGCAAGCGGGGAGAGTCGAAAGAACTCGACGAGTTTTTGGACGAACAACTGGAAAATCAAAAAAAATGGCAAAAAGAGTTGCAAATTTCCGAGGAAGATGCTAAAGCAGCTTATGCTTTTTTCCAGTGGTGCGATCGGCTATCGTTAATTCTTTGCAGCCGCGAGTTACCCGCCGGAGAACGAGCTTTAGAAATTAGTGTCGGCCCGGACGGCAAGCGCTACGATATTGTACAGCACAGCAACGAACTCGTGACTGTAACTCCTTGGCCTTTTGAATGCGATAAATTTACTGTGAACGTCGAAGCGTGCCACTTGGATCGAGTCAAGTTCGACAGCAACCAGGAAATCAAGGAAGCGCTGCACAAAGCTCCCCGCGAAGTCTTAGAGTGGACTTTTGTCAAGTCCTAATTAAACCTTTGAAAAATAGGTGAGGCTTGTTGTAGAAGTTTAGCGGGCATGGCATTTGTGTAAACTTAATGTTAACACCATGTCTCATATTATGTCCGGTCGATTCCCTCCGCTTCGCTTCGCCCGAAATCAGGTAGGGGCGGGTTCACGAAAAATATCTGCCCATAACTGACAATCTCAAAAACCCGCCCTTTTAATCGCGGTCACTCGATCGGACATGATATCAATCAGCGTTATAGTTGAGTCTTGCTCCCCCTTAACTCCCCTTAATAAGGGGGGATAAGAACAGTCAAAAGTCGTCTTATTAAGGGGGATGCGATGGCGGTCGAAACTTGGATACAAACGACAAAAAATCTAGGGTTTGAGTTCAGCCATTACCGATTACCGATTACCTATTACCAACTATGAAACGTTCAGCTTGCCTTATTTTCAATCCCGTCGCCGGTAATAGCGACCCCGACCAAGACTTAGCTAGAATTCAGGAACTTTTAGAGCCTTTTATTGACTTAGACATTCGGCTGACAACCCCAGAAGTAGACGCAGATGACATTGCCCGCGAAGCAGTGGCTAGGGGAGTTGAGGCAATTATTGCTTCCGGGGGCGACGGCACATTGTCAGCAGTTGCCGGGGCGATTGTGGGTACAAATATTCCTTTAGGAATTATTTCGCGGGGAACTGCTAATGCTTTTGCTAATGCTTTAGACCTTCCAAATACAATTGAAGCCGCCTGCGCCACTATTTTGGGAGGGTTGACGCGGGTGGTGGATGCGGGGATTTGCAACGGTGAAATGCCGATGGTTTTGTTAGCTGGAGTGGGTTTTGAGGCGGAAACCGTCGAACTAGCCGATCGCGAAATGAAGAATCGCTGGGGAATGCTGGCTTACATTTTGTCAGGAATTAAACAGTTAAACAATTTAGAAAGATTTGAAGCGGAAATCGAAACCGATGATAAAATTATCAGCCTTACTGCTGTGGCGGTGACAGTGGCGAATGCAGCGCCGCCTACTTCCATTTTAGCTCAAGGGCCTGCCGGGATTATTTTTGATGACGGCTTGCTGGACGTAACGCTGGTGGCGCCTGAGAATAAAGCTGGGGCGATCGCAGCTTCTTATCACCTTTTGCAAACAGCTTTGAGCGGCAATCCTACAGATCGCGACGACATCGGTTATTTGCGGGCAAAAAAAGTAACAATTAGTGCCGATCCGCCTCAAAAAGTGGTTGTAGACGGCGAAATCATCGGCATGACTCCGGTTTCTATTGAGTGCGTTCCGGGAGGTTTAACTATTTTTGTACCGCGAGTTGAAGAAGAGCCCGTGGTGGAAAAACTCACCGGTTTAGCGGACATCGAAATTACATTGAAACCCGTAACTTAAAATTTTTAGGATCGTCAATTAAATAATTTCCCTTTTTTCTTGTGGGATGGGCGTCCCGCCCGCCCAGAAAGGACGGGCTATAAGAGCCCATCCCACAACAGTCATGAAAAGTGGATTTTATTTAATTCTCATCCCTTAGCGACACCAACAATAAGAAAGACCGCGCGGGCGGTCTTTCATTTTTAGGCGTCTAAAATTTGGCGAATGCGGCGCTCCAAACGTTCGAGGTCGAGTCCGCCTTCATCGCGGCTGATCCGGCGCACGGTGACGTTAACATTGCTCAAATCTGCCAGCAAATCTTGGAGGATTTCTTGTTGCTGCCGAGCTTGAGTTATTTCGCGCGGTTCCTGCACCAAATCGCGAACAATTGTATCTTCGGCGCGCGAAGCAACGATCGGGTCTGCTTCGCCATCAACGTGCACGAAAGTGCGCCGACCCGGCCCCCGTTCTTCTTCAATTGGTATTACTGCTGTTACTCGATCGGAGCGTACATATTTGCCAAATCCCAGGTGGACTAAGACAGAAGATTGTATTTTCATAGATAGCAACTTTTATTGGTTAGTTATCTATATTTTAACTTTTAAAAATTGGATATGCCAACTAAATTCGAGCTATCATTACTACAATATGTATCGGTTTTTTTCGAGATTATAGTGGTCATTTCGAGGAAAAAATGGTAATATTTTTTAGGTATTCCCACGCTGCGGCAGGGGTTAAAATATTCGCAGAATCCGACAGTCTGGCAGGGTTAAAATATTCGCACAATCCGACAATCCGGCAGGGGTTAAAATATTCGCAGAATCCGACAGTCTGGCAGGGTTAAAATATTCGCACAATCCGACAATCCGGCAGGGGTTAAAATATTCGCAGAATCCGACAGTCTGGCAGGGTTAAAATATTCGCAGAATCCGACAATCCGGCAGGGGTTGAAATATTCGCAGAATCCCACAGTCCGGCAGGGGTTAAAATATTCGCAGAATCCCACAGTCCGGCAGGGGTTAAAATATTCGCCTCATAGCGAAAGTCCTCTTAAGAGGACTGAAATATTTCTTAAAAATGATGCAAACTGTGAGTAACAACTTACCAAATAATGTTATTACATATCATGCAATTTCTGGGTTAAATCAAATTACTAAATAAAATATGATTCCATAGTCCTCTTGAGAGGACTTTAGCTATGAGACAGGGGTTTCAACCCCTGGCGGAATGTCGGAATATGGCAAATCTCGGACTGTGAGATTACTGTCGGAATATGGCAAATCTCGGACTGTGAGATTACTGTCGGAATATGGCAAATCTCGGACTGTGAGATTACTGTCGGAATATGGCAAATCTAGGACTGTGAGATTACTGCCGGAATATGGCAAATCTCGGACTGTGAGATTACTGTCGGAATATGGCAAATCTAGGACTGTGAGATTACTGCCGGAATATGGCAAATCTCGGACTGTGAGATTACTGTCGGAATATGGCAAATATCTGACTGTGCGAATCTCGGACTGTCAGTGCGCGACAGTTGGCTGATGCGTTAACATAAAATTCAAGCAGTTTGCGATCGCCCGCAGCGCATTTCAGGGACACAGCCTACCGATTTGAGATTTGAGCATTACGACCCCGGATAAACAGGAAGAACTCAATGATCCCAATTAGTCTCGACTTAGTTATCAGCCTCCTGACGGCAATTCCCTTCGGCACCGTCAAAGACAAGTTTCAGCGCAACGAAACTGTCATCAAAATCTTAAAAAGATTTAACCTCGACCCCGATGCTCCGCCGGCAGATTTTAGCGGAGTTTATGTTTATACTTTAGTAGAGTACGGCGCAGGCAAACCCAAGCAGATTTTAGAACTATTTCGCCAAAAAGAGATTGAATCAGCATTTCGCAAAGCTTTCGAGTCCGATAGCCCAGCCATTTTAATTCAAGCAGGCGATGACTTTCTCAACGAAAGTGCTTTGGGGCGAGAAATTCGAGATTTAGGCATTGACCCCAGACGGGAATTCATGGCATTTGCGGCCGTGTTTATGGAAGTCGCAAAACGGACGCGCACGCTGGGAGATGTGATGGTGGGAAATGCGATCGCCTCTTTGCAAAAACGCCTATCTATGGTAATGGATCGCATCGAACGCCTCCCCACGCTGGAAGGAATTCGCACCGAATTTGCGCGGTTGGAAGCCGAAGATTATCCCGCACTTCCCGCAGCAGCATCAACTAATATTCAAAAGTCTCAAGCCTTTATTTTATCGCAACAAGTTCGCGGTTGGTTTGAAACATTAAGTTATAAGTTTGAGAAATATGAAATCTGGGGAGATAACTATTTTGAATGGATTATCAATGTCCCGGTTAGACGCAATCGGTACGATCGCATTTTAGTGCGCGGAATTGCCGGAGAAGCGGGACTCAGAGACATCTTAGCCTTGCGCGAGTCGGTGGAAAAACAGCGCACCGATGAAGGATGGTTAGTCACCGCCCGCCGGATCAGTCGCGCCGCGCGGGATGAAGTTGAAAAAGATGAAAATAGCGATCTAGCTTGCTTTACTTTCGATGAATTGCTCGACCAAGATGCCGATTTTACCGCTTATCTGGATTGGCTGGAAACTGCAATCAAAAAGCGGGGAATTGATACTAAATACGTACCGCTAGCTTGTACGAAAGACGAAATCGACCCAGATACTCAGTGCAAAATAGGCGTCAGTCATTATGACGGGCGAGATGGCTGGATCGAAGGTTATATTGACCTGTGGTTGAATGACCCAGTAAAAGAACATATTTCAGTTTTAGGAGAATTTGGAACCGGGAAAACTTGGTTTGCGATGCACTATGCTTGGATGGCGCTGCAACGCTACCGAGATGCTCAAAAGCGCGGCTTAGAACGTCCGCGTTTGCCGTTAGTAATTCCTTTGCGGGATTACGCCAAAGCAGTTAGTGTCGAGTCGCTATTTTCCGAGTTTTTCTTTCGGAAGCACGAGATACCTTTGGCGGGTTATTCGGCCTTTGAACAACTGAATCGCATGGGTAAATTTCTGCTGATTTTCGACGGTTTTGATGAAATGGCCGCCAAGTGCGATCGGCAGGAAATGATTAACAACTTTTGGGAATTAGCAAAAACCGTCGTTCCCGGCGCAAAAGTCATCCTCACTTGCCGTACCGAACACTTTCCCGAAGCCAAGGAAGGACGGGCATTGTTAAATGCCGAACTGCAAGCATCAACAACTATTTTAACAGGCGAAACTCCTCAATTTGAAGTATTAGAATTAGAGAAATTTAACGACGAGCAAATTGGGCAAGCGCTGTCATTTCAAACAGAAGCGGCGACAGTGGAAAAAGTGATGGGAAACCCGCAACTATTGGATTTAGCGCGTCGCCCGGTGATGACCGAGTTAATTTTGGAAGCATTGCCCGATATTGAAGCAGGAAAACCAGTGGATATGTCGCGGATTTATTTGTATGCGGTGCGGCGGAAGATAGAGAGAGATATCAAAGCAGAACGTACTTTTACTTCTGTAGCAGATAAGCTTTATTTCTTGTGCGAGTTATCGTGGGAAATGCTGTCTACAGACCAAATGAGCCTCAATTATCGCGGTTTTCCCGATCGCATCCGCAGCTTGTTTGGTTCCGTCGTGCAAGAGGAAAAAGACTTAGACCACTGGCATTATGACATGATGGGTCAAACGATGCTGATTCGCAATGCAGATGGCGATTATGCTCCGGCGCACCGTTCGTTATTAGAGTTTTTTGTCGCTTATAAATTTGCAGCGGAATTGGGAGTTTTGGCTGCAGATTTTACCGAATTAGTTGCGCCGGAACAGTCTTGTGTCAACCCTGATGCAGCACCTCAAGAATATACTTGGTCTAATTATTGTCGGCTTCAGGCCCAGAAGAGAAATAAGGGTGAACTTATCGCAGCTTTGAAGGGATTTGCTGCTGAAGATTTAGGGCAACTTCGCCACAGTTTCGGACAAGCGCCGCTGACGAAAGCAGTCATGGATTTGTTGTTACCGATGGTTTCTGAAACTGGCGTTTTGCCTCTTCTAGAAATTCTGGCAGCAACGCGAGGTAAAACTGAAAGCGAAGTAGGCTACGTGGGAGGGAATGCGGCGACGCTGTTAGTAAAAAAGGACAATGCTGCTTTAGAAGGAAAAGACCTTTCTCATACCATCATTAAAGGTGGTGATTTTACAAAGGCTAGCCTGCGGCGCGTCAATTTGACTGAGACAAATTTATCAGAATCTGTTTTTGCTAAAGCGTTTAGTACAGTTAATTCTGTCTCATTTAGTCCCGATGGCAAACTGTTTTCTACAGGTGGTAGAGATGGTGTTGTTCGTTTGTGGGATGCAGTAAGTGCCAAAGAAATTTTAACTTGTCAGGCAGGTAAAAATTCAGTGCATTCAGTTGCTTTCAGTTCGGATGGTGAAAGGCTTGCCAGTGACAGTGTTGACAATAATATCCAGCTTTGGGATAGTCATACAGGAGAATGTTTGCGGACTTTCACCGGACATGAAAACTCAGTGCGTTCAGTTGCCTTTAGTCCCGATGGTGAATGGCTTGCTAGTGGCAGTTATGACAAGACTATCAAGCTTTGGAATAGCCATACAGGAGAGTGTTTGCGGACTTTAAAAGGACATAAAAATTCTATAAGTTCAGTTACCTTTAGTCCCGACGGTGAATGGCTTGCCAGTGGCAGTTTTGATAATACTATCAAGCTTTGGGATAAGCATACTGGAGAATGCTTGCCGACTTTTACCGGACATGAAAATTCGATTCTTTCAGTGGCTTTTAGTCCCGATGGTGAATGGCTTGCTAGTGGCAGTTATGACAAGACTATCAAGCTTTGGAATAGCCATACCGGAGAGTGTTTGCGAACTTTCACCGGACATGAAAATAGCGTGTGTTCAGTTGCCTTTAGTCCCGATGGTGAATGGCTAGTCAGTGGCAGTTTTGATAATAATATCAAGCTTTGGGATAGGCATACTGGAGAGTGTTTGCGGACTTTCACCGGACATGAATATTCGCTTCTTTCAGTCGCCTTTAGTCCCGACGGTCAATGCCTGATTAGTGCCAGCCATGATAATAGAATTAAGCTTTGGAATAGCCATACCGGAGAATGTTTTCGGACTTTGACCGGATATGAAAACGCGGTTATTTCAGTCGTATTTAGTCCAGACGGTCAATGGTTTGCCAGTGGTAGTAGTGATAATAGTATTAAAATCTGGGATAGCACTACTAGAAAGTGTATAAAGACTTTCAAAGGACATGAAAATAAAGTGCGTTCAGTCGCATTTAGTCCCGATGGTGAATGGCTTGTCAGTGGCAGTTTGGACAACAAAGTTAAACTTTGGAATAGCCATACAGGAAAGTGTATGAAGACTTTTATAGGACATGAAAGTTGGATTTATTCAGTCGCATTTAGTCCTAACAGTAAATGGCTAGTCAGTGGTAGTTATGACAATACTATCAAGTTTTGGAATAACCATACCGGAGAGTGTTTGCGGACTCTCATGGGCCATGAAGATAGAGTGCGTTCAGTGGCTTTCAGTCCCGATGGTGAATGGCTAGTCAGTGGCAGTAGTGACAATACTATCAAGCTTTGGAATAGTCATAGCGGAGAGTGTTTGCGGACTTTCACCGGACACAATAATTGGGTGAATTCAGTCACTTTTAGTTTTGATGGTGAATTGATTGCAAGCGGCAGTGATGACTACACTATCAAGCTTTGGAATAGCCATAGCGGAGAATGTTTGCGGACTTTCATCGGACATAACAATTCGATTTACTCAGTCGCATTCAGTCCCGAAAATCAACAGTTTGCAAGTGGCAGTGATGACAACACTATCAAGCTTTGGGATGGCAATACTGGAGAGTGTTTGCGGACTTTAACCGGACATGAAAACGCCGTTATTTCAGTCGTATTCAGTCCCAGCGGTGAATGGCTTGCCAGTGGCAGTGGTGACAACACGATTAAACTCTGGAATGTCAATAAAGGAGAGTGCATAAAGACTCTCACAGACGGACTTTATGAAAATATGAATATTGCTGGAGTTACGGGTTTAACGGAAGTTGAAAAAGCCACGCTCAAAGCTTTAGGGGCTGTGGAAAATTAATCACCGCAAAGGAGGAACTATGCAGTCAGCAATACGGATTACCACCAAAGTTATTGCAGGAAATAAACTCGAAATTCAAGTGCCTCCTGGTTCTATGGGCGAAGAGGTTGAAGTTTTTGTGATTATACCAGAAAAGCCTCCGGGGCGGCGTAAAGTGTTGGAATTGCTTACAGAAATCCGCAGCCGTCATGTTTCCAGAACTGTTGAAGAAATTGACCGGGAACTAGAATAAGAAAGAAACTCATGGGACAACTAAACCTACCATCCTCTGCTACAATTTAATTGGCTCAAGTGGAGATTCAATTTAAAGTATAAGTTAAATCACTCTGGAGGAAAAACAATGAATACTGCTAAATTATCGCTAGCTGATGACTATCAGACAGTCATATTACCCAAAGAATTCCATTTTGCAGGAAATGAAGTGTACGTCAAAAAAATAGGAGATGCTCTTGTCCTGATCTCGAAAGAAAATCCTTGGACAACTTTTTTTGATAGTTTGAATATGTTCTCGGACGACTTTATGCTAGTTAGGGAGCAGCTTCCTGTGGAGAGTAGAGAGGATTTTGAATGAGATTTTTACTGGATACTAACATCTGCATCTACATCATCAAGCAAAAACCCCAAAAAGTTTTCGAGAAATTCCAAACAGTTGAAATTTTTGATATCGGTATTTCATCTGTTACTATTGCTGAACTTGAGTATGGCGTTTACAAGAGTCAGCGTCAAGAGCAAAATCGGGCAGCACTTACTCAGTTTTTAATAACTTTACCAATAGTTGCTTTTGATGAAAGATGCACGCAAACTTATGGACAAATTAGAGCAGGATTAGAACGTCAAGGTATTGTCGCGGGTGCAATGGATTTGCTGATAGCTTCCCAAGCAATCAGTTTGGGGCTGACACTGGTGACGAATAATGTGAGAGAATTGTCCCGTATCCCAGGATTAACCTTAGAAAATTGGGTTGATTAGCGATCGCATTTTCCGTTGTGGCGCCAACCCCCGTAGGGGCGAAGCATTCGCGCGACACTCTAATAGAAAAAACCAGAATTAAACTATCCCAATGCTTCGCCCAAACCCCACAAATAAACTTCGTGAACCGAAGCTATCCCGAACAGGACTTACCCACGGGTGGTCAGAAACCGGGTTTTTACGAGAATACTTCGTTGAGGCCAGCAGACACGGCCAAAAACCCGGTTTCTAACGTACCTACTGACTAAACTGTTGAGCGTAGTAGCCTGCGTAGCGATCGCCCTTTTCGAGCAACTCCTCGTGCGTCCCAGATTCCACAATTCTGCCTTTTTCCAACACTAAAATGCGATCGGCTCTCCGCACAGTAGCCAACCGGTGAGCGATAATAAACACCGTGCGATCGCGCATCAATCTTTCCAGCGCTTCTTGCACTAAACCTTCGGATTCCGAATCCAGCGCCGATGTCGCTTCATCCAAAATCAATATTCTCGGATCGAGCAAAACTGCACGGGCGATCGCAATTCTTTGTTTCTGTCCACCAGATAAATTTACACCCCTTTCTCCTACCCAAGTTTGATAGCCGTCGGGAAACTCACTAATAAATTGATGAGCGTTAGCAATCTCCGCAGCTTTTTGCACATCTTTCAGTTCATAATAAGATTGACCGAAAGCGATATTTTGAGCAATTGTACCCGAAAATAAAATCGTTTCTTGCGGTACAATTCCGATTTGCCTCCGCAGAGTATTTAAGGTGACATCTTGAATATCAATACCGTCAATTAAAATCTGTCCCGCTTGCGGATCGTAAAATCTGGGTAACAAGTTTACTAACGTAGTTTTCCCCGCACCGGATGCGCCTACAAGGGCAATCATTTCTCCGGGAAGCACCAACAAACTCATGTTTTGCAGAACGGGTGTCTCTGAGTTATAGGCAAAATTAATATTGCGGTATTCGACTTTGCCGGTAACGTGGGGAAGTTCAATTGCCCCCCGTTTTTCAACTACTGTGGGTTCAATTGCTAATAATTCAAAAATGCGATCGCTCGAAGCTTCTCCCTGCTTAAAGTCCCCGTAATTAGCAGTTGTAATGGCGATCGGGTCAATTAAAAGTGCCACCCCTGCGATATAACTGATAAATTGAGTACCTGTGAGATTTCCTCGAGCAATTTGCCAACCTCCGAGGAAAAAAAGCAAAATCACGCTCATCGCTTCCAAAAAGCCAACTACAACGAACTGAAGTGCTTTTACTCTTTCTGACAAATACTTAGCGCGGCGGTTTTGTTCTGCTTCTTCTGCAAAGCGGGCAATTTCGTAGTCTTCAGCCACAAATGCTTTGATTAAACGAATGCCGCTGAATACTTCTGTCAGCAAAGCGGATAAATCAGAGATGCGATTTTGACTTTGGCGCGAGTAACTCAGCAGTCTCTCGCCAAACCAACCAATTAAGATAGCCATCAGCGGTGCAATAATTAATGCACCCAAAGTTAATTGCCAGTTGAGATAAATCATATATCCCATGACGGCAATTAGCTGCAAAACACAAGGGATAAACTGATGAAAAAATTTATTTACGACTTCGCCAATGCGGTCAATATCTTCGGTGAGGCGGTAGGATAAGTCTCCGGTTTTGGCAGTTTCAAAGTATCCGAGATTGAGTTTTTGCAGGTGGGAGTAGACTTTTTTCCGGAGTTCTAAAGCAATAGTCAAAGCTGCTTTTGCCATCAGCGTATCTTGACCGTACTGGGCCGTACCGCGAAGTAGAAATATAATGGCGCTGAGTGCAGCAATTTGAGCGAATCCTTGTAAATCTCCTTTACCTATAAATTTGGCTGTTTCGCCAACCAGCCACGCTATAATCGGCCAAAATACGGTAAATACTACGGTACAAGCTAATGCTTTACCGATGGTGTGTTTTTGGGGACGGAGGTAGGGTAAGATTTGCCAGTATGTCGATCGAGTTTTCAAGATATTTTGCCCTCGCAAATTCTGTTTTTGGGGATCTGTGCAAGAATATTCCAACTTCGATCCCCCCTAACCCCCTTTAGTAAGGGTGGCACAAGATTATGATTATTCAAAGTTCCCCTTAAAAAGGGGGATGCGAGGGGGATCTCTGCGTAAGTCATAGAGATATCTGAGCCTGAATATGATATCAGCGATCGGACAAATCTCAACAATCATTCTTCACCGAAAGCATCCGGGAGATAAAGCCCCCGGATTCATCCGTGGGGTTAATTGTCCAATTCTTCAATCTAAAATCTAAAATCTAAAATCTAAAATCATTCTTGCCCGTCTGCATGAGTCGCTAGTACCTGATCCCCCGTGACCACTTCGCCCCGAAAAGTGGCTGACTGTCCGGGTGCAAGAGTAACTGGTTCAGCGTAGATAAATCCGTTGTCAATTAAATTGCCTGACTCGTCCAAAACTTCATAATTGACTTTGACATTCTTGATTGTTTTGCAGCCTTGATTAAGGACTTGACCGCTGAAAAAGTTGCCGTCATAATTTGCCGCCGCAATTGACACTTTTGCAGCAATGTTGGAACCGGGAATGCAAGTTTGGGAAGTTCCAGAAGCTGGCT
Source organism: Oscillatoria nigro-viridis PCC 7112 (assembly GCF_000317475.1). Lineage (NCBI taxonomy): Bacteria > Bacillati > Cyanobacteriota > Cyanophyceae > Oscillatoriales > Oscillatoriaceae > Phormidium > Phormidium nigroviride. Next base: position 2,067,963 of record NC_019729.1, read on the forward strand.
GTTTCTCGCACAACTTGCCCAAGTCTACTGTTTTGCCGTCGGGGGTTTTCATGTAGCAAAACGGCTCGTCAACTGGTGAGTTTTGAGCCATTGTATTTGTAGAGTCTGTAAGCAAAGGGCGAGCCGATATCGGCGACATTAGCAAACTAGATAAAGCTAGTGTTAAAGGTAAAACAATCATGTTGTTTTTGGGAAGTGTTTGGAATTAATTCTACAATATAAGTCACCTAAAATTTAGGCTGGCATATCTATATTTAGGACACGCCACCTTCAAGCTGCATTGTGCTATGATAAGACATCAAACTTGAGAAAGTAAAGTAAAGTCATGGTCGTTACTAAAGATAACCCAGGACAAAAAACGTTAGAACTGATCGTAACTTGGGAGAAGTTGCCCGACGACTTCCAATTAGAAGAAAAACCAGTGGAGAATACAGGTCAACCGCTAATTGCTGGAGCACTGCGAGAAATCTTAGAACTGAGAGGATTTATCGGGCCACAAATGCTGATAGCCAGCAATTTTGGCATTTGCGCTACTGTCAACGGCGAGTTAGTAATCAAAGCACCTGATTGGGTTTATGTACCGTCGGTACTGCCCGCCGAATCGAGAAGAGACCGCAAAAGTTATACCCCAAACTTGGAAGGAGAAATCCCGACCATTGTGATGGAATTCTTGTCGGAAACAGACGGCGGCGAATATTCTGTAAAACGTACTTTTCCTCCGGGAAAGTGGTTTTTTTACGAACAAATTCTGCAAGTACCAACTTACATCATTTTTGACCCAGAAACTGGCTGGCTGGAAGTATATCGCTTGCAAAATGGCAAATACGAATTAGAATTTCCCGACGCGGAAGGTCGCCACTGGATGGCAGATCTTGGTTTGTATTTAGGAACGTGGCGAGGGGAGAAAGAACAGCGTTCAGGCTATTGGTTGCGCTGGTGGGATGAAGCAGGAAATCTGCTTTTATGGGGTGTAGAACAGTTAGCAGCAGAACGCCAGCGGGCCGATCGCGAACGTGAACGGGCCGAACGACTGGCTGAATATTTGCGCGATCGGGGAATTAACCCGGACGAGATTATTTGATAAGTTGTACGCCATAAGCTGTTGGGCATCTAAATTGTATTTTCGGGCGGGCTAGAAGCCCACCCCACAAGAATTAGATGCACGGGCTAGAAGCCCACCCCACAAGAATTAGATGCACGCCTTACGAGATTATCTAATACTCGGTTTTCTATTCCCAAGATTCCGCGCTCCGGGAATTTTCCGGCTCGGACGGCGACTGTTTAAACTGCTCGCAGTTCGAGCATTCAAAGCATCAGCAGAAGGTATCAAACCCAAGTCTTGCAAAATTTCAACAGCCGCCCTTTGTCCAGTTTCGCAACCGCCTTCCATGTAACCTTGATTTTCCAGGGAAGTGTGTTCCCCGGCAAAATATAAATTGCCAACTCGTTCGCCTTCAACGCCGTACATTTGCGTCCACTGTCCGACTAAATAGCAGGCATAAGAACCTTTAGAAAAGCGTTCTCCCGGCCAATAAGCTCGCACAGCTTTGCCCGATCGCAAATTTCTCACTCCGGGAAAAACTCTTTCAAATTGGTTCAAAAATCTTTGTGCTTGGTCTTCAGGAGTTCCCGCACCGATCGACAAACCCTGCTTTCCTCCTGTAAAATTAGTAACTAAACCGTTAGGAGTAGGGGCGAAAGGCGTAGCTTCCCAGGTATTCTGGAATCCTAAATCGCTATAAACAGAAGCAGTCGATCGATAAACTTCCCGCCAAATTCGGCTGCGGTAGCCGGTAACTAACTTAGAATTAGTACCGTAACCCAATTGCTCGATCGCCCTGCGCTTTGGTTGCGGCAAAGGTACGTTAATGTTAACGTCTCGCAGAGTGCTGAACGGCAAAGTTAACAAAACTCGCTCGTAAGTGCGATCGAACGCGCTTTGTCCCGATCGCAAATTTACCCGATAGCGGCCATCCGGCAAAAGAGTAATCGCTTCCAAAACCGTCCCCGCTTCGATCGAACCAGACAATTGACCCGCCAAACGGTTGATAATTTGACTGTTGCCGCCGTCAATTTGATAACGCTCATCGCTGTTGCCGTACAATTCAAAACTGCCAGCTTCAGAACCGATTAAAAACAGCAGATTTAACGCCGACTGTTCTTCGGGATCTCGACCGAATTCCGTCGTGTAAGCAATGCGGAGCAACTGCCGGACAATGGTGCTAGTCTCAGCTTTGTCTACATATTCAGCGATCGAAAGATTGTCCAATCTTTCCGCTGCTTCTGTAAAATCTTGATAGCTAATATTATCTCCAATAGCCTGCAAATCAGCGCTAATTTTACTCGCTAGCGGCGCAAATTCTGCGATTATTTGCTCGAGAGAAAAGCGGCGCCCTTGCAAGAAAAAAGTATCCTTCACAAATCCCCGCTGCACGTCAACTAAGTCGATCGCCCGCAAACCCAATTCCGTCGCCAGCGAGATTAAATTAGTGTGGCCGGTGTCAATAAATTCTCCCCCCACATCCGCCGGAATCAGCGTTCCAGCCACCTTGGGAACCGTGCGTATCCGCCCCCCCACGCGGTTAGTTGCCTCGATTATATCGGCGCGCACGCCCGCTTGGCCCAAGCGATAAGCCGCCGTCAAACCCGCAATCCCCGCACCCACAACCAAAATCGGCGATCGTCCGCCCTGTTGAGCAAAAGCTCCCCCTCCCTCCCTGGTAAAAGTCGCAGCAGCGACAGCCCCCGCAGCAGCTAAGCCCCCGTGCAGCAAGCTACGCCGAGATATGGGAGAATTGGGAATGCCATCGCTCAGCATCCCCAGCAGTTCAGCAGCCGGAATGCCCGTTTCCCTTGATTTCTGGGCAATACTCGCAGCGCGGCGCAGCATTGCCATCAGTGCAGACTTAGCCATAATTAAGACATCCTCACAAAACAAAACTTTGATGTAAACTGGATTCTCGATCGTGCAATTTCCAGACTAAAGTCCAGAGAGATTTTTTTAATAATGCTAACCCTCAGAACACTGTTCGACAGCAAATTTTATCTCGAAAACAACCCAGATGTCGCCGTAGCAGTTGCCAGAGGCACGGTATCGAGTCCCTTCGATCACTACCGAAAAATTGGTAAATTTGAAAATCGCGACCCGAATGCCCTGTTCGACGCCAGCTATTATTTAGACACCAATACAGATGTAGCGGTATCAGCGAAACTCAATGGCTTTTCAGCAGCCGATCACTTTATTAGATTCGGTCAATTTGAACGACGCAACCCCAACCCTTTCTTCGATGTTGGTTTCTATCTAGCAAGCAACCCCGACATTCAGACAGCAGTCCAAACAAATCAATTTACCCCATTTGAACACTACTTCAAAGCAGGTCAATTAGAAAACCGCAAAGCCAGCGTTTTCTTCGATCCCAGTTTTTATCTAGAAAAATATCCGCTGGTAGCAGCAGCCGTCCAAAGCGGCGCCGTTAAAAGTGCGATCGACCATTACATTCAATTCGGTCAACAAGAAGGACTGTTGAGCACTCTCCCCGATCCCGCCGACAATTTGAACGCAGCAAAAAGCCTGGGCATTCTCACAGAAATTCAAACGGCGAGCGATTTTGTGGGATCTGCTGAACCAGCCGACATTTACAGTTTCATCCTCAATACTCCCAGCCTTTTCAGTGTAAATGTTGACGGTTTGAGTGCAGATGTTGATGTTGAATTAATTCAAGATATCAACGGCAACGGCGCCGTTGGATTAAACGATATTATTGCTTCGTCTAACAATTTAGGCACGTCTTCAGAAACAATTGTCAGCAATGGGCCTTTACCTGCGGGGACTTATTTTGTCCGCGTTTCTCAATTTCAAGGCGATACAAATTATGACTTGAGATTGCTAGCGGCTCCCTCTCCCACGCCGCTTCTATGACAGGATGGTTTACAGTCGAAGGCAGCCAAAATTTGAAGGTGGAAGACCGAAGGCAGAATTAAAGAAAAATTTATAATTCAATAATTCTGCTGGTTTGTCAGTTAGATGTTGTCCGGTTAATTGCTTACAATATAATAGTTTGTTGTCAGCTTCTTAAGAGAATAGAAGACAAAAGTCCTCACTACAAACTTAATTATAATTTTTTGACCGGACTTGAGATTAAAAAAACTGTTCTCTCTTCATTCTTCCATCTTTCATCTTCCTGAATGCCGAGACTTCACTTATTAGTTGCTGGCCCTCCCGGAGAGGGCAAAGATTGAACAGGTGTCGGAGGCCAATTAGAGCGACTTCTGGTTAGAGTAGTAGACACCAAAGCATAGCCCAAAATAGCAGGAAGCACGATCGCACTCAGAAACACGATCGCCGCAGCCCAAGTCATTGCATTCGAGAGCGGGCCGTAATGAGTGCGGTAAGGGTCAAACATTGGTAAATTAGGCATCGGGGCGTCCCGCAGGGCGATCGGACGTTTGAACCGCACCCGCCTGTCGTCTAGCTTTTCGAGCAAAATCCAGCCAACTTCCGCCTCTTCCCGGCACAGCTTGTGAAAAATCGCAGGATTGCGGAACAAATCGTTGCTAGCCCGTACAATCTTGTACTCCCAAACCGTCAAATCAACAGAATTGGTATCAGATTTCGGAGTGCCATTGGATGGCGCATTTTCAGGCGCACTAAAATTATCCTCTTGAGATTCGTACCGAGTCAAAACTTCCTCCTCCTCATCGCATTTTTGCCCCGCAGCCAATTGCTCGCGGCTCACCAAAAGACCCACAAGCGCAGTCTCCAAGCCGAGACTGCCAATCATCAAACTCCAAATCAGAATTTCAACCATAAAAGGAGTTAAAAGTTAAAAATCAAAAACTCAAAAGACTCGCTTTTAACTTTCAATCTTTAATTTTTAAATAGCCTTCTACCACACAATCTGCACCCACCGCGCGCCAAGAAACCCGCTCTAAAGTCAAAGCCTCAGTCATTGCGGAAAACCCCAAATCTCCTACAGGAGTTGGAGCGCCTTGGCCGCCGACAATTTTAGGAGCAATAAAAGCCATAATTTTTTGAACTGCACCCTCAGTAATTGCCTGAGCCGCCAAGGTGCCGCCGCACTCCCACAGTACAGAAAGAAAAGATCGATCGTACAAATAAGCCATAACATTAGTCGGTGTCAGAGGCGAGAGCTCCACAACTTCCACCCCTTTGGCGATCAAAAATTCCTGAAATTCCGGGTTAACCCCAGGCTCAGTCAGCACCAAAGTAGCCGCCACAGAGGTTTCCCACAACCACGCCGACTTCGGCAAATCCAAAGTGCGGCTCATCACCACCCGCAGGGGATTATTCCTGTCAGGCTGGTGACTCGTCAGTAGGGGATTGTCCAGACGCACCGTATTTCCCCCAACAATCACAGCATCGCAGCCGACGCGCACCCGGTGTACCTCGCTCCGAGCCTCCTCGCCTGTTACCCAAGCGCTGTGGCCGCTACTGGTAGCAATTTTACCGTCCAAAGTCATTGCATATTTCAAAATTCCAAAAGGCCGGCGGTACAAAATCCGGTGCACAAAAGCCTCGTTGAGTTTTTGGCAAGCTTCCCCTTCCACTCCCGCCACCACTTCAATGCCAGCATCTCGCAACCGGGCTAGCCCAGTGCCAGCTACCAAAGGATTCGGATCGACCATGCCAGCCACTACTTTTGCCACCTTGGCCTTCACTAAAGCTTCGGAACAGGGAGGAGTCCGGCCGTAGTGGTTGCAGGGTTCCAGGTTCACGTAGACGGTCGCTCCTTCGGCGAGTTCCCCCGCTTCCCGGAGCGCAAAAACTTCGGCGTGAGGTTGACCGGCACCGGGATGAAACCCTTCGCCGACAATCTTGCCGTCTCGGACAATTACAGAACCGACAAGGGGGTTGGGTGCGGTTTTGCCGAGAGCACGACGAGCCAATTCTATGCAGCGGCGCATCATGGCTCGATCGAACTCTTGAACTTCGC